>NZ_DBHIEC010000002.1:58500-208374 GCF_057250765.1 Catonella sp.
ATTGGATGCCTCTCCAAGGCTTATCTTTTCGTAAATAGGTTCCTGTACTTGAACATCTTTATCGATATCTTTAAGTCCTGTTTCAAGTACCTTTGTACTATCTTTTACACTGTTTATCTGCATAGACACCTCGTCATAATGTTAGCCTATATTAACCGCAACACCTGTGATATGCCACTTTGACGGCAGCTCCCGCCACTGCATATCTTAGTTGTTCCACAATACTTATAACATTTATGTCGGCAAATCTATGTATTTTATTAAGCCTGATAATAAAGGTGAATATAAAATTACCTCCTAAAAAGAAAAAAGATAGCAACACAAGGCATCTACATACGTAAAATGCGTGTATCGTTATCTTTTTTCTATCGAGTACCCCAGAATGACATCCCCAAATGTCCAATTCTATTCCGCCACGAAGCCCGTTCGTCTTCCTACTCTCTCCTGTCGACAGTATTATTCTAGCACCATTTGTGCATAATGTCAATAAAATATATTTAATTGAAATAATAAATTTATATTTTGCACAATTGTTATTTGGATGAATATTACTCGGCGTATATTAGCACAAGTTTCTTTAATAGTTCCACTATCTTAAACATAGCATCAACAGAAACATACTCATACTTGCCATGGTAGTTCATACCACCTGTACAGATATTTGGACAAGGAAGTCCCATGTATGAAAGCAAGGCTCCGTCAGTACCACCTCTGATTGGCTCTACTCTAGGCTCGATTCCAAGCTCTATCATAGCCTTCTTAGCATTTTCTACAAGATGCATATTAGGCTCGACCATTTCTTTCATGTTGTGGTAAGAATCTGTGATTGTAACATCTGCTGTGCTCTCACCGTATTTTGCATTGATGAATTCTCCCACCTTTGCAAATAACACTTTTTTAGCCTCAAACTTATCTGCATCATGGTCACGGATAATATAATTTAACTTAGTTTTCTCAGTATTTCCTTCAATTTCAGTAATATGGAAAAATCCCTCATAGCCCTCTGTGCAGTAAGGATCTTCATATATAGGAAGCATAGCCTGAAATTCCATTGCTATTCTGATGGCATCCTTCATCTTCCACTTAGCAGAACCCGGATGTATGGATACTCCGTTTATAACCACCCTTCCGCTTGCTGCGTTGAAGTTCTCGTATTCAAGTTCTCCAAGCCTTCCGCCGTCTACCGTATAGGCATAGTCAGCTCCGAATTTATCTACATCAAAGTACTTGGTTCCATTTCCTACCTCTTCATCAGGGGTGAAGCCTATTCTGATTTTTCCATGCTCTATTTCAGGATGCTCCTTAAAATAAGCCACCATACTGATAATCTCAGCTATTCCCGCCTTGTCATCTGCGCCAAGGAGTGTGGTTCCGTCTGTAACTATAAGTGTCTCACCCTTGAATTCAGGAAGAGCAGGAAAGTCGCTTACCTTCATAACCACACCAAGAGCCTCATTAAGCACTATATCCCCACCGTCATAGTTCTCTATTTCACGTGGTCTTACATTGGCACCTGAAATGGCATCAGAGGTATCCATATGCGCAATAAAGCCAAGCACAGGCAGATCTCTATCTGTAGTAGCCGGGAGAGTCGCAAATACATAGCCATGGTCTAGAAGCTCTACCTCGCTAAGTCCAAGCTCATTAAGCTCCTCCACCAAAAATTTTGCAAGTTCAAGCTGCTTGGCTGTACTTGGTACTTCCTCAACTCCATCCTGTGACTGTGTATCAAATGATACATACTTTAAGAATCTCTCTTTAACAGATTTCATGGCATTCTCCTTTGGTATATTTTAATATTTCTACACTAGTGACGCTCAGAACTATAAATGTCCAGACTCGCTCCGGCATCCGCTTCGCTCCGCCTAACGCGCTCGCTTAGGCATTTATAATTCTAAGCTGTATACTTTAGTATATAGCCGGCTACCTAATTTTATCTCCCTTAGCAGCCCTCTTCTTTAGCTTAAATTTAGCTGTCTTAATCAGGTCTCCATCAAATTCTACTTCTGTAGTCGCACTTACCTCCACAGCCACAGCTCTTACCTCATCATCAGCCGCAAGGCTTATACCCTTCACTCCCCTGCCGCTCTTCTTCATTTCAACTACTTCATCAAGAAGATAGGATAGGCCTATTTTCTTCTTTGTAAGCATGTAAACTCTCAGGTCATGAGAAAGTATCTCTGAAGCGCTAAGCACCCTTACACTAAGGAGCTCATCATCCTCTTCTAGCTTGGTAGCAAGCATTACAGTGCGGTTGGTATCAAATTCCACACCTGAAACCAGCTTTACAAATCCCTTCTTAGTAGCAAAGAAAACCATTGATTCATAAAGCACTGCAAATGAGGTGTAGAGAATAATCTCTTCCTTACCCACCTTCGAGATATTGTGTACCAGTGTTCCCTTATCCCTAAGCCTTACCTTTGGTATATCCTTTACTTTCACCTGATGCATATTGCCACTTGCAGTAAATATGCAGAGCCTGTCTGTATTTCTCATAAGTATCTTGGTCGGATACTCATTTAGAGCCTCTTCATTAGCCTTTGAAATGCCTGACACATCCACGCTCTTAGCATATCCGAAGCGGTCTATAAGCACATATACATCTTCTTCTTTTACTTCTTCAACATAGACCTGCTTTTCTTCATTCAAAAGCTCCGTCCTTCTAGGTCTGTCAAAGTTCTTAACATTTGCCTTCAAATCGGTCTTTATTACCTTATGAAGTTCGCTTTTATCTGATAATATCTTGTTATACTCATCTATATTGTTCTTCAGGTTTTCAGCCTCAGAAGTAAGCTTCAAGACCTCAAGCCCAATGAGCCTGCTAAGAGGCATAGCAAGGATGGCATCAGCCTGTGCCTCAGTAAAGTCAAAGCTCTTTGCCTCCCTCTTAGATGCCTCGGACTTAAATTTAATCTCAGCTATATTGCCGTTTACAAGGCAGTCCTTTGCCTGCTTTATAGACTCAGACCCCCTTAACACCTCTATAATAAGGTCGATTACATCTACCGCCTTGATGAGGCCGTCTACGACCTCGGCTCTAGCCCTTGCCTTTTCCAGTAAATGAGTATATTCCTTGGTATACAGCTCCTCTTCAAAGCTAAGGAACTCCTCTAATATCCCCTTAAGAGAGAATATCTTAGGCTGCTTATCCCTTACTGCAAGCATATTTACGGAATATGTATCTTCCAAAGGAGTCTTCTTGAAAATGCCGTTTAAGAGGTTTTCTACATTTCTTCCCTTCTTTACCTCAACTACTATACGGACATCTGATGAGGACTCATCCCTCACATCTGCAATTTCATCAAAGACCTTATCCTTCATAAGATTTACAAGGCTTTCCACAAGCCTTGACTTATTGCCTGTTGAGGTAAATGGAATCTCTGTGAATACTATATTTTTCTTGCCATTTTCTCCGTCTTCAATTACATACTTTCCTCTTACACGGAGTCTGCCCTCACCGTTTTCATATATTCCTGCTATTTCATCTGCATTTGAAATTATTCCTCCGGTTGGAAAGTCAGGTCCCGGTATGTACTTCATTAACTTTTCAGTACTAAGCTCCGGATTGTCAAGAAGGGCTATAGCTCCCTTTATTATCTCTCCCGGATTGTGAGGAGGTATATTGGTAGCCATACCTACAGCTATACCCGTAGTTCCATTGATTAGAAGAAACGGGAGCTTCGCAGGAAGGATAACAGGCTCTTTTTCTCTCTCGTCAAAGTTTGGTACAAAGTCAACAAGGTTTCTGTCAAGTCCTGTAAGCAGGTTCATAGCACCTTTTGAGAGCCTTGCCTCGGTATAACGCATAGCAGCCGCAGAGTCTCCGTCTATGGAGCCAAAGTTTCCATGTCCGTCCACCAAAGGCACTGACATAGACCATTCTTCAGCCATATGCACTAGGGCATCATAGATAGAAGAATCACCATGTGGGTGGTATTTACCCATGGTATCTCCGACTATACGGGCAGACTTTCTATGCTGCTTGTCAGGAGCAAGCCCAAGTTCATTCATAGCATAGAGAATTCTACGCTGAACAGGCTTAAGTCCGTCTCTTACATCAGGCAGAGCTCTTGATATAATTACACTTACAGAATAATCTCTGTAGGAATTCTTCATTTCCTCAGAAAAGTCCTGAATAATAATGTTTTCTTCTGTTACCATACTTTCCACTTCCTATAAATCAATATTACACATCCACCTTCGCATACCTGGCTTCATTCATTATGAACTCACGCCTTGGCGGTACCACACTGCTCATGAGCAGGCTTGTAACCTCGTCAGCCTCAACAGTATCACTTATATCTATTCTTGCAAGCGACCTGGTCTTTGGATTAAGGGTTGTCTCCCAGAGCTGACTCGCATCCATCTCACCAAGTCCTTTGTAACGCTGTATCTCAAGAATTTTGCGGTTTTTATTCTTCCTGAATTTCTCAAGTTCATAGTCATTGAATATATACTCTGACTTCTTCCTCTTCTTTCCTGACTTAGACCTCCCCTGCTTTTCCTCAGGCTTTTCTCCGACTCCAAGCTGGAAGATATCAAGCTGCCCTTCCTCAAACTTCTTCTCAGGCACACTGGTAACCTCAGCACCGCTCTCCTCATAGTCAACCTTGTATAGAGGTGGAAGTCCTCTGTATATCTTGCCTTCTTTTATAAGATCAGGCATAAATCTATAGAAAAATGTAAGCAGGAGGGTACTTATATGAGCTCCGTCCACATCCGCATCAGTTAGTATTATAATCTTGTCATAACGAAGCTTTGATATGTCAAAATCATCTCCGATGCCACAGCCAAATGTGGCTATCATTGACTTTATCTCGTTATTTACAAGTATTTTCTCAAGTGCCGCCTTCTCTACATTTAATATCTTGCCTCGAAGCGGAAGCACCGCCTGAGTTTTACGGTTTCTTGCAGTCTTTACCGTACCTCCTGCAGAGTCTCCCTCCACGAGATAAATCTCACATTCAGCCGCATTCTTTGATGAACAGGAAGCAAGCTTGCTCTTTACATCAAAGTCATTAAGGCTCTTAAGCACTGCATTTCTCGCCTTGTCACTTGCTGTTCTTGCACTGTAGGACTTCTGTGCAAGGTCAAGAATAGACTTAAGCACCTCTATGTTTTTATCAAAATATCTGACTATTTCCCTTGAAACTACCTCTTCAACTGCAGTCTTAGCATCAGTATTGCCAAGCTTGGTCTTGGTCTGTCCTTCAAACTGAGGGTCCGGATGCTTAATGGAAATAATTGCAACTATGCCGTTACGGATATCTTTTCCGTCAAAGTTATCATCCTTTCCCTTGAGGTAGCCAAGTTCCCTTGCATATTGATTCATAACTCTTGTAAGTGCAGTCTTAAAGCCAGTTACAAGAGTTCCACCATCTATTACATTGATACGGTTACAGTAGGCATTTATCTGCTCCGAAAAACCGTTAGTATATTGAAATGCCACTTCAACCTCTATGTCACCTGACTCACCCTCTACATATATAACCTCGTCATTTATAACTTCTGCCTCACGGTTGATGTATTTTACATAGCTTTTGATACCGTCTTTTTCCTCGTATGACTTCTCCTCACCTGTATTTTCGTCAACAAAGTTGATTTTGAGTCTCCTATTTAAAAAAGCTGTTTCTTTTAGCTTTTTCTTGATGATATCAGCCTTAAATTCAACAGTTTCAAATATAGAATCATCCGGATAAAAGGTTACACTGGTACCTGTGTCTGACTTCCTGCAGGTAGCTACAGGCATAAGCTCGCCCTTAACCAACTTTGTTACAGGATGTCCTCCATTTTCATACTCATCTATATAGACATTGCCATCTCTTCTGATTTCAACTACCATCTTGGTTGAAAGAGCATTCACAACAGAAGCACCTACTCCGTGAAGACCTCCCGATACCTTGTACGCTCCTCCCGAGAACTTGCCGCCTGCGTGAAGAATGGTATATACTACACGCTCAGTCGGTATTTTCTTGGTTGGGTGAATGTCTACAGGCACACCTCTTCCATAGTCCCTTATGGTTATGCCCCCGTCATTTCTAAGTGTAACATCAATCTGTGAGCAAAATCCCGCAAGATGCTCATCTATACCATTGTCAAGGATTTCCCATATAAGGTGGTGAAGGCCTCTTGACCCTGTACTTCCTATGTACATACCCGGGCGTTTCCTAACAGCCTCAAGCCCTTCCAGTACTACTATCTGACTTCCATCATAATTTCCATTCATAACTCTCATCCTATCTTAAGTCCAATATATACTCCCACAATACTGCAGGTTACAGACAATATTACATAACTTCCGGCAAGAAGCAGGTTTCCCTTTTCTATTAACCTAAATGTTTCGTGCGAAAATGTTGAAAATGTAGTGAGCCCTCCGCAAAATCCGGTCTTTAACAGCAGTAATTTCTCAGGCGGCATCCCTGTCCTGTCTGCATAAGATACAACTGCTCCTATAATGACTGCTCCGATGATATTGGTAAAAAGTGTATTTATCGGATAATTTATTTGCTTAACGGGAATTTCAGACAGCAGATATCTGAGCACTGAGCCAATAAAACCACCGATACCTACTGACAGGCATTTAATAAGCATTCTTCAGTCCTCCCTTGCTAAAGCACGACGTCGGTTGGAAGTCTAGTATAGCAGATTATAAGCCTATTTGCAAGAAGTTTCGAACATGAGTTCTTGCGTTGTGGGTAAAAATATTGTTTTGTGGTTTTTCAAATTAAATGCAACATGGTGTTGCACCTACTTTGACAGGTCCCCATATTGCATTTAACCTGAAAGATACGCTTTCAGGTTTGTTTGCTATCCCTTTTTTATTTCTACCTGTATTCTATCATATTTTTTATATTTGGTGTATATTACATACATTTATTTATCCTTATAAATACCTATCACTTCTCAACTCCTACCCAGCCCCTTCTCCAACTCTTCCTCATAAGCTCCAGCCTTCCTATTTATATATTTAGTCCTAAACTTAGAATAAATGATATTCTGCTCTGAGTATAGTCCAAAATATCCTGACATTATGTAGCTGATAGCTATGGCAAGCAGGAAGTAGATATTGCCTTCCTTAAAGCCGAAAAGTTCAGAAATGATGAGAAGTGAGGCTATAGGGCAGTTGGTTACTCCTACAAAGAGAGCCGCCATACCACAGGCTACAGAAAGAGAAATCGGAAGCCCCAAAACCCCTGCAAATACATTGCCGAAGGTAGCTCCTATATAAAGTGATGGCACTATCTCACCTCCCTTGTAGCCTGAGCCTATACAAAGCGCCGTTAGAAACATCTTCATCAAGAATGCATACCATAGCACCTCTCCCTCCACAGCTCTTTCTATGACAGGCATACCTGCGCCAAGGAAATCCCCTGTTCCAAGCAGTAGATTGATAATTACAAAAAGTGTGCCGCCCACAAACACCTGTACATAGCGGCTTTTGTGAAGCTTTGAAAATCCATTGCCAAAGCCTTTTAGCATAAGACAAAAAGCTATACTTAAAAGTCCGCAAAATATAGCTAAAATTGCTACCTTCCAGGTAATCTCCATATCAAGCCCCACATCGGCTACTCTTACAAGTTCTTCCTTGCCAAGCCCATATAAATGAGCCAGCCACCTTGCAGTCACCGAAGACACAAAGCAGGGAAACATAGCAGAATACTGGATGATACCTATACTCGCCACCTCCATTGGAAAAAATACAGCAGCTATAGGTGTACCAAATATAGCAGAAAAAGCCGCACTCATGCCACACATGATAATCATGCGTTTTTCCTCTTCACTTAATTTTAGCCATTTAATCTTGTTAAGCCCTGCTGCAGCAGCACTTCCAAGCTGTAAGGCAGCACCTTCCCTGCCCACTGAGCCACCAAAGGCATGTGTAATTAGTGTTGAGACAAAGATGAGTGGAGCCATAATTACGGGAAGCTCCGTCTTTGCCTGAATAGTACTGATAACAAGATTGGTTCCCTGAGACTTATATACCCCTGCAAAACGATATAAAAATACTATAATAAGGCCTGCAAATGGCAGCCCGTAGAGCATTTCAGGATGAGTCTTTAACAAATTGTTTGCCCTGATGTCAAGCGCTGAAAATGCCACACTGATGCCTCCTACAAAGAGGCCTACCAATGTGGCAAATATGCACCAACGAAGCAGATTAAAGATGTTCACCCTAATTTCTGTTACTATCTTCTTAAACTCCGTTATAAAATTCTTCATGAAAACTCCGGTACCTTATATTTTTATGCGGGTGTGGGTTGTATCATCATATATTACTGTGCCTTAACTACAAGAGCCCAGGTTTTTGAAGCAGGCGTCCCCTTAAGTACGGTAATTGTTTCAGCACTTACAGACGCTCCCTTAAGAGCTGTGGCAAATGGCATATAGTAAAGCTCTGCCATTCCTGTCTGCGCATTTTTACTGAAATAGAAGTATGAGCCGTTGTCTGAACTAAGGATGTTTGAACCAGGCATGATATATACCTTTCCTGCTCCGTTGTCGTTAAGCCCTAGAGTTGAAAGCACTTCCTCATATCTGGTTACTACTGTATTTGAAGCATTTTTAAGGGTGAAGTTAATGCGGTTTTCCTTGCCTGCAACTCCTTCTCCGCTTACCTCTAATGAGCCTACGCTCGCACCCTCACTAACCTTAGAATCCATAGCATTGTTAGCCATACCTCCTACGGCTACAGCTCTTATATTCACTGTACCTGTAGTAAGGACTGCTGCCTTAAGAGGATAGGTAAGAAAGGTCTCCCCGTCTACGGTTACAGGAGAAATGGTCTGAAGCTTTCCATCCGCTGTATCAAGCATAAGCCCTGTGTTGCCTGTGATAACAAGGGATATCTTGCTCTGTGGAATGCCTGCATTGTAAATGCTGTTACCCGCACTGTCCCTTGCCCTTACAAGCACAAAGTATGACTCAGGAATGGTATTGAGTGAACTTGTGCCTCCAAAGGAATTAATCACAGTTCCGGTTGGTAAAAATGTATTGTTGTCCATTACCTTCACATAACCCGTGAGTGTACGCTTGTATATACCCATAATCTGAAGGTCTTTAATATAGCTTGGGTTGCCGATTTTAATCTGAACTTCCTTGGTTATAGGAGTCACACCTCCATAGGTTATGTTCAGTCTTCCTACATAGCCAACTGTCTGGTTAGGTTCCAAGTCTATAAGGAATTTACCGTCTGCCACAAGGTTTACAGGCTTGTTGCCCTCCCATATAGCACTGGTTTTACCTGCAAATCTAACGTCTCTTGTAACATCGTTGCCATACTGGTCAAGAAGCTTATATCTCACCTCAGCCTTCATACCGCTGTCACTAAGGGTAGCAAGAGGTGCCTCCATATTTTCAACAACAATTTCCTTAACTGCCGCCTGAGTAGCGACAGGTGTCCTATCCTTTATGTCAACCCCTATTACATTACTCTTTACGCTTGGAGCCGCTCCTCTGCTGCTCTTTACAGCTGCCCTCACATATACCTTGGTAGCTGTATGACCTGCAACTAAAAAGCCTGATGAAGTTATAGTAGCAATGTCTGAAGATGCAGGTATGGTGCAGGCTTCATCTGCAAATAAGTCATAGAAAATGCCATAGGTCTGCTTTCTACCGGGACTGAGCTTTAACTCGTTACTACCTGCCTTTGCAACTGACTTAAACTGGATGATAGAGTCTGTAAGCATGGTGCCGTCAAACCTGCCTGTGCCTGCTATAGAAAGGCTGTCAACACCACTATTTACATTCACCTTACATTTAATTGTAATCTGCTTCTTATTCACTGTGTAGGTAAAGCTGATAACCGTAAGTCCGGGCTTCTTCGCAGTCACCACACCGTCTTTTGATACAGTTGCTGCATTTTTATTAGAAGACTTCCAGCTTCCTTTAACTCCTGAGGTTCTTCCTCCTATGCTGTAGTCAATATCAAGCTTTTTCTGCCCTATATAAACTTCCTTTGCCTTCTTAAGAGTCAGCATGGAATTCGGACTACTCTTGTCGTATAAAAATGCAATTGCTGCCTTTGCCTCTTCTCTCGGTGATAGCACTGAGAAGCTGCCAAAAGCCACTGTTCCTGCAAGAAACATAGCTAAAAATTTATTTTTCATGTAATTCTCCCTTCGCAAAACTTTTAACTTACCCCGGTTAGGGTTTTATCACTTTAACATCAATATATGTCTGAACTGTGTTAGATTTATTACCTATTTTCCACACTTTAATAAATTTCCTATTTCTTCAGTGGAAAACTCGTATTTTTTGCCACAGAACTCACAACATACCTCCACCGGCTTATCCTCTTCATAAAGCGAGGTCAATTCTTTCTCCCCAATGCTTATAAGCACCTGTTCCACTCTTTCCTTGTTGCAGTCGCAGTAAAATGAGGTCTCTGTCTTGTCTGTGATTTCAACATTTAAATCCTGAAGTATGAAAGTCAGAATCTCCTCAGGAGTCATATCCTCATCAAGCATACCTGTAACTGAAGTTACCATAGGTATCCTCTTTTCAATGGCATCTATGGTCTCATTGCTTGCCCCCGGCATTAGCTGAATAATGAAGCCTCCTGCTCTCTTTACGCTGTAATCTCTATCTACAAGGACTCCGAGAGCCACCACGCTTGGCACCTGTTCACTGGATGCAAAGTAATAGGTCAAATCCTCTGCTATCTCACCTGTGATGAGGTTGGTTCTTCCCACATAAGGCTCCCTAAGTCCCATATCTCTGATGACAGTCAGCTCTCCACTACCAACTGCAGCCCCTACATCAAGCTTTCCTTCCGACTTAAGAGGAAGCTCTACGTCAGGGTTATAGACATAGCCCTTCACCCTTGCCTTAGAATCTGCTGTAACTACAAGACCTCCTATAGGTCCGTCTCCCTTAATCTGAAGAGTAAGCCTGTCATTTTCTCCCTTCATCATAAGCCCCATCATAGAACCTGCCGAAAGAAGCCTTCCAAGTGCTGCTGTTGCCACAGGCATACTGTCGTGGTGCAGCCTTGCTTCTTCTACGAGATTTTTGGTTGTGCAGGCAAAGGCTCTTACCTCTCCTCCTGCCGCAACTGCTCTTACTACATAATCTTTCATATATTTACCTGTATGTTTTTCCTTTCTGATATTTTTCCTTAGCTATAAAGTAAAGACGCTCGCTCTCCTCCTTAGGTGCTTCCCTTGTAAATGCGTCATAGACAGCCACAAACTGAAGCCCTCCCTCAGTAAGAGCCTCCTTTATCTCCTCTATAGTATAACCCTTTTGGTAGTGAATTTCATCAAATCTTAAAAATCTTCCCTTTTCGTCCTCGCTATCTTCCAGATAAATGGTGAGGTCGTACTCATTTATCCTTTCCTCACTATCATAATAATTATCCCAGATAAAGCTCATATTTTCCCTGTTTTCAGCTATTACATTATCTCCTAGGAGGGTTTCGTATTTATATATGGTATTTAAGTCAAATATAAATACTCCGTCCTTATCAAGATAAGTATTAACCAGCTTAAATACCTTCACAAGGTCTGACTTTTCTAAGATATAATTAAGCCCGTCACAGATACAGACCACTGCACCCACCGTACCGTAAAGTTCAAATTCTCTCATATCCTGACAGAGATAGAGGATATCTCCCTCCCCTTTAGTCTCCTTCTCTGCAGCTACCTGCAACATACCCACGGAATTGTCTATACCTATCATATCATATCCTGCTGCCTTTAGTCTAGCTGTGACATTGCCGGTGCCACAGCCAAGTTCAGCCACCAGACCTCCCTTAACACCGTTTTCTTTAAGCAGGCCTATGAGATACTCAGCCCATTCATCATAGGGTACATTGTCCATAAATTTATCATATACTTCTGCAAATCCCAAATAAGCCTCCACAATTTCTCCTTCCTGCATCTAACTTAAGATACCTTAAAACAGGCTGATTAAGCCTCTAAGTTTATTTCTTTTCCAAGTGAAAATGAATAGATAATCCTCTCCTTAGGCTCTTTTCCCGTGATTCTCTTTAAGGCAAGGGCATAGTTATCAAGCTGAACCTTATATCTCTTTATAAGCTCATCAGGACCTTTATCTCCATATACCCTGTCAGTCTTGTAGTCCATTAAGATTACATCATCGCCCTCCATAAACCAGGCATCTATAATACCCTGTACAAGAACCATTTCCTTTACTTCGCCGTTACCTGCATCCATCCCCATAACAAAAGGGGACTCCCTGTATAGCTTATCTTTAAGAAATGCCTTACTCATCCTCTCATACAGCCTGCTCTTAAAGAAATTCATAAAGTGTTTTATGACAATGCTTTTCATTTCCTCTTTTGTTATTTTTTTGTCAATGACAAGACTCTCCAGATAATCCTTAAACGAAGCCTCATCATAAGACCTTCCAAAGTCAAGCCTGCTAAAGATGCTGTGGTAGAGAGTTCCCCTTGCGGCTCCTTCCACCTTCTCAGCCTCTCCCCTCATAAATTCAGGTATGTAAGCCTCAAAATCAGTCTTTATCTCACCCTCAAAAGGAGTTTCTCCTCCTTCTTCCTCTTCTAAATGCAGTCTTTTAAGCTCAGATACCGTCATCTTACTCTTTAGCACCACAGCCTCATTATAAGGATAGATATATTCCCTTTCCCTGGTAATTAACCTGCTTAATTCCTCATAGTTCTCAGTCTCAGGGAGGTTTTCGATGAGATTTGAAATGTCATTTTTAACCACTTCTTTTTCTGCCATTTCATCAAGGCTTTTATCCACAAGCTCTCCCGCACCCTTAATGGTTAGCTTAAGCCTGCCCTTTTCTTTCTCCTTTATGAGTGCAGGCATGGCAAAGTCTAGGAGTGAATTGGTTTTTGACAACGAGAGATAATTTTGCTCATCATTTTCCCAGATTCCAAGCCTCTCCTCCACCTTGTCACAACCTGCAGTAAGTATCAGCTTATCCTCTGCCCTAGTCATAGCTACATAGAGAAGCCTTATCTCTTCTGCAACATTTTCAAGCCTGAGCTTTCTGGCCACCATCTTCTTTATTATAGTGGACTTCTTCTCCCTTGTCTCTATATTAAAATCATCTATACCTATTCCAAGCTCCGGGTGGATAACCATAGCCGCCCTTGAATCCTGATTGTTCATGCTCTTTGACATACCACTTACAAAGACAACGGGATATTGAAGCCCCTTACTCTTGTGAATGGAGAGTATCCTCACTGCATCCATTCCTCCCACCCCCGCTTCACCAAAGTCTACCTCGTATTTTCTAAGCCTGTCTATATATCTTACAAAATGCCCGGTTCCGTGTAAAGAGGTAGCTTCAAATGCCTTAGCCTTGGATACAAGCATATCAAGGTTTGCCGCCCTTGTTTCGCCCGATGGCATGGCACTTACATAGCTGTAGAAATTGCTTTCTGTGAATAGTTCCTTTATTAACTCATGAACAGGGGTGAACACCAGTTTAGACCTTTTTTCATTCAGCCAGTCTATGAACTTCTTGCACTTATCATCTTCCGAAAGATTAATCACCTCCCAGAGGTCAGCCTTCTCTTTTTCGAGTTCATTGGCATTTATACGGAGTTTTGCAAGTTCTTCTTCGCTAAAGCCACCTATAGGAGAGAGAAGAACCGTTCCAAGCGGGATGTCCTGATGCGGATTGTCAAGAATCTTAAGAAGGGATAGCATCACCCGTACCTCCCAAGCCGAGAAGTAGCCTGTACTTGACTCACATACGGCAGGAACACCCTCTGAGATAAGCACCCTTCTAAAGCTCTCAGCCCACTCCACATTGGTTCTAAGAAGTATGGCTATATCGCTGAATTTAAGAGGCTTGCCCTCATCCTTTTTCTCAGTAATAAGAGCCTTTATCCGCCTCGCTACAAGATGAGCCTCAAGCTCTATGTCACTTAGCTTTAAGAGTTCTTTTGGGATTTCACTGTCCTTATCGTAAAGCAGGACTTCTGTGATGTTTAGAGCATCCTCCTCCTTATCCACTCTTCCCTTAACAAGCCTTGCAGCCTCATCATAGACTATGCCTCCAAGCTCCTCTATCATCGTCTTTTCAAATACAGCATTTACAGAGCCTATGACTTCGCCACCACTTCTAAAGTTGTTGTGAAGGTCTATTCTTCTTTCATTTCCACTCTCGGAATATCTGTTATATTTCTCTATAAAGAGCTCTGGTTTAGCCTGCCGGAATTTATATATGCTCTGCTTCACATCCCCAACCATGAAAATATTTGACTTTTCGCCATCTTCCCTTGCTATGGAGGTTAAGATGCTTTCCTGAAGGAGGTTGGAATCCTGGTATTCATCTATCATTATCTCTGCAAACTGCTCACTATATACCTTTGCAGCCTCCGTAGGCTTACCTTCACAATCAGTAAGTACCTTGAGGGCAAAATGAGCCCAGTCGGAGATATCCACCACATTTCTTTTTTTCTTTTCAGCAGCATAAGCCGCATCAAAAGCCCTTGTGAGCCTGATAAGTTCTCTTATAACCCTTGCTGTAACAATCCTTGATTTTTCTATGTCTTCCACACTCTCAGAAAGGAAGTCCTCTCTTAGCTTGTTGAAGCTTTCTTTGTAAGCATCTCTGATGTTCTTTGCCATCTCCTTCTTGCCCTCATCCACATCAGTGGCCTTTTTTGAAGAAAGCCTTCCAAAGCCTGTCTCTCCCGCAAGCTGTATGAGCTTACTAAAGCTATCAGCCTGTAAGAGAGAGCTAAACAGGGCAACATCAGCACTTCCTGCCTCCTCGTACTGAGACGGTCCGTATGGAGAGAGTGAAAGGCTTACAAATGTCTCCGCCTCTCTTCTTAGCTCTATAAGCATTTCCATACAGAATTCAATCAAAATACTCTCAAACTCAGAACCTGTAAAGTCCCCTGCTTTGTTTGTTAATTCTTTATCAAACCAGCTATCCTTGTCTGGCAGACTTTCTGAGAATCTATACAACTGAAGAATCAGCTCTTCAATCACCTTATCAGACTTGCCTCTGGCAAAGTATTCCACAAAGTTGATGAAGTCATCGTCCTTTCTCTCATACTCATCTTCAAGCAGGTCTTCAATCACCTTTTTTCTGATAATCACACCCTCAGTATCATCCATTGTTCTAACTGCGGGGTCTATCTCAGCCTCCTTAAAATTCTCCATAACAACCTTCTTACAAAAGCTGTCAATAGTGCTCATATTAGCCTCAGAAAGCAGAGCTGACTGCTTCATAAGCCTTCTTGCAAGTTGTGAGTCCGGATTGTTATTTACCTCTGCTTCAAGTTTCTCTGCTATAGCAGAGCCTATCCTCTCCTTCATTTCCCTTGCGGCATCCCTTGTAAATGTAACAACCAAAAGCTCGTCTATATTGATAGGAGAGGTCTCATCGAGGATTCTTCCCATTATTCTCTCTATGAGTACTGCAGTCTTGCCTGAGCCTGCTGCCGCGGAAACCAAAAGATTCCCTCCTCTATGCCCTATGACTGCGAGCTGTTCATCAGTCCATTTTCTTTCCATTCTCACCCTCCAGCTTAGCCCTAAGCTCATCAAAAAAGCACTTCTTATCTATCTTTTTCAGTCTGTTATAGTTATATCCCGGCATTTTTAAGTCAAAACCACAGAGCCCTCTATATTCACAATAGTCACAGCCTTTTTCACTTCCCAGACTATAAGGCTTTGGATATATTTCACCCCTTAGTATCCTCTTCTTTGACTTTTCTATCTCAAGCTCTGAGTTGTCTATGAGTTCATTCATTTCACCACTTACATAGAGTCTCGTAGTGCTGCTTGGCTCTCCGTCTTTTTTAGTCTTTAGCTTAATTACATCCGAGTCGGTCTGTGGGATTAGCCCCTTGCCATCTGCCATAGCCTCATCTATCAGCCTTATGTTGTGACTTCCTGAGAGGGTGATGCCATCAAATCTAAGTTCTTTTAGAATGGCTTCTTCTCCTCCTCCAAAGTCAACAACAGGATCATCTATATGAAAATAATATGCTCCCGATGGAATGATGAGATTGTCTTTTCTTTTCTTTCCGAACTCTTTTCTTATGTAGTTAAGGTAGGTAAACAACTGCAAATCAAGCCCATAATAGGCTCTATCAAGGTCAAGGCTTTTACTGCCTGACTTATAATCAATTACCCTTACATACTCACATTTCTTAAATCCTTTAATTTCCTTACTATCCGCAAGCAGGCTGCCGTCAGGAAGGTAGTCTGAAAGTACGGTATCTATCCTGTCTATCCTGCCCTTAAAGCCTCCTGTCACAAACTCCTCCTCAAAGGCCACAGGAGTAAATGAGCCTTTTTTAATCTGGGTAAGCACAGTTTTTACGGCTCTGTCAGCTATTCTTCTTAGCCTTTCAAGCTGGTAGCTGTTTCGGGAGGAAGACTTAAAGATATCATCTCCATAGTCAAAGGTCTCAGCAAGGCTTTCTGCCTGAATAGCTGTCCTTTTCTCCTCTGAGAGAAGTGCAAAGCTCTCTCCGCTTTCAACCACCTTCTTTGCAAATCTTTCCAGTACCTCGTGGAGAATATTTCCTATATCCATAGGCTGGATTTCATATTCAGCTCTCTCCCTAAGCTTTAGGCCATGCTTTATAAAATGAGCATAGGCACAGGAAGAAAAGAGCTCAAGCCTTGTAACGCTGCCCTTTAGCTTCCCATAAAGATTCGCTGCAATATACTCCTCAAGGCTGTTTCCATGTGCCTTTGAAGCTGTTCCGCTTATTATTTTGCTGTATCTGTCATCATAATGAGTCTGATAATATTTTATCAGATTTATAATGGTTTCATCATTTAAGTCCCTCTTTTTAACAGCCGAAAGTATAAGTCCCAGTCCACCATCTTTCCTGATTTCATCAAGTAAAGATGAAGCTTTAGGCTCTTCCTTAAGGCTCTCCCTACTAAAGACTGCCTTAAGCCTCGTTACAAAGACTGATGGCTTAAGGGGCTTTCCCTCCATGTCCGAAACACTGTAGGATACATAGAGTCTCTCTGTCGGTTTGGAAAAGAGCATATAGATGTAAAACTGCTCCCTAAAGGCTCTTTCTTTTGCCGTAGGAGCAAGCTCAATATCCAGGCTACTAAGTTTCTCCTTTTCAGCATCTGTTATTATTCCCCTGGTACTTCCTGACTTTGGAACCTTTCCCTCATTAAAGCCAAGGCAGAAAAGCACCTTGATGTCCTTAAGTCTGGTACGCTCCACGTCTCCAATTACTATCTGGTCAAGCCCAGGCGGGATAAAGCCTGCTTTTCCCTCTGCAAATCCTGATTCAAGTATTGACCTAAACTCTTCTATGCTAAGTTTTTCATCTCCGAGAAGTTCATAGAGCTTATCAAAGACAGACATTACTATCTTGTAGCAGGCCGCATATTCTTTAGCCGCTATCATCCTTCCTTCACTTTCAAAGCCCGCACTTAGCTTCATAAGCCTTTCTTCACAGCCGGCCTCCACCACAAAGTTATAAAGCGCTGTGATATAGTCTGCCGCTAAAGATGTCTTAGCTTTTAAAACCTCATATAAAGGGGTAAACTTCTTTACAAGATTATCCCTTATACTCTCAGCACTATTTTCTTCATCCGTAGGCTCTACACTTAAAAAGCTTTTCTGATACCTCTTAAGCCCCTTTATTCCCCTTCTTAGTATATAGTTTTCAAATATGTCTACATCCTTAATATCCACATCTGCAAATCCGCTTCTAAGATATCTCATAACTGCATCGTAAGTGAAGTTTTCCTCTATAACCAAAATCGATGCCTTTATATATTCCACAAAAGGATTGTCTGATATAGTTTTCTTGCTATCGAGGAAGTATGGAATACCCTTAGCAGAAAGTGTGTCTGCAACCACTTCCCCGTATTCTTCCATATCTCCAGTGGCTATGGCTATCTCCCTGTAGCGAAGCCCCTCATCCCTTACAAGAGATAAAATAAGCGGTATGAGGCTCTCTGCCTCTTCCTTTGGATTCTTATAGACAGATACAGATACCGCCCCTTTTTCCTGTTTAATCTCCTTTATAGGATATCTAAATATCTGTTTTTCAAGGAGGCTTAGCACCACTGTCTTACCTTCATAATCAGCAATTATAGGCTTAGCTATATTTACTTTTCTGTCTTTTGCAAGCTTATTTACCCTATTTATGGTATCCTTACTTAGGTGAAATAGACTGAATTTCTCATCGTTTTCACTGTAGTATTCTTTCTCTGAAATAGTAAGTGTAATGAGTATATGCTCTGCCTTTAAGAGGAGCAAATCCATGACTTTAAGCTGTACAGGGGTAAATCCCGTAAACCCATCAAAGCAGATAACCGCACCATCAAGGAGCTTTGACTTTCCTACCTCCCCGGCAAGCACATCTAGAATCTGCTCAGCTGATATATATTTTTCTTTTTTATAGTTATTAAATGCACTGTAGATTAGCCCCATGTCGTGAAGCTTGGCGGCAAGCACAGGGGAGGTGGTTTTCTCTTCAATCTCTGCGAGGCTTTGGGGCGTGATCCCATACTGCATAAGCTCACTGATAAGGGATTTGATATCTTCGGTAAATCCCTGTCTGCCCACCATATTTTTGTAGAACTTAAGCTCCTTCTTTAGCCCGCCAAGCAGCTTTCTGATTATCATATTTTTGCCGGTGTCTTCAAGTACAAGCCTTTCCCTTATACTAAGTTCCTCGAATACTCTGTAGGCAAGGCGCATAAAGGAAAGTACGTCTATGTTCATAATAGCACCATTGCTGCTTAGACGCACCAAATCCCTCTGTGTCTGCAAAGTAAACTGCTCAGGCACTATTACAAAGTAATTCTTATCCGGATTTTTTTCTGCCTCTATAACTATCTTCTTAAAGCAAAGTTCAGACTTCCCACAGCCGGTTCCTCCAATGACATATTGAACTGCCATACACCCTCCACCTTAGTTAAAAAAATGCCTGCTATAAGCAGGCATAATTTTCCTATATTTGCAAAAATTTCAATTAGATATTGATTAGCTCCAAAAGCCAGCGAGACAAGTGATGGCATCATCCTCATCCTCACCGTCAATCTCAATGACTAGCTCTTTACTCTTAATAGCTACTAGAGACATAACACCCATTATGCTCTTAAGATTGATTCTCTTTTCATCTGCAATAGCATAGCTACTGCTTTCAAACTTACAGGCTGTCTGAACGAGCTCTGCAACTGCATCAGGCAACATAGAAAAATCATTTGAAATAGTTAGTTCTTTTGTACGCATTTTACTCTCCTCACAAATCCTTATACACTATACCACTAAATCCAAAAATCATTTAATTAAAAACAATTTTTGTTAATTTGATTTTAACATAAATTATCTGAAATTACAAACAAAAATATATTAAAGTTACAGTAATGCCTAAACAAAATCCTACAAGCATCTGAATATGTGTATGTCCTACGAAATCTTTCAGTTTTTCCTCAGGATTTATGTTGTTTTCACCTAAATCTTTATATATTTTAATCAATTCATTTATTACTTTTGTCTGCTCGTCTGTTTCAAGCGTTAGCCTGCTCGCATCAAGCATTACCCTGTCAACCTGTCAGTATTTTTCTCTTTCAATGTTAACAAATTTCGTAAGCTCGCTCTTCCAGCCAAGCTTAACAGTTCCTATAGGACCATTTCTCTGCTTACCGATGATAATCTCGGTTACTCCCGGAGTCTCTGTATCTTTGTTGTAGTATTCATCTCTGTATATGAACATAACTACGTCAGCATCCTGCTCTATGGCTCCGGATTCACGAAGGTCAGAAAGCATAGGCCTCTTGTCGTCTCTGCTCTCAACCTTTCTTGAAAGCTGGGAAAGTGCTATAATCGGAGCATTTATCTCCCTTGCAAGAGCCTTTAAGGAACGGGATATCTCGGATATCTCCTGCTGCCTTGACTCAGAATGCTTACTACCTGCCGTCATAAGCTGAATATAGTCAATCATTACAAGACCGAGGTTCTTCTCAAGCTTTAGCTTTCTGCATTTACTTCTAAGCTCAGTTACTGATATACCCGGAGTATCGTCAATAACGAGATTTGTCCCTCCTATTATTCTTGCACTGTCTACAATGTCTCCCCACTCCTGGTCGGAAAGGTCACCGGTTCTTAGCTTTTGGGAATCCACCCTTGAATTCATAGCAAGAATACGCTTGGCAAGCTGCTCCTTTGACATTTCGAGAGAAAATATGGCTGTAGTCACATTTTTCTTAACAGTCACATATTCAGCTATATTGAGGGCAAAAGCCGTCTTACCCATAGACGGTCTTGCCGCTATCAGAATCAGGTCTGAGTTCTGAAGTCCCGCCATCTTGTAATCCAGGTCGTGGAAGCCTGTAGGTATACCTGTAACTGTGCCTCCACTTTTTGAGGCAGCGGCTATGCTCTCAACAACCGAGATAATAACCTGCTTAATATCAGTAGAATCAGATACATGGCGCTTTTGAAGTAAATCAAACACCTTCTTCTCTGTAAGCTGTAAAACATCCTCCAAGGTAGACTCTCCTGCATAACAGTTAAGAGAAATCTCCTCAGTCACCTTGATAAGCTTTCTAAGCAAAGAATTCTTATATACTATTTCTGCATAATGAGCCACATTTACAGAGGTAGGAACAGCCAGCAAAAGCTCTCTTAATACATCTATCTCTATGGCTCCTAGCGGATGTTCCATTTCCCTTATTTTATTCTCTATGGTGACTATATCTATAGGCTTTCCTTCTTTTTCAAGGGCGGTGATTGCAGAAAATATAAGACCATATCTTTTATCAAAAAAATCATCCGCTTCAAGCATTTCAGAAACGGTAATCACAGTCTCCGGGTCCAAAAGCATGGAACCTATTACCGACTGCTCTGCTGATTTGCTATGAGGCGGGGTTTTCTTAATCAGCTCCTCTTCTGCCATCTTATACCTCTTCTTTTACCTCTACTGTAAGCTCTCCAACTACCTTAGGGTGGAGTTTTACCTGTATTTTGTAATTTCCCGCCGCCTTTATAGCATCGCTTATTATCTTCTTCTTGTCTATCTCAATACCAAGCTGCTTCTTGGTCTCATCCGCAATTTCCTTGGTAGATATCTGTCCAAACACCTTGCCTTCCTTACCTACTCTAATAGAGAGGTTAACCACCTTTCCCTTAAGCGCAGCTGCTACGCTTTCAGCCTCAGCAAGGATTTCGGCCTGTTTCTTCTCCTCATTTAACTTCTGCTGTCTGAGGTCATTTAAGTTCTTGGGACTTGCCTCTACGCCTAGCTTCTTAGGTATGATAAAGTTTCTTGCATAGCCGTCATTTGCCTCTACAAGGTCTCCCTTCTTACCGAGGTTTTTCACATCCTGTAACAAAATAATCTTCATGACATCCTCCTTTTATCTAAACCGAAATTTCTCCTGATTCTATGCAGCTATCAAGTAGTTCTTTGACCATAGTTTCTGCCTCTTCTATGGTTACTCCCTTAGGCTGAGCCCCTGCTACAGATAAATGTCCTCCTCCACCAATCTTTTCCATCAATGCCTGTACATTTACCTCATCGATTGAGCGGGCAGAGATATATACCTCATTTTCATAAGAAGTAAATACGAAGGAAGCCTTTACATTGGATATATTCATAAGTTCATTGGCCACCTTAGCACCGAGAACTACCCTATTTTTATCCTTGCTGTCACCTTCTGTATATCTTGCAAATGCAAAAGCACCGCGGTATATCTCAGCCATACTGGCTATCTTTGCCTTTAATTTGAATTCATCCATCTCTGTTCTGAATTCTTTTCTTATCCTCGTGACCTCAGCCCCATTTCTCCTAAGGAAGGCCGCGGCTTCAAAGGTTCTTGCACCTGTCTTTACGAGGAAGTTATTAGTATCAATCATAATTCCCGAATACATCGCAGCCGCTTCTGTAGAAGTCATCTTCACATCAAGGTCTATGTACTGAAGTATCTCTGCAACCAATTCACAGGAAGAGGATGCATATTCCTCTATATAAGAAAGCACTGTATTATTTATGGTATTAGGTCCCTGCCTGTGGTGGTCAAGGAGAACTATGGTGCTGACCTTATTGAGCAGCTCTTCACATTCCACAAACTCACTATTATTTACATCAACCACAACGAGCATGGTATCCTTATCTACCATAGTAAGAGCCTTCTCACCTGTCACAAAAAGCTCTGATCCGTTTTCAGAGGTAGCCTTCATCCTCTCTATTGTAGGGGCAATGGAAGAAGAAATATCATTTATAACGATATGCGCTGTCTTATTAAATGTCCTACATATACGGTAAACTCCGATTGCAGCTCCAATAGCGTCAGTATCGCTGTTCTTATGTCCCATAATGAGCACATTATCCTTGGCCTCTATTAGCTCACTAAGAGCATGTGCCTTAACACGAGCCTTTACTCTGGTATTGGTTCCTGTACGCTGGCTTTTGCCTCCAAAGTAGCTGATATTGTTCTTTTCCTTAAGTACTACCTGATCGCCTCCTCGCCCAAGCGCCATATCTATGGCCGCCCTTGCAAAGTCATAGGACTGAGTATAGGACTCCATAGATATACCTATACCAAAGGAGATAGTTACAGCCATGTCATTTCCTATATTTACTCCTTTTACCTCATCTAAAATCGAAAATCTATCCTGTTTTAGCTGATCCAGATATTTATTCTTAAATATAACAATGTACTTATCCTTTTCTAGCTTTCTTGTAACCGCATCTATGCTCTGCATAAACTTGGTTATCTTTCTTTCTACAAGGGCAGAGAGGAGGGAACGCTTAACCTCATCAATGCTCTCAAGTGCTTCTTCATAATTGTCTATGTAGAGAAGCCCCATTATCATCTTGTTGTCATAGTTTTCCCTTAAGAGAGTATTTATCTCTGTGATATCATAGAAGAAGGCTGATATGCTCCCATCCTGAAAGCTTCCTTGCTTTGCCTTGATAGCCTCGTCTGCACACCTTCTAAATACTACCCTATACTCCTTTTCATCCTTCTTTACTACTTCTTCTACATCCTCGTCTTCCATAGAGCTTAGCGTGTTCTCAAGTTCCGGGAAGATAGCAAGGAGCGACTTCTTATCCACATTTTCAGAGTTTGAAATGTCATAAAAGGCATCATTGAACCAATAAATATTCCCCTTTTCATCCACAATTGCATAAGGCACCTCAAGTTCATTAAGCATAGCCGCCTCTGTATCGGCTACTGCTAAGGCATAGCGGGTAAGCTCCGCCTTAAAGCCAACCTTGCCAAATATGTATATGGCTATAGCTAACAGTGCATATACGAAGATAAAAAGGGTTACAAGTATTGCCACATCTGAATCTATGATGTATATTGCTGCATTCATCGCTATGAGAATAGTACTTAGCACTAAAGGCCAGGCAAAGTAAAGCTTTAATCTTCCTGAAACGCCTGTTTTTCCTTGTTTATCATTTTTCACAACATTATCCTTTCTAATGGCAAAAGCCCTAAAGGCCACGGACTTAACCTATCAACTATACCTTGAATATCTTTCTTATCAAAGCATAAAACCTCTCAATCATTCCTAGCTGTAACCACGACACTAGGTACTTAGTTTAACACAAAATCTAAGATTTTTCTACTGCCTAGCCAAACCTTTTACATATTGCTTTACTCTGTAAAGAGAGGGAACCCCCTCCCATAGGGAGGGGGCTGAATGCATTGCTGCTATTCATTTGTGTTATTGGCTATCTTCTTCTCCTTATAACAAGGCCGAGTCCGATAAGTCCCAAACCGATAATTGGAAGGAAGTTTCCTGTCTCGCCACCTGTCTTAGGAAGCTTAGGTGTTCCCTTTGGAGCCTTATTATCAGCAATGTCAACTGTGTCTTTGTTAGCTTTATTATCTTTCTTTACTTCCTTGCCGTCACCCTGTGGTACATCATCTTCATCGATTTCTGTCACCCCATTGTCTTCATCACCATCATTAACCGGTGTAGCAGGTCCCTGTGGTGAAGGAACATTAGGGATGTCTACTACAGGCGAATCAGGATTTGGCGCAGGTGTTGGTGTAGGCGTTGGTATTGGTGTAACTACGGGTACTAACGGTATATTCCCACCAGGTATTACAGGTGTTGCTGTAAATGAGTTACTTATTATAACTACTTTGTCGCCAACTGTACCGTTATCACTAACTGTTACCGCATATACTCCACCATTTACACCTACAGAATAGTTCATGTTTTCTACTGCTGTAGGATTGAATGTAATAGGGGTTGTACCAATCTTTGTTTCATAAACGTAGTATACAACCGGCTTACCTTCATTATCAAGCCTTGGAAGTTCAGTAAATGTTGCAACTGTGTTTTCATCCGTCCCATTTAATGTAACAGTTTTGCCTGTTGGTACAAGGTTTTCACCCTGTTTGGTATATAATGTAAACTCAACAGCCTGTCTAGGTGTAGCTCCAATCCAGTTCTTAACTGCAGTTACATCAATCAGGGCAACATCATTTGTAATTACAACATTATCAGTTCCATTTCCATCTATGGAAACATTGTATCTTCCAATTGAGTAACCAAACAAATCAGCAAAATTGACTATTTCCTTTGTCTGATCACCGATGCCTACTTCAGCTACGTAGTACTCGATTTCTTCATTGTCATCATTATACTTGTCCAGGTCAGTAAATTTACCTACCCAATTGTTGTTAGCATCTAAGGTTAAATCTTTAACATCACTTACAGGAATGAGATAATCACCTTTCTTTGTAAAAAGTCTTACATTGACAGGTTGTACATATTCTGAGTCTGTAGTGACAAGCCATTTCTTTGTAACATTAACAGTTACTTTTTCTTCAGGCTTAACCTCTTTATTGTGTGCTGTATTAAGGATGTAGAAACCGTAGTTGCCTATTTCTGCACCTTCTTCATCACTTGTAAGCTCAGCTATACTAACCTCATATTCACCTATCTGGTAGCCCTCGTTATACATGTTAGGGCTTAACTTGCTTTCATCAACTTTTACATCACCAACTGCTGTTTCGAAAGCGTAGTAGAGAATTTCATTTCCACCTTTATCCTTCTTTGGAACTTCAAATTCTGCCTGCCAGTAAGTATCTTCTCTAAGTTCAACCTCTCTACCTTCTACAGGAACAATTTCACCCTCAGCAGCATCAAGTTTATAAAGTTTTACTGTTACAGGCTTTCTTTCAGCACCTGCGCTCCAGCCTTTTACAACGTTGATTGTGCGATTATCAGGATCATCATTGCTTGCATCTGCCACATTGTTTTTGATGGTAATGATCTGAGACTTAGTTATATTTTCGGCATCTTCCGCAGTAATCTCAAATGCAGAATGATAATACTTCTTGGCACTTGGACCAAGCTCAACCTCGTCACCATTTATCTCAGTCTCTACTACAGTATAGTTAATTTTCTCACCCTTAGCATTGTAAAGAGGCAGGTTTTCAAAGCTCTTTGTCCAGCCTTTAGCTTCGTTTAGCAAAAAGCTCTTACCATTCATATCAGAACGGGAATCCTCTGTTATTCTGAATTTCACTGACTGCTTTGCAATATCAGGAACGTTCTTTCCCCATTCCTTCTTTACAGTTAAGTCAATAAGTTCTGTGTTGATAATATTGTCGTTTTCATCATAGGACACTTTGTAATTGGTATCACCTAATTTCACATTGGTGCCACCCTTAAGAGCATTTGCTTCTCCGTCAACTTCCTTGATCACATAATTTATTTTGTTTCCATTTTCATCAACAGAAGCAACATTTTTAAAGCTTACCTTCCACTTTGAACTATTACTATCCTCAACCTCATAATTTTTTTTGTCGACCTGTACGAGTCCCTCTGCGGTTACCTTAAAAAGTCCGAAGTGTACAAGTTCACTCTCAGGAACTTTTCCAAACCAAGTCTTGGTTACTGAAATATCAGTCTTGGTTATGTCTGTATTAGTGAAGTTGTAAGTATTAGGAGTATCCTGAGCAGGAGTACCTGCTACCTTAAAAGTGCGATCTCCTAATTTAACTTCGTCATCTACAGGCTTTCCTGCTTCGTCAAGTTCTTTTACTACGTATTTGATTTCTACAAGCTTATCACCATCAAGTTTGTATTTAGGCTGTACTTTTTCAAATTTTCCTTCCCATACAGCCTGAGCCGTGGCCTTACCTTCTTTAGCTGTTAACTTCAGTGTATCAACCTTATTGTCTGTACCTTCTTCGAACAAACCAAAGCTAATACTTTCTGTAGGCTCACCAACCCATGTCTTGTGAACTGTGAACTGATTTTCAAGCATTTGAGTGTTGGTGAAGATAATACTCTTTTCAACAACCTTGTTTGCAGAATCAACGAAACTAAAGAATTTACTTGTTTCATCAGCCTTATATCCATCAATTTTCTTCTCAGTTATAGTGTACTGAATAGGATTGCCTTCTAAATCGTAGGCGAAAAGATAGACTGACTTTTCCCAGTTATTATCTGCTGCTAATCTGATTTCAGGTACTTCATTACCTTCAATTACAAAATAAGCTTCAGAGGTTTCTTTAGCTATCCAGTTTTTCTTAAGAGTAAGCTTTCCTTTTACCCTAAAATTAGTAAAAATAACTGTGCCTCCATCTGCAACTTCCTTGGTATTCTCACCTTCTAACTTGAATGCAGGATTGCTAACATCTTCAACTACCACATACTCAATAAGTTTAGCATTATCATCATACTTGCGAAGGCCTTTTACTTCGTACTTCCAAGTTATATTGCCCTTTTTATCGTCTACAGTCTCGATACCTTTAGTCTCTGCGCTTAAAGTCAATGTCTTTAGTTCTTCTTTTGTTACTTTATTAATAAACTTAAATGTAGCATTATTGCCCACAGATTCACGCCACACCTTATTAAGGTTAACGCTTATAGTATCTTCTTTAAGTTTTTTATAAGTATTTGTGACTATGATGTTTCCATCATTATCCTTAGTTACGCTTACTTCAAAATCTGCTCCAACATTGTTTTCGTTAACGGAATACTCAATCTTATTACCCTCTGTGTCTGTTTCAGGAAGGTTTGTATATATTACCCTGTGCTCAACATCATTTTTAATTGTCTTTGCCACGTCTGTTCTTCTTGAAACCTTACCGTTTTCAGTAAGAACTACTTCTACATCCTTCTTTAAGCTCTCAGGTGTATCCTTCCATTCTTTGATAACTGTAATGTTTTTTATATTTCTCGTGTTGGTAAATTCTGCAATTTTATTATTTGCATTTATTCCTGTAACTTTATCTTTATTTGCAGTATAACCTTCTACCTTCTCTTCTGTAACTGTGTAAGTTGCAAGTGAGTTGTCACCGTTGTATTGTGGTAATTCAATAGCAGTTTCCCAATTTTCATTTGGAAAGTCAGCCGCAGACATTTTAACAACGTGTTCTTCACTAGTAGAATCATTTTTAACTACAAACTTCAATTCACTTAAGCTTGCTCCACCAACCCAGTGCTTTTTTACTATTGCCTCAAATTTTACTTTACTTGCATCTGTTGAGGTATTAGTTATCGTTGCACCATTATCATTGTATGAGTATTTTACATTGTAGGTATACTCACCAAATGTAATCATTCCGTTTTCTTCTGTTTTTCCGGTTTCAAACATTTCTTTAACGGTGTACTTGATTTCTTTTCCTGTAGCATCACACTTAGGTAAGTCCTCAAATACAGCCATATCATTCTCAAACTCTTTATACTCTCCCTCTTTCCCATCAGCATAAATTCTGACTCCGGTATCAAACCTAAGTTCTTTAGGAGTAGTATACCAGTCTTTTTTAACTGTGAAATTAATAATTTCTGTATTGGTAATATTGCCTTTGTCATCATAGGACACTTTGTAATTGGTATTACCTAAGGTCACTGTATCGCCAGTGTTGACTGCATCGTCAGCAAAAATTTCCCTGACTACATATTTGATTTTATTTCCCTGCTCATCAACAGCAGGAACATTTTTATAACTTACAGTCCATTTGGAAGCGTTAGTCCTATCAATCTCGGTATCAGATGACACATTTACAAGCCCATCAAGTGTTTTCTTATACAGACCAAATTTTACAAGCTTATAAAAAGGAACTTTTCCAAGCCATGTCTTGGTTACTGAAATATCAGTCTTTGTTATATCTGTATTAGTGAAGTTGTAAGTATTAGCAGTATCCCGCGCTCTAGTAGATTCTACCTTAAAGGTACGATCTCCTAATTTAACTTCGCCATTTACAGGCTTTTTATCTGCATCAAGTTCTTTTACTTCATACTGTATTTTTTTAGCCTTACCGCCTACAAGCTTATATTCAGGATATTCGCCCTTAAATGAGCCTGTCCATACATTTTGTTTCTGAGCTAGAGCATTTGAGTTATCGACTGAAAGCTCAAGTGTATCAACTATATTTGTACCGTCAAATAAACCGAAGCTAACCTTTGAAACAGGCTCACCTACCCAAGTCTTGTGTACTGTAAATGGCTTCTCGATCATCTTGGTATTGATGAAGGTAACTACCTGGTCAGCAGTATCTCCAGCAGGAGTAACAAAGGTTGATGTCTTAACCGCATTGTCAGCATTATAACCCTGGATTTCCTTTTCTGTAATTGTATACTGAATTGGATTTCCTTCTACATCATACACAGGAAGAAGCTTATCATATTTCCATCCGTTTTCTTTCCCAAGTTGAATGTCAAAATCAATCTCACCCGCCGCCACATTAACTGTAACTGGAACTTTTTCTTCGCTTATCCATTCTTTCTCAAGAGTAAGCTTCCTCTCAACCCTAACGTTAGTAAATGTAGCTGTATCACCAGCTTTAACCGCTATAGAATTTGCACCTTTTAATTCATAGGCTTTGTTAGTAACTTCTTCTACAATGTAGTCAATGAGATTAGCGTCATCATCATATTTGCGAAGACCCTTTACTTCATAAGTCCAAGTTACATGTCCATTAGAATCAACTATCTCCTTTAGGCCTTCAGTAGCGGCACTAAGTACAACAGTCTGAGCCTCTTTAGTTTTTTTGTTGATGAACTTAAATGTAGCGTTGTTGCCTACGCCGCCAATCCATACCTTCTTAAGTGTTACGCTTATAGTATCTTCTTTAAGTTTTTTATAAGTATTTGTAACTACTATGTTTCCTTCGTTATCCTTGGTTACATTTGCTTCAAACCCTGTTTCAACACTATTTTCTTTTACAGAATAGTCTATCTTATTACCCTCTGTATCTGTTTCAGGAAGGTTTGTATATACTGCCTTATGTTCTGCATCATTTTTAATTGTCTTTACAGCGTCTTTTTTGTTTGAAACCTCACCGTTTTCAGTAAGAACTACTTCTACATCCTTCTTTAAGCTCTCAGGTGTATCCTTCCACTGCTTTGTAACGGTAATGTCCTTTGTATTTCTAGTATTAGTGAACTCTACCGCTTCACTGTTTGCTGTTATTCCAGTAAACTTATCGGCATTTGTAGTATAACCTTTTACATTCTTTTCTGATACGGTATAAGCTGCAAGTGTGTTATCATCGTTGTATTTTGGTAATTCAATTGAATCAGACCATCTATCCTGACTTGCCTGTCCAGCCGCAGTCATGGTAAAAGTATACTCTTTACCATCTTTCTCATTCTTAAATACAAAGTTTAATTCCTGCCTGCTGCTTCCGCCCACCCAGTTCTTTATAACATCGATAGCAAATTTTACTGTACTTGCATTGGTTGATGTATTAGTTATTGTCGCACCGTTTTCAGTGTATGCATAATCTACTTTGTAGTTATACTCACCATATGTAATCTTTTCATCTTTCTCTTCTCCCCCGACATCAAGAGCTTCTTTAACTGTATATTTAATTTCATTACCTGCTTCATCATACTTTGGTAAGTTCTTAAATATAGCTTCATCATCAATAATAGATTCTGTTCTTTCATACTTACCATTAGCATATAATTTAACTGCAACGTCAATCTTTAGATCTTCAGGAGTAGTAGACCAGTCTTTTTTAACTGTAAAATTAATTGTTTCAGTGTTTCTGTTGGTTGCTGTGAAGGTAAGATTACCGTCTTTATAAGTTGCAGACACAACATCTCCAACCTGAGCATAATCTTTACCTGCAATCTCTTCTACAGTATATTTAATTTCACTGCCTGCTTTGTACTTAGGCAAATCATTAATAACCTTTGTCCAGTTGTCAGCTTTCTTAACTTCAATCTGATTGTCTAATACATTACCATCTGCCTTAATATTGAACTTGACCGCATCTACATTTGCAGGAACTTTATTACCTACCCACTGCTTGTTTATAGTAAGATTAACTGTTTTCATATCCTTTACATTAGGTATGATGAAATTTAGTTTATTATTTGGTTCAGCCTGCATTCCCTTAGGATATAATACTGCACTCGTATTAAGAGGCTTGAAGTCGCCGTCTTTATAAGTTTCAACAAGTTCTGCATTATATATAATATTAAGTACTTCATCCTTATCTAGGGTAATTCCACTGAAGGACAATTTCTTTGTCGCAGCATTCCACTTAGCAGTATCTTTAATTACCTTACTCTTATCTGTGGCTTCTATTTTTGTATTTTTGTTTACTACTTTAACTTCTATTTTATTAAGATCATCTGCATTCTTGAACTCAACCCTGTCATTCATTACAAGCTCTAAGTCACCATTAGAAACCGCAAATTTTAACTGGTCTGCAATCTCACTGAGGAGTTTTCCTAAATTACCTGCTGAACTATTGGCATCATTGTAGTTACCTGGAGTTGCAACTTTTGTTAATAAATCTTTACCATTATTATCTACTCCAATACCAACCGAAAAGATTCTTACCCCTTTATCCTTGATGTTTTTTGCCTCAGCTATCGTTCTTGCTTTATCATTGGCTGAAGTTTCTTTTCCTGTACCCTCTATTACCGGAATAAGCTTTACATAATAAGGAACGTAAGTCCATTTTGTTTTATGAATCCAACCGGTTTCATATGAATCAGTTATATATCCTTTTTCCCATTTTTTTATGTCATGCTTACCTTTTCCATTGACAGGTATGCTCCATATTTCATACCCTTCTTTTATAATATTTTTGTCTGCTTTTTCTCTTTGCTTAAAATCAAGTGTACTATCCCCCCTATAAGAATAGGTTGGTAAACCATCACTTATAAGTACTAATATCTTTTTATTGTTGTTAGCCTCAAATAACTTATTGGCTTCTCTTAACGCAGCCTGAGTAAAAGTACCGGCGCTTTTACCTTCATAGGCGTTATAACCATCAATTATTCCTTTAAGTATGTTTTTATCGTTCTGTAATGGATTACTGGTAAAATTTGGAACTTCGTTCCCGTATTCATCATTTATCTTACCACCATAGCTTACCAAGCCGACTCTAACCTTTCCGTTTCCACCATCAATCAATTTATCAACAAATTGCTTAGCTGCAGTTTTAGCATTCTCCATTCGTTTTTCTTCTTTCATACTACCCGAACGGTCAACAACTAAAACAACATCCAACTTTTCGTTATTAGTAACTGTTTCAACACTACCTTCAACTTCAAGTTTTACATCAAACTTTCCATCTTGATAAGTATCTTCCAGACCTGTTTCAACAAGCCTAACCCGCTGATTTCCGGCAGTCTCTCCATTGTTAGTAAACCCCCAAGTTTTAGTCTCTTCCGCCTTTACTACACTCGGATTAACCCCGCTTAGCAGATTTATGATCATAAACAAGACCATAAATCTCGCTAGAAATGTTCGTCTTCTCTTCCTCTCACTTCTCATAACACTACCTCTTTCTTAATAAAAACATTACCTTGAAAAATACATTCTTTAACTGTTCGTATTCGTTAAATGGAATATACTTTTCATCCTAGATGCATTTTAACATCTTATAGTTACACTTTAGTTACATTTCATATTTTGCTTGAAAAAATATATAATTATTTATCTAAGTTTTGTTTTTGCAGTTTTTATTTTTTGAACTTCACGTATTATGAACTAATTCTTTGGATTCTATTACATGTACGGTATCCACATAACCACGAAGATTGTTTAAGTTAACATTAGAAGCAACATTTTTGTAGTGGCAAAGTATCATTTCTATCGAAGGATTGAATCTTGCCTGGAAGGCTATATCCCACTAATATAAAGCTTTTATTTTATATAAGGATTTATAGATATTTTCTATTAAAAAAAAGAGACTATACTTTCTTTTTGTCTTATTGTATAATCGACTTCATACTATTTGTGATATACATTCATCAAATCGTAATGAGACGCAGATAGTAGGAACTATATTCATTTTTTTGAGGAGGAACTAATATGGACGAGAACAACAACCAGAACGTTGGTGGTGCAAAGCAGGAGAATGCTGGTAACACAAATCAGCAGAACACCACCGGGACAAATCAGCAGAATGCTGGAAATGGTGCAAATCAGCACTTAAACGAGGCTTATAACAAAGTTGCTGACGCAGCTAAGGACGGAGGAAAGTCATTCTTTACAAACATCCTTAACTTCGATGTAATGATATCAACAAAGTTGATTAAGCTGCTCTATTATATTTTACTCATAGTTGTAATAATAGGGGCTTTTATTACCATGTTTTCACGCAATCCTTTTACAGGACAGAGCAACTTCTTAAGCGGACTTCTTACGCTAATCCTTGGACCTATCGGTGTAAGAGTTTGGGCGGAAGTTATGATAGTTTTATTCAACATCAATGACAATCTTGCTAAGGTTAAGGATCATTTTTGCGGTCAGAAATAATGCTAACGGTGAAAAAGCCGCTTACAAGTTTAACTTAGTAAGCGGCTTTTTTATCTTGATATATATGTGTCAAAAGTATTCGACACATATTGATACGGAATTACTTCAGCTGCACTTTTTGCAATTCTTGCAAAAATATTCTTATGACCTGTATCCGTCAGGATTCATCGACTGCCATCTCCAGGAGTCTGCGCACATTCTCTCAATTCCGTATTCTGCCTTAAATCCAAGCTCCTTTAGAGCTTTAGAGCTGTCAGCATAGCATACCGGCACGTCACCGTCACGCCTTGGCTTAATCTCATAGGCAAGCTCTTTACCGCAAGCCTTTTCAAAAGCGTGGAAGACCTCAAGAACTGAAATCCCATTACCTGTGCCGAGGTTGTATATTCTTACTGCTGGCTCTTCCTTAAACTTATTAAGAGCGAGTACATGTCCTCTTGCAAGGTCTACAACGTGGATGTAGTCCCTAAGACAGGTGCCGTCTGCTGTATCATAGTCATCACCGAATATGCCAAGCTTTGGCAGCTTGCCTACTGCTACCTGTGCTATATAAGGCACAAGATTATTAGGTATGCCCTTAGGATCTTCTCCTATTAGTCCGCTTTCGTGGGCCCCTATTGGGTTGAAGTATCTTAACAGAATCACACTAAAATCCTTGTCTGCAACGTGGAAGTCCTTAAACATTTCCTCCTGCATCATCTTGGTAGCTCCATAAGGAGATGATGCCTTGCCATGAGGCATATCTTCTGTAAGAGGAAGCTTTTCAGGCTCTCCATATACAGTAGCTGAAGATGAGAAAATGATATTATTTACTCCATGCTTTTTCATCGCTTCTACAAGAAGAAGTGTACCTGTAATATTGTTATAATAATACTCAAGTGGCTTGTGTACACTCTCTCCAACCGCCTTGTAGCCAGCAAAATGTATAACTGCATCTATTTTATTTTCACCAAATATCTTGTCAAGCGCTGCACTGTCAAGCATGTCTGCCTCATAGAACTTAACGCTCTTACCTGTAATCTTCTCTACCCTCTTGATTGACTCAATACTTGAGTTGTAGAAATTGTCAAATGCAACTACCTCGTGACCGGCATTAAGCAGCTCAACGCAGGTATGACTTCCGATATAGCCTGCACCACCTGTTACCAAAACTCTCATAATATCCTCCTATACTGGATTACAGCATTTCCACCGCAATCTGATAATATTTAAGAAATTTGAGTAAATCCTCATCCCACAAATTTCCAATTTGCTTACTCATAAGGAAGTCCGTAACGGACACTCCAGTAACTATATTTATCTCACCCTTTTCAAACTTGAGTGTAAAAAACAATCCATAGTCCTTCTTAGCTGCATCCTTTATGCCAAGCTTAGCAGCTGTTTTATCTGTATTTTCATCTGAAAGCCTGAATACTCCCTTAATACCAAGAGGAACCCTGTCTCCTTTTAAGAGAGACGAAATCTTATCTCTTACTTCCTTCCAGGTTACATATCTCCCTGAGGCTTCATCTTCGTACCAAGCCTCATTCTTCACCCCGTCTATGGTAATCTTCGCATAGTTCGTTATTTCAAAGGATACAAGAAGGAAATTATCAAATACCTCTCCAATCAGAAGTTTGTTCATAAAGTCCTTAACATCCACAATCTTAAAAGCAATCATTCATAACCTCAGGCTTAAGCAGATAAGCCGTTTTCTTATAATATTTAACCCATTATTATACTGCTATAGTACCTCATATTTAGCCCCACTAAAATATTCTATCATCACATATCTCTTATGTAAAGCACAATGTAATGATATAAAGCCAGGACTCCAAGGCTTTTTATCAGTTAATATAGGCTTAGTTGTATAAAGGAAGCCATGCAGAGCTTCCAAAGGTTTCCTGCATGACTTCCCCCATCCCAAAACCGGGATTAATACTTATTTTTCAAGAAATTTCTTTGCATTTTTTAAGGAGACTGTTACAAGTTTGATACTAGCTATCTCTTCCTGTACCTTCTTAATTCTTGCTTCATTTTTTGCATTCTTCTTAGAAGTCTTTATTTTTTTAAGTTCTTTATTAAGCTTTGTAAGTCTCTTTAACAGACTCTTAGATGTAGTAATCTTGCTCTTCTCTAAGTAAGAGATTGCAGAATTTACATCCTTCTTTGAAGAAATGAACTTCTTGTCATTCTTAGCTGCCTTTCTATAGTTCTTAAGATTAGCTAAAATGTTAATCTTCTTAGACCTTACTAGCGCCTTAATAGCCTTTGTCTCGGTCTTAACCTCTTTAAGTGCCTTTAAGATACGCTTATCCTTTTTAAGTAAGACTTCTTTTTTACTATTACCCGCGCTTCCTTTTGCTGTGTCATCTTCATTAACATCCACTGTCTGCGAAGGATTGGCAGCTTCATTAGGTATTATTACCTGAACAGGAATTACAGGTATTGCATTTGGATCTGTGGCAGGCTTTTGTACAGGTTTTTCTTCTGCTTTCTTATAAACTCCGGCCTTTAAGTCACTAATTACCTTCTTAAGATTTGCCTGTGCAAGTAAAATATCAAAGTAGGTTACATCTTCCTTAGCTAAAACAGCCTTAGCTTCTTTGATCTTTTCTTCAAGAACATCTACATTGTTACTTGCTTCATTTTTAGTCTTTAATTCTTCTGCCTTTGTAACAAGACTTTCAAGCTCGCTCTTATCAGGCTTAGCATCTTCTTCCTTAGCTTCTTTTACTACTCTTACCTCTGCAAGGGCTGCGTAGTAGTTTTCAGGACTTCCAAGTGTCTGTAATGCCTGAATCTTAACATTGGTAACGTCCTTCTCAGCATCAAAGGTTACCAGATTCCAACCTGAACTCTTAAGAGTGACTGTCTTCACTGTCTTATACTCTGTCTCGCCCTTCTTAAGTACTTTAATCTCAGCCTTTGCTATTCTACCGTTTATGCCGCCACCGCCTCTTTGTAAGAGTCTTACTCCGGCAACAGTTGTAGCTTCTTTAAGCCTTATATCAAGCCACATCTTAGCGAGAGTTGTACCTGACCAGTTTGTATGCCATATTGTGTTTTCGTTTCCGTCAATAGCAAGTTCTGCCGGTCCTTCTCCTTGATATCCCGCCTGTATGCTACCTGCCTCTGCAACCATACCGTCAAGAGGAAGGTCGTTTGTATCATCTTCAGGGTCTGCTTCCTTGCTGCTGCCTTCAAGAGCCTTCATAAGCTCTTTAAGAGAGTTGTAAGCAATATTAATACCCTTTTGGCTCTTGCCGTCTTCCTTTAAGGCTACCTCAGCTTTAGCAATGGCTTCCTGAGCCTTCTTATAGTTAGTATTTGAAAGGTTCTCTTTAGTAAGTTCTGCTTTTGCCTTTTCTATAAGCGTCTTTAATTCATCCTCAGTAACTGCCTCATCAACACGCTCAATCACAAGATTGTCGAGCACGAAATCCTGATAACCGCCGAAGTTAGCTGCTGCACCGGAATTACCCTGTGTATTAGCTGCCTTTCCTGTAGAATATATACCAAACCAGGTCTGGCCTGACTCATCACCGACTATGTCAGTTTCGTATGTAGCATCTGCATCCTCGCCCATTGCAAGTGATAAAGGTTCAGGATTAGAAGTTATCTTCTCTCCACTACCCTTAACAACTGCATATATACCATCTGTTCCTGACTGGTACTTAAAACTTACGTGGTACTTCACACCAGGCTCAAATCTAAAGTTCTGAGGTATGGTCTGGAAGGCTATTGCATTTCTTCTTGTAAGTCCGTTTATCTTTACTGACCAGTTGCCATCAAGTACATCATCCATCTTCTTAACATCCCAGCCTGCCTGTGTATATGGGGCATGAAGCTCTGAAAGGTGGATTCTGTTATCCTCTACACCTTCAATTCCTCCAACAACGAAAGGATACAAGCCCTGAACACTTTTTTCAAAGTCCTGGGTAAATCTCACGATTTCTCCGTCCTTATCGAAGGTGATGTTCTCTGCATCACTCTCTACAACTCTAACATCATCAAAGTAGCTTGCACCCTCTCCTTCAAGCTTAGAAAGTGTCAGCGTAGCCTCACCTGATGCAGGAGCCCTAAAGAATACATACATATTCTGGAAATAACTGGTGCCGTCAACAGTAGCACTATGTGTATTATGTGTATATGCCTTTACATAGTTCTTTGCAATCGAACGAAGGGTATAATTCTCAGCAAGCTTCTTTTCTCCGTCAGTTATACTAATAACTGCCTTAGAATCACTTCTGTTGTCCACACCTACAAGTACAGCATACTGCGCACCAGGAGTAAGGTCTGTAAGCTTCTGGCTCATTGATATTTCGCCTGTGAGCTTCATCATAGGGTTGCTGTACTGGCTCTTTGCTATCTCAGCCTCTCCTGTACCTGTCTTAGTCCAGCTGTCGAAGTTACCGCTGTTAAAGCCTGCATCAACAAGGTGCATGCCCTCGCTCCACTTAACAGCCATATTAGCTTTACTACCCTTGTAGACTACATAAGGCTGCTTAGCCTCTGCAGCTATGGTAATCTTGCCATCTACTACAGGTATAGTCTTCTCTTCTTTCTTTCCAAGGTCAGTAAGCTTATATATCTTTACCTCTGAAAGAGTCTTCCAGGACTCAGGAAGCTCCCAGGTTGTTTCACCTACCTTATTGTTAAAATGATAAAGCTTTTCATCATTTGCAGCAACTCTCTGTCCTGTAGCCGCATCCCATACCCATGGAAGGAGGTAGCTTTCGCTTCCATTTCCTGTATATCTCTCAGGTTCAGCTCCAGTTGCAATTACTTTGCCATTAAGAGTAATTGTTCTCTTGTAATAATCATCAGAATCGCTGTCATCAGATACTCTTTTAAGCACAAGTACATCACCCTCATCATTCTTTAAGGTAATCTTCTTGTCAGGAGTGTAGTTTTCTCCTCCGGTAAGGAATGGTGTTCCCTGTTCCCACTTAACCACCTTGAAGTGCTGGATGAATTTAGTGGTAAGATTATGCTCATATAGATTCTGAATGTAGGCATCATAGTCATTTCTTCCCTGCCAGCCTTCAAAATCCTTCATGTTGTAGCCACCAAGCAGAGGTGCAAGTGCAGCACCGCCATATCTGTGATAGTTTGCTACCCAGGAATCCTTCTGGTGGTTACGAAGGAATCTCATAAGGACAGAGTTCTCTCCCTTAGCCTTATATCCACCGTAAGTGAGGTCTGCTGCCCAGTGCTGGAAGGTAGAGTCATACTCATTGGTAGGGCCCCACTCAGTTGTCATCCTCCAACCGCGGTCGTTAATCTCTTTTGATAGCTTTCTTGTCTCCCAGGTATCATCGCTTCCACCTGTCATATTGCCCCAGATATCTACATAAATATAGTCAAGGTTGTCCTTAACCAGGGCTTTTAGCTTGTCAAAACGCTCTGCTCTGTTACCTGTAGCAAGGTCATACACACTGTCAAGACCTACACCCTGGTCTATCCAGTTCCAGCCATAACGAAGATTGCCGTATTTATCTCTTCTTACAGAATCATCGTTAAATGCCTTTGCCTCAGGATACATCTCGCCACAGTTAATATGAATACCAAATCTTGCCCCAAGAGCTTTTCCCTTTTCCATAAGGGTATTCATATCCTTTGCACCACCGATACGCTTACCTATATCGTAGTAATCAGGATGTCCTGAGTCGTGTCCTTCATTGGCATAGCCCTTTAATATAACTGACTGTCCCAGACCGTCTGTATGCATTGCTACCCTCTTCACATTGTCAAGAGTGGTAAGGAATGGGTTCTGTGCCTGTCCGCCAAAGTTCATTGCTATTCTGTGAGCAACAAGCTCAGGTACTTCCTCCGACTTGTAAGGATTGTTCATTATGCTTCTAAATGCAATAGCACCATCCTGCCAGTCTACTACATTGTCATCATTCTCATCACCTGTTATCACAATCTTAGCCTTAGGCATCTCAGTCTCACTTACCACATATACTCTTCCGTGAGAATCCTCAACCTTTCTATGGTAGTACCACTTTGTACTTGAAAGCGAAAGTGTCTTCTTGTCATCCTGAAGGCCGGAGAGAGCCATAATACGGGTATTGCTTGCTCCACCTGCCCATATATTAGATGCCTTGTTACTTCCGTCATTTTCAGAGTTACTCCAAAGTCCTGCACTCATTCCGTCTGCCGATATGAAGGCATACATAAAATCTCTTCTATAGTTTTCAGGAAACTCTGTGAGTGCCTCATCGCCATCAATAGTAGTATCGGATGACATAAGAGCTCCTCTGAAACTAAAGTTCTCCTGGTCATCCCTAACCGAAATAAGTCCATGATTAGGTATCTCTATAGTCTGTACAGGGTTAGCTTCATCATCAAGGTTGTTGGTTATCTCGGTGATTTCAAAAGCAAGGGTATTTTTCTCTACCTTAAGAAATGCCTTGATAATAGCATCTACCTCTTCACCCTTTTTCACCTTTAAGGTGTAGTTAACGGTATTTCCTTTGATCTCTGAAGTTACATCAGCCTTTTTAACCTTTATCTCTTTACCGTTAATTTTAATGCTTCTAATAAGCTCAGGCTGACCGTAGAATACCTTATCCTTGAGGCTTCCCTTTTTCATCTGATACTGTACTACCCTTGGGAAGGTCTTATCTACGGTTACATCCATGTCTTCTGATGAAATGATATCCGTCTTAGACTCACCAAGGCTTTCAAGCCTGACCAAAAGATCCGATACAGCACTCTTATTAACTTCAACCTCTTTTTCTACGGTATCATAGCCTGCCTTTGTGAACTTCAATACATAATTTCCATCCTCAAGCTTAACAGAAAATTCGCCATTTTCACCCGTAGCCTTACCTTCTTTAACACCGTCAACATAGATTTCTGCACCTTTTAAAGGAGCACCGTCCTCATCGGTCACCTTTCCGCTAACTTCGTATTTTTGCAATATTGTTGGCTCCTGACCTGTGTATTTTATCTCTCTTAAAGTTACATCTGTAACATCTTGTCCATAAGTTCCTGCCTTAAGTGCTATCTTATTGCCATCCCATGAGGCTTCACTGCAGTCCAAATCCTTAAACACTTCTTCACCGTTAACAGTGACAGTAAGCTTCTTATCTCCTGTCCAGCTTAAGTCTACTGCTGCTTCAACACCTTTTTTAGGTGACTGAACCCTATCACCGCCATACCAAGGGCTATTGCCTCCATTATACTTCTGCCAGAACCAGCCAAAGGAATCGTAACCAACGAACATTCCCCTGCCCGGATTCTTGTATCCTAGATAGATACCGAACCTGGTAGTAGCTTTTTCAGAGTTACCCCTAACCTTAAACGAAAAATGTCCTGCCTTACTGAAATCAAATTCATGAGGATTTAATGCAACCGCAGGGTATGAACCTGGCTTTGTACCATTGCCATTCCTCGGTCCGGATGCAAAATTAAGTTCTCCCTTTGCCTTCTCCAGTGTTTCTCCACCCACAGTACACTGTTCGTCCAGTTTCCACTCATCATACACACCGTCATATACCTCATCACCTGTTTCTACAGATGATACAGCAGCCGCAGCATAAACCGGATATGTCTCCAAATTAATCGGTGTAGTTAAAAATACACCAGTTGCCAGCGCAAAGCACAGCGCTCTTTTAAACTTTTTAGATCTCATAGTACTTGTCTTCCCCTTTCTACAAATAACAATGTCGTCTATATCTACTTTGCATATCCCTATTCGCCTGTGACCTCCTTTCGTGGCGAACTAAACTTTCTTTATTTACAGTTTCTTTATTTACAGTTCCATTACTACCTTCTTCATTTCATCCCATTTTGCTTCCATATCAGCTACTAGCTTAAACTGAGTTCTAGCCCTGTCTAAGTTGTGTCCTTCTCTATGAACCGCAAAATAGTTGTCCCCGTCTATATAGTCAGTCAAGAAACGCAGACCACACTCAAATGTCATAGTCTTTGCTCCAAGTGGAAGATATTCTTTTTCTTCCTTTGTAAGATTAGGAAGTGCACTTATATAACCCTTGGTATATATCTTAAATAGATCAAGACTCATACTAACCTTTGATAAGTCCTTCTCATCCTCCAGAGCAGTTGAAGCCCCAAATCTAATAGAATCGCCGTAGTCATAGAGGCAGAGCCCCGGCATAACAGTGTCAAGGTCTATAACACAGAGAGATTTTCTGGTCTCTTTGTCAAGGAGGACATTGTTTAGCTTGGTATCATTATGTGTAACCCTGTCCGGAAGCACCTTTTCATTTCTAAGGCGCTGAAGAGTTCCCATTTCCTCTTCCCTCTCCAGACAAAACTTAATCTCATCCTGCACAAGAGCTGCCCTGCCAAGAGGATCCTTCTTTAGTACCTCGTGAAACTTCTTAAATCTGTCCGGTGTATTGTGGAAATTAGGAATTACCTCAATCAGCTTTTCTACCGGGAAGTCCGACAAGGCCTGTGCGAAGCTTCCAAAGGCTACAGCGCTTTCATAGAAATCATCATTATTCTCAGGCAGCTGCAAGCAGATTGAATCCTCCACAAAATCATAAGCACGCCAGTATTCCCCGTCTACCACTGCAAATGGCTTATCATCAACTGTCTTTACAATGCTAAGCACCCTTCTGCTATCATCTGTTTTCTTCTTCAAATGCTCAGTGACAAGCATTATGTTGTTCATAAGTCCCTCTACGTTAGGGAAGATTTTATTATTTATTTTCTGGAGAATATACTTTTTATTCTTGTCTGTAACTACCAAGAATGTGGAATTGATATGTCCACTGCCGTAAGGCTCCTTCGTTACAGGCTCTCCGTCAAACTTAAAAGCTTTTAACACTTCACTCATATTTTTCCTTTCCTTGACTTAGTCAATCTTTATATTTCGTACCAAATTATCTGGTTTGCATCTAGCTTAAGCTCAAAAGATGCGCCATCTCCCTTGTAAATGGTGGTTGACTGTGGCTCATAGGTATTATTAACCACACAGTATTTGCCACTGTTAAGGTATGCGTGAACCTCTACATTGAAGTTTGAAGAGAACCATTTTTTAAGTTCTTCCTCTGCACCCGCACTCCACATAATAGCTCTGTAGAGGAGTCTGCTGTTTTCAAAGCTGTATCTTAAACCGCTTATATATACGCTTCTTCCCTTGCCAAAGCTGTTTACCGCAAGCTGTACCTCTTTATCCCTCTGTACAAGTATATCAGTACCTTCGAAGGCAAATATATTCTTCTTACCCTCTCCAAAGTCAACTTCCTTAGTAGTATCCTCAAGGATGAAATGCTTCTTCTCTTCCCAGTTATACTTGTCATATCCTAAGGTAAAGCCTCTCTCCTCCTCGACTCCGAGGATGTTTGCAAGCTGGAAGAAGCGTCCGTTTGCCTGATGAGCACTAGGCTCACCTACGCCGATGAAGCCACCACCCTCATATACAAACTCTGTAATAGCGGTAATTATCTGAGGATTAGTCCAGTATTCCCCGCCGCCATGAGCTGTATCCGCATCTCCTACATTTATAATTACATCTATATTTGAAAGAAGATTCTTGTCCTTAAGTATGTCTTCAAAGCTAATGAACCTTACATCAAAAGGAGCACCGGATAGGGCTTCAACAATGCCGTAGTATGAATAATTCTGCTTTTGATAGAGTGCGTGGTGAACCATGTGATTGCCCCAGGCTCTCATCTTGCCCCAGCAGTTAAGCACAGCTACCGTTTTGATTGAGTGTGCCTTGCATCCCTTTATGTTGTCATACAGCACTCTGAACTCTTCACATACACTCTCTACATATTCTACAAAGTCAGGAAACTGCATGGCAAGCTTTAAGTAGCCGCCATAACCGATTCTGTCAATTGGTTTTCTTAGTATCGCTCTTCTAGCTGTTACCCAGTTCTCCTTTGCCTCCTTCACAGGATTGCCTCCTTCGTAGAAGGTATCTGGGAAGAAGTAAGGTAAGAATCGTCCTTCGGTGTATTTAACTCCCTCTATATCGCTTATAAGTCTTAAAGTGCAGCCATTTCCAACACTTCCAACCACAGCATCAAGCCCTATTGTCTTAAACTCCTCCATAAAAGGCTCTGTTCCTATCCAGTGGTCTCCAAGGAACATCATAGCTTCTTTTCCACATTCATGGCAGATATCCACCATTTCCTTGGCTATCTTAGCTACTTCTCTTCTCTGGAATGCCTGATAATCGCTGAATTCTTTGCTAGGTATCCTATACTGGTTGTTATAATAACCCTGGTCAATGATGAATTCAGGTCTGAAGGTATATCCCACTTCTTTCTCAAACTGTTCAAGTATATAAGGGCTTACTGAAGCAGAATATCCGTACCAGTCTACATACTTTTCCCTTGCCATCTCATCAAAAATCAAGGTGAACTGGTGGAAAAATGTGGTAAATCTAAGCACATTTACATAGGGATGATCCTCTATGAATTTGCGCAGCCTTGTCATTGTAAATGCGTGGGTTTTTGGCTGGCGTACATCGAAGGTAATCTGATGTTCAACATCCTTCCAGTCATTTACCACTGCATTGTACATATGCACAGGATCCCACATTATATAAGCTAAGAAGCTAACTGTATATTCATGAAATCTATGAGTTTTTATTTCTACAGTTGTAGTAGCTTCATCATAGCTCCAATCAGCTACAGGCAGGGCTTCCCCTGTTGTCCTGTCTATAACTTCCCACCATCTCTTTATATCATCTCTGCAGTTAGGGGTGAGCATATCAGGATAGAGGCCTTTCATAAGATTAACCTTAAGAACCTCCTCTGTAGCTGTATATCTTGGAGTCATTATATACATCTGCTGGATTTCATCCGGATTTGCCTTAGCCCAGGCATTATCTTTTCTAGTGGTGTAGTAAGTAGAATATACCTTAAGCCCTTCATCCTTAAGTTCTACCGGAAAGTCTGTACCGTCGCAGTCTCTGATAGCATCAGCTCCCCATCTCCTTGCTAACTCTTTAGTCCCTTCAATTACATCAATGTCTGTAGGAATAGTTACTCTACCTTTACCGTTCATTTCTTTCTCCTTATTGTTCATCTGATTGCGGGCATTCCCGGCATCAGTCATTCATTACCTATATTTTCTGTTATACACAAAAAGCACTACGAGCAGGCCTACAAGACCTATTATCTCGTATGTAAACCCTGTCAAAGATATATTTTTCTGCCCTGATATAATGAGACCTACAGACAGAATAGAGCAAAGTAATAAAACCAAACCAATAATTTTTTCTTTCATCCTGTCCTCCTTAGCCCTTAAGTCCACCTAAAGTCATACCCTCGGTAAGTCTCCTCTGAACAAGGATGTAGAGTATGAGAGTAGGAAGCATAACTATAACAAGGCCCGCATACATAATTCCGTAGTTAGTTGCTGTCTTTTCAACCGCCATCAGATTCTTAAGTCCCATAGCCAGAGTCTCATGCTCATCCATCAGGGTATAGGCAATGATGTACTCATTCCAAAATGACAGGAAATTAAATAAAACAACTGTAATTATACTTGGCTTAGCCATTGGTATCATTATCTTAAGCATGGTCTTAAAATGACTGCAGCCGTCTATATAAGCCGCTTCCTCAAATCCCTTTGGCAAGGTCTTGAAGTACGAGCTTAGGAGATAAATGGTAAAAGGCAGGGCACTTGTCGCATAGATTAGTGCAAGTATAAATCTATTGTCTAGAAAAAATGTTACCTTGAGCGCTTTATTTGCATCACTTAACATAAGGAAAATAGGTACCACTATGTAGTTGATATTCACAAATAAGCCTGCCATAAAGCCTATTTCAAGGATTTTCTTACCTTTGAAGAAAAATCTTGCAAGTACATAGGCAGCAGGAAGTGCAAGCACTAAAAGAAGCACAAGTCCTATAGCTGTAACAATTACCGAGTTTGCAAAGAACTGCCCCATCCCCGCATCATTAAATGCAGTAACGAAGTTATCCAGATTAAGTGATTTAGGTAAATCCCAAGGGCTGATATCACCGCCTAAGAACTCGGAATTTTTCTTAAAGCTCGCCATAAATACCCAGCCAACCGGAATGATGATTGAGATAGCCAGACTTATGAGAGCCACATATACAAATATCTTGTATAAGGTTTTTGTCCCAATTCGTTTCAATGTATGCCCTCCTTCCTAAAACTGATATACTTTTCTCTCTGTAATCTTGTTGACTGTTCCCGCAAGTACAAATGAGAAGATAAATACTGTAACTCCTATTGCCATACCATAGCCGTAAGCACCATTTCCATATGCCTGCTTGTACATATAGTTGAGGAATACCTCTGTCTTGCCGTTAGGTCCTCCGTCAGACATAATCTGTACGAAGAGAAAGCTTAGGTTAATCGTACTGATGATGTAGAAGGTAAGTGTAGTTCTGATGCTTGTCCAAATAAGAGGCAGGGTAATCTGAAAAAACATATGTATCTCAGATGCACCGTCAAGAGAAGCTGCCTCATAAAAGTCAGGCGGAATCGCCGCCATACTCGCCATATACATAACCATGTAATAACCTATAGCCTGCCAAACCAGAGCAAATATAACCGAATATATAACTATATCAGGCTCTGCCATCCATTGTTTTGCAAGTGAGTCAAGGTGGATAGCCCTAAGAAATGTATTGAGAAGACCACTTGAAGGATCGTAGATAGCACCGAAGATACCTGCTATAACTACAATACTTAAAATATTTGGAATATAGAATATTACCCTAAAGAAATTCTGACCGATAAATTTGCCTCTCTGAAGCAGGGTTGCAAAAAGCACTGCAAGGAATACCGTACATAGAGTAACTATTACTATTATCAATATAGAGTTCTGCATAGCCTGCAAGAAGCTCTTATCTCCAAATAAATCCTTAAAATTATCAAAGCCTACAAAGGTCTGCTTGTTGGTTATTCCGCCCATTCTGTATAAGGACATTCTAAATACATTAAATGTAGGAACAAATATAAATAAAATAACTAGTATTACTGCAGGGGCAAGGCAGGCAAAGATGAACCGCCTTTCCGATTTTTTTCTATTCATTAATCTCTCCCTATAGAAACGGCGAGCCTTTTCAGCTCGCCGTCAAATTTTGATTGGTTATCTGTCAAGATTTTCAAGTAATTTAGTCCAAGCCTCTTCAAGCTGTTTCTGATACTGTTCTGCTGTAAGCTCCCCTGTATTAAGTGAATCAATAGCTCCGTAAACTGTAGCCTTCATATCAAAACCATTGATTGGCTTTGTTGTAGCCCATACACCTGCAACAGCCTCTGTGCCACTTGCACTTGTAAGTGTGTAAGAATCCTTAACAGGTCCTGCCTCAAGCTTATCGGAAGCACCCTTTACAGGTGAAATGATAGGTGCAGGAGTCTCTTCCTTGGTCTCTTTATTTACACTCTTGTTTGCAAGCATAAGCTCAACAACTTTGTCAGAGTACATAAACTTAATGAACTGCTTAGCAAGGTCTATATTAGCTGCATCCTTAGGAATCCAAATCTGCTCTGTATATGTATATACATAAGTATTCTGATCAGCTGAGAACTTAGGCTGAGCCATCATTGCCCAGTGGAAATCCTTAGGTGTAGAAGCAGCCATCTCTCCGATTACCCAGTTACCGTTTGGCATAAATAATGCTTTTCCGTCTATAACAGCCTGCTGATTCTTCTTAAATCCACCGTCAGCATTTGCATTTGCTACTGTATCTGACCAGGTATAGTCCTTAGAAGCAAGTTTTGCTATTGTATCAACCACCTGCTTACCTTCTTTTGAGGTCCAGGTTGAAGGATCATAGTTAACAGCCTTATTGTAGAAATCCATACCGCCTGACTGAGCTAACATCTGATACATAGAAGTATCAAAATATCCTGCTGTCGGATATGTGAAAAGTGCTATACCATCTTTCTTCGCCTTATCACCGAGTGCGAAGAACTCTTCCCAGGTAGTAGGAAGGCTGTATTTCTTTCCTTCACCAACAAGATCTGCATTGTACCAGAATCCTGTAGGAACGTAGGTCCAAGGTGCAAGATAAATCTTGCCGTCTGCATAAGGCTGAGCTGTAGCATTGTCTGTGATTCCACCTACAAGTCTGTTCTTAAGCTCGTCATCAAATACATCTGTGATATCAGCAATTGCATTTTCCTTGAGCATAGTCTCAGTGAATCCACTCTTTGTACCCATATTGTAGTAAACTACATCAGGGATATCACCATTCTGGAAAGACTTTGTAAGGTCTTTGTCAAGCTCTGAAGAAAGATGAAGGTCAACTGTTGCCCCTGTCTCTGCCTCAAAAGCTGCCTTAATCTGATTCCAAATCTCTGCTCCGTTACCGCCTTCAAAAGCAGCAATCTTAAGTGTCCCTCCTGCCTTTGTCTCAGAAGCTGCTGATGCTGACTTCGCTGATGATGTGGTTGAAGCTGTAGAAGCCTTCATTGATGATGATGCTGTACTTCCGCTTGTTTTTGACTTTGAACTGTCACTGTTTCCTCCACAAGCTGAAAGTGAAGCTGCAACCATTGACAAACTGAGTGCCATCGCTAACATTTTCTTTATTCTCATATTACCTCTCCTTTGTGAAATTTATTCAACTTCTGATGTCATTATATCCATTTATTTGTTTCTTTTCCACATTTATATTGCTATTTTTTTTAGATATATTGCTTTATATCTCTAAATTTATTAAAATATATCATGATATAGTATTATTAAAACTTCACTCTTCTCTCGTCTTGTCTAATATTGGTAATCAGCTCATTTTATAAAGATACAAGCTTATTCATATTGACATGCGGAAAGTGAATACGGAAAGGATTATTATGGGATTTTCAAATTATCAGATAGCAGGAAAGCCGGCAGATACATCAAAAAGTAACCTAATATATATAACGTACACAAAGTACGAGAATGACTGGCCAAGCTTCATGCACACCCACCCTTTTACTGAGCTTTTCCTTGTAACAGGAGGTGTAGGACAGTTTTATGTTGAAAATGATGTATATCCCCTTAAAAAGGGAGACTTCATCCTTGTGAACCCAAATACCTCACATACTGAGAAGTCGGGAGAGGAAAATCCTCTTGAATACATAGCTGTTGCAGTTGATAACTACAGCCTAAATCTTGATAATGAGGCAAATCACTTTATGTTTAACTGCATACTTAAGAATCCTGACATTATCAAGTACATGGATTCCATGCTTAATGAGCAGGAAAATAATAAGCCTTACTCAGACCATATCTGTCAGAATATACTGGAGATTATACTTATAGAAATTCTTAGAACTACTAAAACAAATGTAGATACAGAGCCTACCGTCAGCTCAAGCAAGGAATGCTTTAAGCTTAAAAAATACCTCGATTCCAACTATTCCTCTAAAATTACCATAGATGACCTTGCAAAGCTCTCAAACCTGAACAAATATTATCTAATCCACTCTTTTAACAGGTATTTTGGCTCTTCTCCTATCAACTATCTCTGCAAGATTCGTATAAGGGTTGCAAAGGAGTTGCTTAAAAACAGTGATTACAGCATAGATCAGATATCACAATCAGCGGGCTTTTCTTCTCAAAGCTACTTTACCCAGTGCTTTAAGAAGGACTGCGGAATGTCGCCAAGTGCGTATAGACAGAAAGAAAGGACCTGCTAATGAACCGGTCCTTTCATAATTTTGTATGACAATTTCTACTTTTAATTCCAAAGCTTTTCAGAATATACTCCGTCTTTTGTAAGCTTCTCAATAGCAGCCTTTACTGTAGGCTTGTCCTCCTGATAGGTTACACCAAACCATTTTGCATCTGTGTTAAACACCTTCATGTCTGCCTTGCCTGCACGAATCATGTCGCTGATTACCTTGATATGGAAGAACTCAGCCTTAAGCGGATTGGAAGAGATACCGCCAAGGAAGTCTACAAAGCCTTTTTCAAGGGCTTCAAATACCTTAGGAGTAAGTCCCATCATATTCATAGAAGTTACATCCTCAAGGCTTAACTCGTGCTTTTCACCGCTTGCTGTAAACCCTACAGCCCCCTCTCCCTTCTTCTCTACATCAAGATGCTCCTCAATAGATACCAGATATCCGCTATTATCCACGCTACAGATACCTCTGGATACTGAGCCGTTGTCGCTTAAAGTATTCTTAAGCAGGTAGCCTGCCATACCAAAGTGAGCCTTTCCATCACTTTCATCCACATTTGCAAGGAAATCATGCATAATCTTGTAAGGCTCTCTTCCGTAAAAGTCATCCGCATTTATAGCAAGGAATGGCTCGTGTACATATTCCTTTGCAGCTAGGAGCGCCTGACCTGTACCCCAAGGCTTGGTTCGTCCCTCAGGCACCTTAAAGCCCTCTGGAAGATTGTCCATCTCCTGATATACATAGTGAACAGGGACTCCTGCCTTTTCTTCAAGTCTGTTGCCAATGATTTCCATAAAATCATCCTTAATGTCTTTTCTTATAATGATGACAACCTTGTTAAATCCGGCCTTTATAGCATCGAACACGCTATAGTCCATAATCACTTCGCCTTCAGGACCAAAGGCATCAAGCTGCTTGATACCGCCATATCTGCTGCCCATTCCTGCTGCCATCACCACCAATGTTACATCTTTCATAACTACCCCCTAAGTATAAATTATTTGTCTATAATAACCTTTCCGGATTCAAGGTAAAAATTAACTGCCTCTTCTCTTACCGCCACATCCTGAGTAATTCCACCCGCAGTTGCTTCGGTAATCTCCTTAAAGAATTTCCCTAAGACATCCTCTGTAATCAGAAGAGATATATTTACCTTTTCAAGGTACTCGGTTTCATATATGATAATACCTAGCTCCATACAAAGATGTTGAAGCTTTGGTAACAATCCGTAGTCTATAACGAACTCAAATAACTTTGCAGTTGTTACCTCGACTATTTCAGCATTTTTAAGAACCTCTGCTGTTGCTCCTGAATAGGCTCTGACAAGCCCTCCCGTACCAAGCTCAGTTCCTCCGAAATATCTTGTAACAATAACTATTACATCTAAAAGTCCTGCTCCCAAAATCACATCCAGTATAGGTTTACCTGCTGTTCCGGAAGGCTCACCGTCATCACTGGAATGTCTAATTCCCCTATCTGAGTTAAGCACATAAGCAGAGCAGCTGTGTGTGGCATCATAGTATTTCTTCTTTGTCTGCTTAATGAGGGCTTCCGCCTCTTCCTCAGACTTTACCTCTGCTATATGTGCAAGAAATTTTGACTTTTTTATTTCAGTTTCCGCAAAAGCATCTTTTTTTACTGTCTTGTATGACACTTTTCACCTCTTTTATATTAACCTTCATTGCCGTCATTTGAAGCGCCATCATCTTCGCCGTCCGCACCAATAGCCGAATCTGTCGGAACTGCCGGTGTAAGGTGTGTGCTGCAAGGTGTCTGAACCTGTTTAGTTAAAATGTAAGGTGTATCGGCTGTATTATAGTGCCTCTTAACTGTCTTTCCATAGGCATCTGTCTGTGTGATTTCCTCATTTTTAATAAGGAATACCTTACTTACTACTTCAGGGCAATAAGGCCCTGCTGCCTGTCCCGACTCCTTACATATATTTAGTTTAACGTGTACATCGCAGCTTTCCTTTGGTACCGTACCAACAGCAAAGTATTCTGTCTTTACAGTAGACCCTCCTGCTGCATGGTCGCAAAGCCCAGGCACAGCGAGCTTCCCGCTCTTTGTACATATAGTCGCAGTTGTAATCGAAGCAGGCTTCTTAAACTGCTTTGTCTTCAATTTCTTCTTTACATTGATGCCGTCCATTATAGCCTTCCAGATAGGATGATGCCTAAGCTCATAGCCTATCTGTGAAGTCTGTTCATCATATCCAAGCCAAACAGTACAGGTATAATATGGTGTGAAGCCTGATATCCAAAGGTCATTGTCCCAGCTTGAACTTCCTGTCTTTGCCGCCTGACCCATAGCTGCATTGGCTAGCTTTGCCCTATAAGCTGTTGCATCTGTACGTGTAAGTGTATCGTGCATAGCATCAGTAAGTAAAAATGCTGTCGAATCCTTCATTACCTGTCTTGAAACCTTTTTATGCTCAAGAATGACATTGCCATCATGGTCAAGCACCTTGCTATAGAAACTTGGTTTTATATATATGCCGTTATTGGCTATGGCGGCATAAGCACCGGTTATCTCAAGATTTGTAGCACCCTTTGACAGTCCTCCAAGCGCCACCGCAAAGCCATTATCATCCTCTGAAAGTGTTGATATTCCAAGTGCTTTCAGATAGGCCAGGGCTGTAGTAAGTCCAATTGCCTCAAGAGCCTTTACTGTAACTACGTTCATAGATCGGTAGATACCGCGTCTATATGTGCTTAATCCCTCATGGCTGTTGCCCCACCAGTTACGCACCTCTTTGTTGGAATTAGGGTAGAAATACTCTCCATCATCCTGTACGCTTGCAAGGGTATAACCTGCAGTATCAAGGGCAGGAAGGTAGGTGGAAAGCACCTTGAATAATGAACCCGGCTGTCTGGTTGAATCCGTAGCCCTGTTGAGTGTAAGGTTTCCTGTCTTGGCTCCCCTTCCGCCAACAATAGCTGATACCGCACCGCTCTTTTGGTTCATTACTGTAGCTGATATCTGTGGCTCAACGGTGTACTCGGTTCTCTCGCCTATTACCTCTCCACCGCCTTTTAGCTTTGCCTTCTTAAACCGCTTAATGTACTGGTCCGCACCGCCTTTTTTATTGAACATCATGCTATCGAGCTTAAACATCTGCTGTATATGTCCCTCAGAATAATTGTAAGTCTTACCGTTTTTATTCTGAACAGATAGTGCATAGGAAAGCTTCCATTTACTAGGCATTCCCGCAAAATACTTCTCATTTGCAGTCTCTGTGCTGCAGATTTTTTGAATATCCGGATCCTGATAGGTATATATCTTAAGGCCTCCGGAATAAAGAAGGTTATAGGCCTGTGTAACTGTATATCCTTTTTCGTTAACAAGGTCTTCCACCACCTGGCCTATGGTAGCGTCCACATAGTAGGAGTTTACGGTTGTATCTACCTTGATTTCTTTATTTACAGCCTTAATCCTTGCATATACATCATCACTTTCAGCTTCTTTAAGCTGTTTTTCAGTGATAAAGCCAAGTCTTTTCATATTGTTAAGTACAGACTTACGCCTTGCAGCATTCTCCTCAGGGTGTGTAATGGGGTTATTCCCCGTAGGATTCTTGGTGATAGCCGCAATTACGCTGGCTTCCGAAAGTGTCAGCTTGCTTACGCTCTTATTGAAATATCTAAGTGCGGCAGTCTGCACTCCGAGGGTATTTTGTCCCAGGTTTATTGTATTAAGATAATACTCAAGAATCTGATCCTTGCTGTAGATGTGTTCAAGCTGAATCGCAAGATACTGTTCCTGTATCTTTCTTTCAATTGCAGCCATAATAGTCTCTTCTTCACCGCCTGCAAAGACCTGGTTCTTAAGAAGCTGCTGAGTAAGAGTACTTGCTCCCTGCTTTTTAGAGCCTCCTGACAAAAGTGCTACAAATCCCGCTCTAAATGCACCTCTTACATCTATACCACCATGCTCATAAAAACGCTCATCCTCTATTGCAATGAAGGCCTCCTGAACAGTCTTTGGTATGTCTTTTAATTTCTTATAAATACGGTTCGCCCCCGCACCTACAATAGTCCTTATCTTCTTTCCTTTTACGTTGTAAAAATAAGTCTGAAATCCTGTAGGCATTACATTTACGGAATTAATCTCAGGAGCTTTGTCAATTATCCCCTTCACACTTCCGTACATAAGATAGCCGCCTGTCACAGCAAGTGCTACTACGGCTACCATAAGTATTCTCACTATCCAAATGAGAACCTTAGAACCTAGTTTTCTTGAAACAGAACCATATTTTCGTTGTTTTTCTTCTATCTCAAATCTGCTATAGCTCATACATCTCCTTTTTAATCTATTCGCTCTTTAAAATATTTAAAAACTGAAATACCGGTTCAGCAGTTTGTCCCATGTCATTGTAGCAAGCAGCTATACCTCTTTCAGGCAAGGCCTCCTTCATCTTCACCACAAAGAGTTCCTCTTCTTTTTCTTCATCTATGCAGTAATCAGGAACGCAGGCTATGCCAAGCCCTATCCTCGCAAGGTCAATGAGAAGGTCGTTGCTTGCAAGCTCAATCTCAGGAATAAGCTCCAAATGATGTTCCAAAAACAGCTTGTGCAGGAATTCACTTGTGGTAGAAGCCTTATCAAGCATCATCATAGGATACTTCTGTATATCTGAAAGCTCAGATACTTTGTTGATAAGCTTAGGAAATGACTTCCTATTTGCCACAAATATATCTCTAAATTCCTTAACAGGCAGGGTCTTTCCAATCTGCCCCAGTGCACTATTTGGGGTATTTACTACAATGATGTCTACCTGCCCATTTTTTAGGTATTCCACACATTTTAAAGAAGTTCCATTGACTACTTTGATGTGCACATTCGGATATCTACCGTGAAATTCTTTAAGCATAGGCTTAAGGAAGTATCTACAGATAGTATCGCTTGCACCTATACTTAACTGCCCTCCATTTAGCGATTTTGACTCAAGTATCCTTGTTTCACCTAGACTAATCAGGTTTATAGCCGGCTCTACGTGGTTGAAGAGAATCTCTCCTTCCTTAGTAAGCCTCACCCGCTTAGTACTCCTAACAAAGAGTTTCTGCCCCAATCTCTTCTCAAGCACCTTTATAGACTGACTCACCGCTGACTGCGATATGAAAAGTTCCTTAGATGCTTCGGAGAAACTAAGTGTCTTTGCTACGTGGTAAAATACCTTATACAACTCGTGGTTAATGTCCATCTTATTCCCCTTTAACTATACTAAAAGTAGTCCCTATTTAACAAGCCGTATCCATCCTGTGTACAGAAAGGTTTTATTATTATTTTCGAAAATCTAATTTCTATAAAAGCAAGTACTCACATAGGGCACAGCTCTTATTATCTCATTATTTGACTCACAAATCAACTATGTTCACAATATTTTTAAATATTGAAAATAGCTATCATTTAGTACGGCAATTTCCTCGACTTTATTAGTACGCAATGTTATAATTGTGTAGGTTGTTGCGACCTTATTTATGTGTTCTTAAAAATGTAAAGTAAACTTATACTAAATCTGTTTTTTATTAAGGAAAGGAGAATATTATGTCCTGTACTACAATTTTAGTTGGCAAAAAAGCCAGTTATGACGGTTCTACTTTGGTAGCAAGAAATGATGATTCAGGCTCAGGCAGCTTTATGCCTAAAAAGTTCACTGTTGTCACCCCTGACAAACAACCAAAGGTATACCGCTCTGTGATTTCACATGTTGAAATCGAACTTCCGGAGAGTCCGCTTCGCTATACCTCTCTTCCAAATGCTGTAGACGGTGAAGGTATTTGGGCTGCCTGTGGGGTAAATGAACTAAATGTATCAATGACAGCAACTGAGACAATAGCCTCTAATGAAAGGGTGCTCGGCGCAGACCCCCTTGTTGTCTACTCCCCTGCTAAAGGCAGAAAAGGCAGTACAAATTATTCCCCGGAGAAAATCGGCGGCATAGGTGAAGAAGATATAGTAACCATAGTTCTTCCATACATCAAAAGTGCCAGAGATGGTGTAATAAGGCTTGGAGGTCTCCTTGAAAAATACGGAACCTACGAGATGAATGCCATAGCTTTTCAGGATGAAGATGAAATCTGGTGGCTTGAAAGTATAGGAGGCCATCACTGGATGGCAAGGCGTGTCCCTGATGACTGCTATGTAGTGGCTCCAAATCAGCTTGGTCTTGACAGCTTTGACTTTGAAGATGCTTTCGGCAAGAAGAAGGACCATCTCTGCTCAGCGGATTTGAGAGAATTTATTGCAGAGAACCACTTAGACCTTGCCCTTTGTAAGGTCTTTAACCCTAGGGATACCTTTGGTACTCATTCTGATCTTGACCATATATACAATACTCCTCGTGCCTGGGTGGCACAGAAGTACTTCAATCCTACCACAAGTAAGTGGACAGGTGATGATGCTGACTATACCCCACTTTCAGACAACCTTCCTTGGTGCAGAGTTCCTGAGAAGAAGATAACAGTTGAGGACATCAAATGGGTTCTCTCAAACCACTATCAGCATACACCTTATGATCCTTATACAAACGGAGCTAAGGAGCTCTACCGTCCTATAGGCATCAGTCGTACAGATGTGCTTGCACTTGTGCAGATTCGCCCTTATATGCCTGACGCACTGAAGGCGGTTAAATGGATAGCTTTTGGAAGTAATGTATTCAACTCCTTTGTGGGACTGTATGCCAATATAACTAAGACTCCTAAGTACCTTGCAAATACAACAGGAAATGTAGACAGCCATAATTTCTACTGGGCAAGCAGACTCCTTGGTGTAATTGCAGATGCTCATTTTAACCGCTGTCTGCCAAATATCGACCACTATCAGACAGCTGTTATGTCTAAGAATCACGAGATAATCTGTAAGTCTGATAAGGAATTTGCCTCATACATAAAGGGAGTTAAAAAGGATAAGAAAATGGCCGAAATTTCATTCTGCGAGAAGGCAAATGAAGAAATAGTTAAGATGCTTGAAGAAGAGACCACAAAAGCACTTAACAAGGTAGTTTTCAGTGCCAGCTGCCAGATGAAGAACAGCTTTTCAAGGTCGGATGCGTAAAATGGAGTGTGATAAATATGGAACAAGATCATTCTAAGGTGGATGTTTCTGAGGATGCATTCTACACTGATGAACATATAGCTAAGCTCGAAAGGCGAATAGCTGATATTAAAGCAGGAAAGAATATTTCAGAGCATGAACTTATTGAAGAAAAATGATGATTTTTACCAGATAATAAAAAGCCTGTAAACCCCTCTTCTAAAATAAACAGAAAGGATTTACAGGCTTTTTAGATTTCCCATAATGGAGCTGAGGGGAGTCGATACAACAATTTATCCTCTCAAGCTCTCTATTTTAGCGTATCTCAGAAGTTTTATTTGCATTTGACCACATTTTGACCACACTAACTGATACTCAATAAGTTCATTACTTTAGCTTCTTCTTTAACAGAATGAATGTATTTATTCACCTCTTTCCAGTCACTTTCAAGGCTTAAAGAAAGATGTGGTGTATGGAATTAGTAAAATCCACACTAATGTGGAATTTACTTTTTCAAATAACACTTATATTATAAGTCTTTATATTATTCTTGTAGTTTATGGTAATTTTGTTATAATATTTACCAAGCAAATTCTCTTTTCATATAATCCTTAAACCTAAAAAATGCATACAAAGGCAATGACCAGATATGACTGTCACCTTCCATATTATCTCCAACATTTTTAAGCGAAGATTTAAATGCAATTTTGGGCTTATATCTACCACAAAATAAATGAAGACTTTTTGCTCGTGTATTATCCGCTGATTTAACCTCTATTGGAATCAACTCACCACCATAATCCGTAATAAAATCTATCTCTGCATCAGCTTTTGTTCTCCAAAAATATGGCGTAATCCCCATACATTTTAACTGGATAAAAATGTAGTTTTCAGCCAAAGCTCCTTTAAAATGAATAAATGCATCATTTCCCACAAGAATTGTTCTATAATTGATATTTGCTTTCCTTCTAAGCAAGCCAACGTCAGACAAATATACCTTAAAATAAGTTGAGTCTGCCATTCCTGATAAGGGAATTTCAGGTGTAGATACTAAATCAAGTTTAAGTGCAATTCCGGAATTAACAATCCAGCTCAAAGCATCTTCAAGTTCTTTTGCCCTGGCTCCCTGCTTAACATGAGAAAAAATAAATTTACTATTATCTCTTGCAATCTGAACAGGTATTGAATCCCAAATCATTTTAATTTTTATAGCTGTATCAGGTGTTGTATATTTTCCAAAATCATCCGCATAGTCTTTTAATATTATATCCTGAACTTCTTCTGCTTCTTTATAATCATGAGTATCAATCCAAGACTGTACCACTTCAGGCATACCACCTATAACGAGATAATTTTTATAATACTTTTCAAGCGGTATAGTATATAATTCAGGTATCTCTCTTTCTAGGTTAAGTTTGTTAAGTCCATCAATATATTTCTTTCCACCATCAGCTATAACAAACTCTTCAAAACTCATTGGAAACATTTCAAGGCGATTTACTTTGCCTACCGGAAAAGAAATCCCTTTTTCCTTTAGAGCCACTCCCAGTAAAGAGCCAGCCGCAATAATATGGAGTTTAGGAATATTCTCACAAAAATATTTCAGGGATTGTATAGCGCGTGGACAAGCCTGTATTTCATCAAATATAACAAGAGTTTCATCTACTGTTATCTTTTTACCACGAACCACACTTCCAAGTTCATCAATGATTCTGTCAGTGTCAAAATTATAGTCAAATACTGACTGCAATCCTTCTTCGCCATCAAAGTTAAAATATGCTACATCTGCGAATTCCAATCGTCCAAATTCCTTTATCAGATAAGTCTTTCCACACTGTCTTACACCAGAAACAAGCAATGGTTTTCTATTAGTTTTATTTTTCCATTTCAATAAATTTTGGTATGCTTTTCTTTCCATACTGGCAACTCCTTTGTTTCTATGTAGATTCTGGTATCAAAATATAATAAATCCCAATTATTTATGACATCGATCACAGACCTCTTAAGTATAAAGCAATTTTAATAGTGTATAATATTATAACAAAATTCGACCGAAATATCTATATCTCTTTGCATTTTTTGACCGAATAAGTGTGATATATCTACATTATTCGACCGAATTTCTACCTCGAACAATACCGGAAAAGACAAATTTGATTTTTCATCAAATTAAAACAGCCTGTAAAGCCCACTCTCCGAGTACCTTCGGCAAAGGGCTTGACAGGCTTTCTCTTGCTTCTTTAGTCCAACAAACAACTTTACATTGCTGATTTTTTTACCACACTTTTACCACACTTTATATGTTTCAAACTGGTCTTTTTCGGTCTAAAACGACCTATTTCAACTTTTTCAAATTCCCTGAAACCCTTGAAATTACTGCATTTCTTAGGTTTCTTAATAGTGGAGCTGAGGGGAGTCGACAATAACTTTTAGCCTTAGAAACCTTGATTTTATCACATTCTTTAGCTTAAAATTCTCTAAATACCCCACCTATACCCCAGCTTAACATATCCTTATCATATTCATTGCTTTGGCTTCTTCTTCCTTGATAGTGTGAATATATTTGTTATATGTGACTGTTATCCTTGCATGTCCCATCAGTTTACTTATAACTTCAATTCCTACACCTTTTCTAAGGAGATATGAGCCAAAGGTATGCCTTAATGTATGCAATGATACTTTTTTATCAATGTTAGCTTTTTTTAATAATCTTTCTAAACTTCTCTGTAAGTTTCTTGCTCTGTTCAATGTTCCTGCCGTAGTACAAGCAACATAATCAGAAACAATATTATTTCGCTTATCATATTCCCTTAATTCTTCTAAGTATGACATTACTGAATCATTTAAACTAATAACCCTCATTCCTGCATTTGTCTTAGTTGAATTTTTTATTCTGCTATATAGTTTCTTCTCTCCCTCTTTTGCTTCAAAATTTCTAATATCCGATTGAAGAGTTTTATTTATATAAACTATATGGTTTTCAAAGTCTATATCACTCCAACTAAGAGCCAACATCTCTCCAACTCTTAAACCCAAATTTACTATAAGGAGAAGTACCAAAAAATCTCTACTGCAATATTCAGAAGTTGACTTATATTTATCTAGTGCGACTGTCTTAAATTTTTCAATTTCGTCATCTGATAAAGAAATTTGTTTTTTTGTAGGTGTTTTAATACAACTTTCTTTTGGTAAAGTAACACCATCACAAGGGTTTAAGAATAATATACCCTCTTGGATTGCAGTTTTAAAACAAGGATTTAATAACTGAATAATCTTCTTTAAACCAGATATAGCAAGAGGTTTTATTTTACCATTTGATGGATTAGCCATCTCGTCTATAAAGTTTTGTATGTCTCTTGCTTTAATATCTCCCATCATTTTTAGCCCTATTGTATCTTTTATCTGATGTTCATATACAGAATAGAGCCTATAATATGATGGTGGTTCTATCTTATTCAGTTTATAAGTTTTTAGCCAATATTCAATGTAGTCACTTAGCAGAATTTTTTTAGGTTCAGAAAAACCGTTTTCAACTTTCATCAAGTAAGATTTAGCTTTACTTTTTATTTCAGCTTTGGTATATCCGTAAAAACTCTTTCTAATACCATCATTAGAAATCCTACCCTCATAAAGTCCATTCTTTCTCTGTCTAATAGTCATACTACTAATTATACTTGTTACACTGTTCAATTTATCCTCCTAAATAAAGAACAATGTAGGATTTATGTAACTATTAGATAATTGTATCACATAAACCCTTACATTACTACATTTAGAAATATATTTCCTCTCCGATATGTTCTTCTATCCACTTTTCAAGCAGAGGATAGGTTGTTATATAATCTTTTCCCACCTTAACTAGCGGAAGCTCACCAGACTTTATAAGCTGTTTTATCTTTGTCTTGCCAAAAGGCAGAATATTGTATAAATCGGATTGGCTTATTACCTTTTCTTCTATATGCCTCTATCTCCCTTCTTCTCTTATATTTTATCAGCTATTGAAATGGTAATATGTCACTATCAGATACCTTAATAAACGCTTCTTTGTCTGCTAACGCCCTTCTTTTTAAATCCTCATAGTTTATATATTCACTTGCTGGTATAGAATAGGTCTTATACTCACCATCTTCAATATAATGAAATACTATTAAATCTAATCTCCTTAATAGCTGTTCTATTTTATCCCTGCTTTTCTTATCATCATCAACCATCATAGAATAAACTTCATCTGGCGGAAATATAGAAGTTATTATACAGGAGTTCCACAAACAATAAGTGTTTGTATATCTGCAATGAATTTGAGTTCTACTATACTTATCAAGTATAGTTAGCAGTTGACTAAATCTCATATTTCCCTTAAACTCGTCCATAAAAATGATTGGTGGTGCTCCCTGCTCTATATAAAAGTCAAAGCCCCCATTTTCAAAATCCGTAGCCATATATATTTGTTCCTTAGAATATTTTTCACATAATTTAGTATAATAAAAAGTCTTGCCACTTCCGCTCTGTCCTACATGCCATTCATTGTGCATGTCTTTTATTATAGGTGTGTCTTTTATTCTTTTATCAATATATGCTGATTTTATCATTTTTTCATATCTGCGATATTTAAAGTTTTCCATTATTTCATTAGGTGTATAGCCTTTATCTATTAAATCTGCTATATCATCTAAATCACTTCTTTTTCTTTTATTGTCTTGTATATGTTCAATTCCTATTGTATATAAGACTTTTTCACCTTTTTCATTATAAGGCGGTTCTTTTAACAGATAGCCTTTTAATTCTTTCTTTCCACCCATTTGTGGCTCAATATGAGCGTCACACATTATCTTACTAACATTACCGAGTGTACTCAAATTTCCGTATAGTGCCATGTGTGCGTGGTAACAGCCACTTTCACTAATACATACAGATACACCGCATACTCTGCCTTTTCCGCTTTGTTCCCATTTGGTTGTTATGAAATCAGCCAGTTTACTAGGTTCTTTATAATCTTCTTCTTTTAATCCCCCTTTCTCCATATTAGCAATATGGAAAGTTCCTATCCAAGCCCTAGCTTTATAATCTTTAGAAAATCTTCCCACTTTTTACAGTTCCTTTCTTTGTTACAATATATTGTGTAACAAATATTCCTTATTATTAAAGGCTTTGTATAGTATTTTTACAGTTACCTTAGTGAGTTGGTAATACTGGCAACTCACTTTTAATTCCCCTGCCCTTGCTCTCCTTGCGGAGAGCAGGCAGGGGAGATTGTAATTCAAGCATATTATTTCAAGATTTCTTTTATATGCTTCTTCCAATCTACTACATTAGTAATCCGAGGATAGTAAATTCCCATCAAAGGGTAACCATCAGCCAATATACAGCCTTCTCCTTGATGATAAATCTTTTGTGGTACTTCTTCCCCAGCAAAAACCATTCCTTTTTGTTCCTTACTCATTCTTCCAAGCCCGACTATTATCATAAAGTTATCCCTAGCCCCATTAGCAAACAAACTTGCGTCTGCTCTTTGGGTAACAATCCATACACCATAAGATATGCCACGACCAAGCATTAGAACTTCCGATACCACACTTATAATATCAGTTGCTTTCTTTGTCTTTTCCTGTTTATCCTTAGTTGTAAAGTAATTGATACAAGCTGGATATTCATCAAAAATCAAAATATGCCTTCTGCTTTCATCTCTCTGCTCTCTTGCATTACAAAAGCTATTATAATATTCCATCACACCATCATAACATTCATTTCCCTTATAATAGTGTTCATAGCCATTCAAAAATTCAAAATCTTTAGAGTTCTTGAAGTCGCAAAAGTAAACAACTATCTTAGAATTATCTTGAAGCAAGCACCCTAACAAATATAATAGTGCATAACTTTTCCCAGAGTTGCTAGCACCAGTTATAAGAGCATGGCAATAACTACTGATTTTTAAGTCTAGGGGGAGAGGATTGCTCCTCTCACTCCCCTTGTAATACCCCCACAACATTACTTAGACTTCCATTTAGCGTCAGGAATATTAGATACTGCCTTACTTTCTTGCTGTACCATCTTCTTTTGTCTTAGATATTCAGCATATCTAGGGCTATAAAAGACAGATTGTATTAGGAAGTTTCTGTCCATGTCTTCAATTACATCAATATATACAGCGTCATATATATTACCGTATGAGTCTATGAACTTCTCCATAGCTAATGTCGGAAAGTCTTTATTTTGAATTTTTCTATTTATTTCAGCTTGAAGAATACTCATAAATTCAGTAATTTCTTCTTGCTGATATCTTACTCTTATATCAGTTTTTTCCAACCTAAACTGGTAAAAACAAATATTTTGAGAAATAACATAATGACTTTCTAAAACTTCTATATCTGCCAAAACTCTAGGCACTATACCACCTATATTTTCAGCACAGCTTTTTAAAGTCTGATACATTATGTTCCTCATAGTCGGATAAGCCTTAACAGCCTGTTCTTCTAATTCCAACAGTTCTTGTGATATGGTTGGTTCTTCTTCTGATGGTTTGTCCATTTTTGCTTTTACATAAGCAAACAGCCAACATACAACACTAATTATCACTATCACTTCTATATGGAAAGTAATTAACCATAATATAAGCCATAGTAAAGCACCTGCCAGTATAGCAAAGCCACTTAGGGATAGTACAAAAAATATAATTAGCCTTTTTATATCTTTGGTTTCTTTTAATCGCTTATAAGAGTTCCAAAACCAAGTTATTGGAAAAGTAATAATACTAAGCAACCATTCTAAGAACCACATTATTTTATCACCTCCGCACTATCCGCATTACAACTAAGGGCATATTCACCGCTATTAGTTCTGTAAAATTTTCCAGTTAGATTATCAAAGATAACCCTAACTTGCCCACCTGCCTGCTGTATCTGGTCATTAGTAATTGTTGGCTTACCCTTTATCTTTACAATAAATTTCTCATATTTATTATTAGGGCATACTATATGATACTTTTGACCTACTACTTTTCCACTAGGCTTACCATCAACATATTCTTCTAATGGAGATACGCTAAGAAGTACACACTCTCCATTTTCATTACCGCTAATTTGCTCTGCTGTTAAAACTACACTTGTTATGATACTCATCATTAAACTCCTTATTTTTAATGGTGGTAAGTTAATGAAATTTTTACTTAATCCATTAACTTACCATTGTTAATAAACTTTAATTGTTATCAGCAATAAATCTCTTGATAACTTCATATAATGTTTCAGCGTCTTTGTGGTTCAAGTTTTTTATTCCATCCACATTGCTTTCTAATGGTAGATAATATCCCTCATAATCAAACTCATTAGGTCTATCATATTTTGAAAAATAAAAGCATATATTTTTCTCTCTTAGCTGAAATCTTACCAATACATTTCTACCTCTTGTGATGTTTCCATTCTTGCCATCTGAATATACTTGTAGCCAGTAGCCTTCCCCATCACTTAGAGTAGAATCTATATTTTTTTCTAGAAAATCAATAAATCTTTTCATTGTAATTATCCTTTCTACCTATTTTTTACACTGCACAGTTTTTTGTATTATTTTTAGAAACATGATATTATTAGGTTGTCGACGAGTCCTATCATTTTGTTTCTATAGTCGATTGTAAAATATATATATTTTTTTTACAATTCGAACTAATTTGATTTAGTTTCGCCTATATTTGTAATAAAACTTAAAATTAATTCGAAGGAGAAAAACAAATGGCACGAAATTCAGAACATAACATTGAAAGAAATAATATTTGGGAAAACACTTTTTTAACTAATTTTCCCAAAATCAGTATTAGAGAAATAAAAAGCATTATATTGTCGCAGGAAACTTTTTGTTCTACTTTATTAGATGATAATAATGTGTATAAAAATTGGGAAAGAAAATATAAAGAAAGTTTAGAATGCCTAACATCTCTTAGAAAGGAATTAAAAGCACATCCCATCAATTTGCAACAGTCATTTAATATAAATTTCCCAACTCAAGATAAAAAAATGCGATTTTATAAAAAATTTGATAATTTAAAATCTTCTCTTGAAAATTTACCAAAAAAATTTGATGTCCTTGATGATAAAAGAATAATTTGTTCTTTCGAGAACGGATTTAGACTTTTGGGTTCTATTGTTGACCTATCCTTAACCAATGATGATATTGATGATAAATTTCAAAAAGATAAATTAGATGACAAAGTATCAAGACTTACCCGTAAGGATAATCTCAGTAAAAAAGTATCCGATAAAGTAGTCTTAAGCAATCTATCTCAAATATTGGCTTTATTCATCCCTAAAAAAACCAATTTCAATATCTTAACAGAAGACTTTACAAACAAAATCAATAACTTAATAAAGGAAATCGACACCTCAAATTTATCGCATAAAGAAATAAATACAAAATATTTCATTAAAATCTATGACTATCTACTAGAAAATATTAAATGCAATATACCTTTTAGTGATGAAATATTTTATCTTATTACTTTTATGACATACATAGACAGTAGTTATGATAAAATTAAATCTCTTTTAACAGATTGTAGAAATACTATAAAAGCAATAAGACCTTTTATTACATACTATAATAATTATAATAAAAACAATATCGATAAGGATTTTCTTAAAAAGATTTCCTCTCTTTTTTTCAATCTACCAATCGATAAAACGAGTTTAAATAGCTTAGAAAAAAAATGGAAAGATTTATTAGACGACTTAGCAAAATCTAAAGAAAAGGTAATTGTAGAATATGAAAAATTGCTACCTAAAATAGTATCTGAAATAGCTTTAGAAAACGAATACTCTGAAACTATGTTTGTGGATAATGAATTATCTATGACAACTAATGATATCCTTGCAAGTCTTCAAAATAATGGTAAAGATTTAAACAGATACTATGCCTTTGTATCAAACTTCAAGCAAAATAATAACTTTGATAAAATATGCTTTATTATAGATTCATTAGCCAGTATGAAAAAAGAGGTTTCGGATAGCTTTATACAAATATTTATGAATAAAGTCCATTTAAAAACAGAGTTTAAAAATATTAAAACTGATGTCACTTCGAATGACATAAAAGAATTAGTGAATAGAACACATCTATCAGGCTCTTCTTTGGAAAATTTAACAAATATTCTTTTCTTTGACCTTTCTGAGGAAGAGTGGAGTTTCTTGTTTCATCTACCACTTATTGAAATCGAAAAAAAAGAATGGTTTGAAGATTTTTATTCTATGTTAAAAATTTACTGCAAATAAAAGTACCATACATTATTAAGGGATATCCCAATTCTATGAATTGAAATATCCCTCTTTTAATTATATTACTGAAAAAATACAGCTTGTAAAGCCCCACTCTCCGAGTGCCTTCGGTAAAGGGCTTGACAGGCTTTTTCTTGCTTCTTTAGTTACACAATACACTCTTACATTGTTCGTTTTTCATACCCCAATTATACCCCAATTAGTATGGTTCAAACTGGTCTTTTTCGGTCTAAAACGACCTGTTCCAACTTTTCCAAATTCCCTGAAACCCTTGAAAACACTGCATTTTCTGGTTTCTCAAAAATGGAGCTGAGGGGAGTCGAACCCCTGTCCGAAAACCCATTCATTGTACTTCTACAAGCTTAGCTAATTATTTGACATTCCCTCCACCTGACTTGAACCAGCACAATTCAGGCTTTAGTAGACTCTAATACGCCCATAACACCGAGTCCCTTGCTATGTCGTTTCCTGCTGATTCGATGCCTTAGCCTATTATGCAGGTATAACAGGTAAGACAGCTGCCATTAGGCAGCGTATGCTAAATTATCTTCAGCGTTTGTGTTTAATTTTGGATTTAACGCATTCCTGCGGCTTGCTTCTCCAACTTCAAGATTCCCGTCGAAACCGGTACAACCCCGGATTTTTATAAAAAGAAGCCGTAGTCACCTAAGACTACGGCCCAGAACCAGCTATAAATTACTCAGCTATAGAAACATTTACTGCTCTAAGCTTGCTTGAATTCTTAGGATCGGTCTCTGTCTCAAATGTAACTCTCTGTCCTTCGTTAAGAGTCTTGAAACCCTCTACGTTGATAGCTGAAAAATGTACGAATACATCATCTCCGCCGTTGTCATTAGTAATAAATCCGTAGCCCTTCTCTGAGTTGAACCACTTAACTACACCTGTGTTCATTTAGGTATCCTCCCGTAAATAAAAAAATATTAGTTGCGTAATCTTCCAGTTAAAGAGCTTTGAAGCAGATACCTTTCTAGTAGTGCTGCGAGCTAACGAACAAGTTTAGAGAACTGAGTTCGACTTTCTTTAAACTTCAAGAATACGATATAATGTTAACATAAAAATCACAAAAAGTCAAATATAATAATACTAAACTAAGGTTAAAATCACATTAATAATTAATGATTATGATTAACACCTCTTATATAACCTGCATTAATACCTGCCTAAGTCGGCTTAAGGCACAAATATAGCAAGTATCAATACAGGCGAAACAGTATTAAATGATGCAAGCATCAAATGATAATAATTTCTTTCTCAAGCAAACCCCAATCGAGTGTTATAATTTTGAGACTTATGTCATCAAATTCCCTTAAACCAGAAGCTAAACTCTAACTTCTGATCGTTTTGAATGTGATACTCCTTATGAGGTCTTGCTCCCCAGCTGTCATCTCCCCCTATACCCATTTGCATAAGGTCTGCCCTTATCACTGTAAACTGTGGCTTAGGAAGTTCATTTGGATGCGTTGCCTCTTCAAGCTGGTTAGGAGTATAAGGAAGTGCAGAAAATCCCATATATCTGTCTGTAACTACTGAATTCTCAGCAGCCCTGCTCTCTCCCTTGGTAGGATCCATCTGTTTCTCACTAACAAACAATAGCCCTCTGCCCTTTCTGTCTGTAACCTTGGCATATCTGACATTTACCTTGTGACCACATTCCTGAGGTACAAGATAAGGTGCCATATTGTCTTCAACCTTATTGTTAAATAATCCAAGCTTTGCACCACTTCTTCTATCCTCATAGGTCTCTGAATATCCTGCTCCGTACCAGGTAAGGTTGTCAAAGTCTGCGTCGGTCTTAAACATCATACCAAACTCAGGCATGTCAAAGTTCTCTCCCTTAGTCTCATAGCTAAGAGTAGTCTTTATAAATCCATCTTCAAATACCTTGTAGCTTACAACCGCCTCTCCAAGTCCATCCATTCCAAGAGCATAGGTGTAAACCACCTCCACATATCTATCACAGCCTGATTTAGCACTGTTGTCATTTACCTTTACATCTACACACCTAGCGTAATCCCCCGCAAGCTTCCATTTTCCCTTTTCTGCCGGCATCTGTGCACCTCTGTCATTGTCCACAGGAGCCCTCCAGAAGTTAGGACGAGGCTGGCTCTTAAGCAGCTCTACCCCTCTTAGCTTGTAGCTTGTGAGCCCACCGTACATTTTGGAGAATAATACTGCAAAATGCTCTCCCTTAACTCCTACATTGTAGTCTCCAAATACATACTGGAGCCTGCCTGATGCAGGTTTAACTTCCGCATTTTCCATTGAGGAAGCATACATATAATCGTATTTCTCATTTCCCTGAGAAATATCCATAAAGTGCCTGGTATCAGCCTTTTTAACTACTGCCTGACCAAAGGCGACCTCGTGCCCGCACTTTGCGTATTTGGTGCAATGTTTAAGTCTTACAGATACTTCTGCTACGAATTCACCCTCAGTTTCAGGCACTTCAATAGGAAGATCATACTCTTTTTCGGATAATGGTTCTACATCTGTAGTCATCATCTCCTTAGCATACTCTTTTCCGTCTTTGTAAAGAATCTCATATACATTAAATTCAGAAGTATTAGTAAAAAGATACTTATTTCTAATCTTTACCTTACCTTCGCTTACAAAGAGCTTGATGCCCTGATAGTTAAACTTAACCTCCTGCATCTTAGGAGATTCTGCCCTGTCAGGTCCTATAGCTATACCATTGCCGCTAAAATTGCCGTCATTTGGCCTGTCGCCAAAGTCTCCGCCATAGGCCTGGAATTCTGTACCGTATCTGTCTTTTTTATATATAGACTGGTCTATATAGTCCCAAATGAAGCCTCCCTGTGCCCTTGGCTCTTCCTCTGTGTACTCAATGTATTTGTGCATGGCACCGTTTGAATTACCCATAGCATGGGTGTATTCGCAGAGGATGAAAGGCTTATCAGGAAATTCCTTCAAGAACTCTCTGATTTCCGTCACAGGCGGATACATACGGCTCTCTATATCTGTGCTTCCATCATAGCTTCTATCGTGGAATACTCCTTCATAATGCACAAGCCTTGTATCATCAAGCTTTCTGAAAAGCTCTGACATATTGTAGATGACCTTGCCGCCAAATGATTCATTACCTAGCGACCATATTATGACACTCGCTCTGTTCTTATCTCTGTTATATGTAGAAGCCGCCCTGTCAAGCATCATAGGCTCCCACTCCATATGATCCTTAGGAAGTGAGTAATCCTCGCCATGCGCTCCCCTTGCATCCCAGGTTCCATGTGTCTCAAGGTTGTTCTCTGCAATTACATAAAGACCGTATTCATCGCAAAGCTCATAGAGATATTCGGTATTTGGATAGTGACTTGTCCTAATTGCATTTATGTTATTACGCTTCATGGTAATAACATCTTTTTCTATCTCTTCTTTTGTAATTGCCCTTCCGTAAACAGAGCTGAAATCGTGTCTGTTGGTACCGTTAAACACTATTCTCTTCCCATTTATGAGCATAATCTTATCTTTTATTTCTATTCTTCTAAAGCCTACTCTCTCGTTAATTACTTCTACGAGTTTGCCGCCTTCATCATATACCTTAAATGTAAGGTCGTAAAGTTCAGGCTTCTCAGCGCTCCAAAGCCTTGGCTCATTTACAGAAAAAGAAAGGTTTAAGCTCTCGCTTATATCTCTCTCATCAGTTAATATGGTTTCGCCCTTATATGAAAGCCTTGTAGATAACTTTCCTTTGCCAAGGAGTAGGCCTTCCACCTTAAGTTCTGCTCTCTTAAAGCTGTCATCAGGCACAGCTTTCACAGTGTAATCGACAATCCTTGTTCTTGGCAGCACATCTATATATACACTTCTGTATATACCCGAGAATCTAAAGAAGTCCTGGTCTTCACACCAGCTGCTAATACTCCACTTGAATACCATTACTGCAATTTTATTTATTCCTACACTTACAAACTTAGTCAAATCAAAGCTTGTGGCAGTAAAGCTGTCTGCGGCATAGCCCACATATTCTCCGTTTACCCAGAGGGCAAAGGCACTTTCCACTCCTTCAAAGGTTATGATGATGTCCTTATCTTTAGCATTTTCAGAAATGTTTATGGTTTTTACATACATTCCCACAGGGTTGAAGTCGCTGGGTACATCGTCATGTGCCACATCCTGTACTCCGTCCCAAGGATACTGCACATTGGCATACTGAGGGATATCATAGCCCTCCATCTGCATATTGGAAGGTACGCTTATGCTGTCCCAGCTCTTTACACAATAGTCTTTTTTGTAAAAGTCCTTTACTGCAAGACTTAGATTCTTTGCGTAGGCGAACTTCCAAAGCCCATCTAGCGACACTCTAAGACTTGACTTTCTCTCTTTTAACTCTGCTTCACTCCCGTATGGAATGAAGGCCGCCTTAGCAGGGAGAGCATTCTCCTTGAAAAAGGATACATCCTTAATTTTGTTGAAATCAAACACCTTTATACCTCATTTCTATATTTGATAATTACTTTATAGCGCCTGTAATACCTTCTGCAAACTGTTTCTGTAGTATAAAGAATACTACAGCTGTAGGAATGGTTGCAATAAGTACACCTAACATAAGCATACCATAGTCAACTGTATAGCCTCCCAATAGGTTTGCCACAAGCATAGGCATGGTTGTTGCTTCATTTTTCTGAAAGATTACCTTTGGCCATAAGTAGCTGTTCCAGGTATTCATAAAAGTTACGGTTATGGCAGCGCCGTAGGTAGAACGCATTGTAGGGACGAACATTGTAAAGAATATGCCTACTTCAGATAAGCCATCCATTCTTGCTGCTTCAATGATTTCTTTTGGAAAGCTTCTTGCTGCCTGCCTAAACATCATTATAAGAAACGGTGTAGCGAGTCCCGGAAGCACAAAGGCAGGCCATGTGTTTACCAGCCCAACTTTTGAGAACATGGTAAACAAAGGAATCATAGTTGCTACAAACGGAAGCATCATTGCTGTAAGAAGCACAGTGAAAAGAACGTCCTTTGACTTCTGATGGTATACTTCAAATCCATAACCTGCAATCGAGCAGATAACCATAGACAGCAGTGTAAGTATAACAGAGTTTCTTACTGAGTTAAAGAAGGCTCTGCCTAAGTTCTGATTGCTTATTAAAGACTTGAAGTTTTCAATCAGGTATCCTCCGGGGATTAGTTTTCCTCTCATTATCTCAACACTTGTATTGGTAGCCGCACAAGCCATCCAATAAATCGGAAAGATTGAAAGGAGTGAAACTATTGTAAGAAATGTATAAACAAAAATCTTCTGTCTCTTAGTCACGCTTATCACCTACCTTCATCTGGATCACTGAAAGTGTACCCACCATTATAAGAATAACAACTGAAAGTGCCGCTGCATAAGGGAAATTAGGGCTCATTACAAAAGATGTATTGTAAATATAGTGTGACATTGTTATTGTCGCTATACCCGGTCCACCGTTTGTAAGATTTACTGACTCGTCAAATAACTGAAGAGTTCCATTAATTGACATAATTGCAGTAAGAAGGATTGTAGGTCGTAGCAGTGGAACAGTTATCTTTCTAAAAGACTGAAACGGTGATGCCCCGTCAATCTTAGCTGCCTCATACACCGAGTATTCTATATTCTGCAAGCCTGCAAGATAGAATACCATATTATACCCTGTCCACCTCCATATAAGTGCAATTATGATTACTGCCCTTGCCATCCAGTCATTCTGAAACCAGCCTATCCTGTTGAAGCCGAAGTTAACAAGTACGTTGTTTATGAAACCGTCATTTGCAAACATGGATCTAAATATCATTGAGTATGATACAAGGGAAGTTGCACAAGGCAGGAATATCATGGTTCTAAACAGTCCCTTAAACCTAAGATGCTTGTTATTAAGAATAGATGCAAGTGCCAGCGCTATACCAAGCATAATAGGCACCTGAATAACAAGATAAAATAATGTATTAAATATCGCCTGGATAAACTGCTTATCCTTTAATATTCTGGTATAGTTAGCTATCCCGTTCCAAGTCATATTAGTACCAACGCCTTTTTTTAGCGAAAGCAATATAGCCTGAAACATAGGGAAAAAGCTAAAGATAACGATAAGCAGAGTAGCAGGAATAACAAAGCCCCAGCCAATCATTAGATGTCTTTTGGCGAGGCTCATTCCTTTCTTACCCTCCATAATGATCTCCTTTCTTACAAAAAAGGACTGCCGCATTAAAGATAAGCACTTATTCTCTCTTTATTGTGACAGCCCGTTCTAACTTATGCTAAAAAGCTAAGCTTTTATCAGCCACCCATATTAAATTCTACTGTTTCCTGAGCTGACTTTAATTCATCTTCAATATTGGCACCCTTCTGAAGTACGTTGCTGATAGCCACACCTACAGCGTTTCTGGCATCGTAGTAGTAAGCACCTGTTTTGTTGCTTGGAATCTTGCCTGCAAATTCGGTAATAAGTGAGTAAATTGGCTCTCCACCGAAGAACTCCTGTGGCTTGCTGTATACTTCGCTCTTTCCTGCAGGAAGATATGTAGCAAGAGCTCCTGATGAAGGAAGAATAGTCTCGTAGAACTCTACACTTCCTGCAAATGTTGCCTTTAAGAAATCGATAGCAAGCTTCTGGTTCTCTGACTTAGTTGTAACCGCCCAAGATGAGCCACCATTATTGGAATAGTTGGTTGCACCCTCTACATCATCAAGCTTTGGCATATCGGTTATTGCCCACTTGCCTGAAAGATCTTTAGCAGCTGTAATGGAGCCAATAATCCAGCAGCCGTTGATAACAGCAGCTGAGCTTCCGCTCTGAAGTGCTGCTATATACTGATCCCAGTCTGTAACCTCAACAAGGATTCCTTCCTTGTAAAGCTCCTTATATATCTCAAGTGCCTTTCTAAGAACTGCATTATCAACTATATTAAGTGATCCATCATCATTGAACAATGAAGCACCTGCGGACTGAAGTATCATCATAGCAAGGTCATTTGATCCGGCAGAAGCACAAAGTAGAGGTGTATTGGTCTTCTGTTTAACCTGCTTCCCGAGTTCGATAAACTTGCTCCAGGTAATGTCTTTGAAGTCATCTATCTTAAGTCCTGCCTTCTCAAGGATGTCTGTTCTGTAAGCTGCAATTACTGCTCCGTTATCAAAAGGTACTCCGTAGTGTACCCCATCAAGTGTTGAATACGCCTGTTTTGCCTCACCGAAATCCTTGTAGTTAATACCTGAATCATTGAGATTTAAGAATACATCCTTAAAATTGGTTGTATATTTTTGGAATGAGTTATCCTGCATAAGGAAGATATCAGGCAAGGTACTGAGGTCTCCTGAAGTCGCAGCTGTTGTAATCTTTGTTTCTATATCATCTGAAAGAACTTCTTCAATATTTAATTTGAACTGTGGGTCTATCTTCTGATATACCTTCTCTGCTTCCTTCATAGCATAGATATTAAAAGCAGGATCCCAGCACCATACTGTAAGCTCGTGGCTTCCGTTATCAGTATAGTTTCCGGCAGTTGAAGCTGCCGAAGTTGTTCCTGAGCCTGTGGTTGAAGCAGCTTTAGATGTAGCTGATGTCTTTGCAGAGCTTGCGCCGCTGCCTCCAGAGCCTCCGCAACCTGACAATAGGCTGACTCCCATTGCCATTACAAGTGCAAGTGACATAATTTTTCTCATTTTCATACCAATTCCTCCTCTTAAAAATAAGTATTCGGGAAATAAATCATAGTTTTACCCGAGATATATTAGTTAATTTTTAGACAATGTCCATATCCATTACTATACCATTGGTAATTCTGTCTAAAAAAATCAACTTCATTTATGAGGATATTATAACTAATAATCAAAGCGCAATGTTGCTAATAATTTACAAAAAAAGTGCAATTTCGACCAAATTGCACTTTACATTTTACCAGCCTTTTTTAGTTGACACACTTGCTTTTAACAGTTTGCTTTCAAAATTAGCAGGATTTCTCTTCCACCTATAAGGAGATTCTCCTATTATTTTCTTAAAGTTCCTGTTGAAAGTAGACATCTGAGAATACCCCACCTTCATTGCAATGTCTTCCATGGAGAACAGAGTAGATTTTATCAGCTCACAGGCTTTATTTATTCGAATCAGATTGAAATATTCTAACGGAGTACGCCCCATATATGCAGAAAACAGCCTTCTAAAGTTAGTCTCACTCATATTGCAGCTATCTGCCACATCCTTTATCCTTATCTGTTTTGCATAGTTCTTGCCAATATATGATATAGCCTCTGATATAACACTCATATCTCTGTACTCAGTTTCAGCGGAATGATCATCAGTACTCATTCTGGCAGCTTCAAAAAATAAAGAATTGCAAAGCATGATTATTTTTTCGCAGTAATACGCTTTTTTATTCCTCATCTCCTCGATTACAGACTTTATCAGGGTACGAAGTTCATTATGCTTACCCGCCTGACAAAAATATACTTTACTATTCAGTCTTTTCAATGTATTTTCAACAAATGGCCTGTTGTTGGGAAATGCCCTATGTAATATCTCCTCCGGGTCACAAAATATGTATTCCCAGTGGCTTTTAGTTCCTTTTTTACTGACGGTATTATGAGGAAAATTAATAGGAATGATGGTAAAATCTCCTGCTCCATAATTTTTGCTTTCTCCATCAAGTATCATTTCCCCTTCACCCGACACACAGTATCCTATCTCCATAAGATTATGAAAATGCAGGTTGTTAATCATCTCCCCATTTGTATCTTTCCCGTATTCCCTTATCCAGCTCTCTCCAAGCATGGCAAGCACAGGCTCTTTAATGGGTTTTTCATAGTATCTGAGCTCTATGACAGTATTTTTCTTTTTTGACATAAACCACCTACCCTTATAGTAAAACACCGAAAGTTCCCTCTAATCACAGGTAACTTTCGGCATTCAAGAGTCATTCAAAAATATACTATAAATCTTTCTTACTCTTTTTCTTTATGTAAAATAAACCAACTGCTCTCCTGCTTCAGCCCTCTTAAGAGGTTCTTTGGCATAGAGTACTATTCCCTTGCCCTTGTAGTCTTTGCAGTATTCAAACCTTGCCTCAGCTTCTACATAAGCCCAGTCCTTCTGTGCAAATTCAGAAGCATTTGGAGCGTGGCAGACAAAGCCTATGAACTGTACGTCTGCTGCACAACAGGTCATTGCAAATCTTCCCGGAACCAGCTTATCTTCCGGGAAATTCTTATCCCTGTAAATAAGTGCCCTAAACTTCATAGTCTTTCCCTTATACTTTTCAGGATGATCCATGGCGTCCATATACCAAAGTCCAAAATCATCATCTTCAAGCTCTATCACAGGCTTATCCGTATCAAAAGGCAGGCTCTCCACATAGGCATCATCAAGGTTACCCTTTTCATCCTCATAGAGAATTTGAGCCTTTCTGTTTAGTGCCTTTATACGCCTCCTGTAGCCTCCCCTTACCTCATTGTCAGTAACCCTGTTGAACACTACGAGGTCGGCAGGCTTAACCTGCTCCATAACAAAGCTTCCCATATTCTGTAGGTAGCTCTCAAAGGTAGAGCCGTCTATAAGATTGATACACTGTACAAGCATCCAATTCTCAGGGAATTCATCTATAATCTCCTGAGGAATCCACATACCATTGTTCTCAATTACCACCCTGTCAGGGTTATATTCCTTTTCAAGGTTTTTTAAGAATTCCTCAGTGATATCTTCCTTATTTTCTACTACAACTGTAGACATTTTATTTCGTTTTAAGAGTTTCTCTGACAGCTCGATTTCACCCTCTTCACACATTATAAAAAGTGACTTATTGCCATCCTCAAACTCCCCGCCCTCTAAGGTATCCCTTAAAAATGCGGTCTTTCCACTCTCAAGCATACCTGTAAACATATATACAGGTATATCTTTTTCCTGATTCATATATTCTCCTTATCAGCCTAAGATTATCCGCAAAACTTTACATAATCTTACATTTGTTTAGATTTTAGGCTATATAGATAATTCTCTAACTAACTGATGTGAGAGCAATACCTACATCATCAGCTCTTACACCTCAAAAAGCGCCTTAATATCATCTTTTTTAAGTCTTGAGCCTATTACACAGAGCTTACCTGTTACGTCAGGTGCACCATTTCTTACTTCAAATTCTCCAGGCGTAAGGTCGAACTCAAGCCATCCTTCACCCTCTGACTGAACTATACCCTTTGCACGCAGTATGATGCCAAGGCCGTTGCCCCATGCGAGCTTGTCCAGTATCTTCTCAAGAACCTCTTTCGTAAAACGCTTAGGAGTTGTGATGCCCCAGCTGTCAAATACCTCATCAGCGTGGTGATGGTGGTGATGTCCACAGCCACACTCGTGGCCGTCTTCATGGCTATGCTCGTGATGGTGTCCACAGCCGCACTCGTGACCGTCTTCATGGGTCTGCTCGTGATGATGTCCGTGGCAGCATTCATGACCTTCTTCATGGGTCTGCTCGTGATGATGTCCACATCCACACTCATGACCTTCTTCATGGGTCTGCTCGTGATGATGTCCGTGGCAGCATTCATGACCGTCTTCATGGGTCTGCTCGTGATGGTGTCCGTGGCAGCATTCATGGCCGTCTTCGTGACTATGCTCGTGGTCAAGGTGATGCTCACAGCTTTCAAGCTCTTCTTCTGTAAAGAGTAAGTCCTTCACCTCTCCTGCTGCCTTCTCCATTGTATCAAGAATCTGCTTTCCTGTAAGGCTATCCCAGTCAGTTGTTATGATAACAGCCTTGTCATTGTGCTCCTTTATGGCCGCTACAGCCTTTTCAAGCTTAGCTTCAGCAGTCTTTGCTGTACGGCTAAGTACAATAGTATTGGCATTTTCAATCTGGTCATTGAAAAACTCACCAAAGTTCTTCATATACATTGTTGTCTTGCCTGCATCAGCCACTGTAATAAAGCTATTAAGGCTCACATCTTCAAAGTCCTTCTTCACATCGGCAACAGCCTTAATTACATCCGAGAGCTTGCCTACTCCCGAAGGCTCAATGATGATTCTGTCAGGAGAATACTTTGTAATAACATCTTTAAGTGCTGCTCCAAAGTCTCCTACCAGAGTACAGCAGATGCATCCGGAATTCATCTCTGTGATTTCAATTCCTGCCTCTTTTAAGAAGCCTCCATCTATGCCTATCTCGCCAAATTCATTTTCTATGAGCACTACTTTTTCACCGCCAAGCGCCTCTTTTATAAGCTTTTTGATGAGGGTTGTCTTGCCTGCACCAAGAAATCCTGAGATTATATCTATCTTTGTCATTTTACTACTTCCTTTCACACTATTTATAGTTAGTTATATGTAACCTTTTTGGAATAGTCACTATAGTACCACAACAATCTTTATAATTCAACTTTTTAAAATTCCTCAGAATCTAAAAGGCAAATTCCCCCTCTCAAAGCTATTTTATAAGCTCCAGTTTTTTAAGTACTTCTTCCATCTTGTCCGTATCAAGCGGCTTATTCGCATAGCCGTCACATCCCAGTTCAAAGGCTCCGTCTACATAGTTCATATCGCTAAGCGCTGAAACCATGATTATCTTAGGACATTTATCTTCCGGAATCTTAAGCCTTTTCTCACTCTCCCTTATCCTATATAGCGCCTCTATCCCGTCTGTCCCAGGCATCATTATATCAAGGCAGATAAGGTCGTAGTACTCTCCATCCTCCGCTGCAAATTCAAAAGCAGCCACTGCTTCTTCTCCATCTACAGTCGCATCCACTTCTCCATATTTGCTTAGAAAGCTTATGCCAAACTTTCTGCTGGCATAATCATCTTCGGCCAGTAAAATTCTCATGTCATCCTCCTCATTATTCTGCAATATGGTCATAAGGAAGCTCTATATCAACTTCGGTTCCTTTACCTTCTTTGCTTTTAAGCACTACTCTGCCATTAATCTCTTCAATCAGATGTGCTACCTGGTCTAGCCCCACTCCTCTTCCTGAATAATCTCCTATAGTCTTCCTTGTTGTAAAGCCTGTCATAAACGGTATCTTCAATATATCTTCTAAAGTATAGCTTTCCTTCGGATTGAGGAGTATTCCCCTCATCTCTGCAGCCTTTAGTATCTTGTCAGGATTAATTCCCACTCCGTCATCTGAAAAATGAAGCTCTATTCCCTTGAATTTATCTGATTTTACTATCTCAAGCCTTATATGTCCTTCTTCTTTCTTACCCGCCTTAACTCTTGCAGTCGGTGCTTCTATTCCATGGTCAACAGCATTTCTTATAAGGTGGGTGAGCGCCTTTGAGAGATTGGCTGTCTTGTACTTTTCTATATGAATGACATGCGTCTCATCTTCCAAAAGCTTAACCTCAAACTCAGCCTTCTTGCCTGTGTGTTTAAGCAGGTCTTTGGCTGCAATCTTAGCCTTAGACACAAGCATAGACAAATCAGTCATCCTTGCATCCATTACCCAGCTTTTTATCCCTTTAGCAAGGCCGTCAACCTCCGATACTACATCTGTCTTCTTTCCGGCTTTTAACTCATCCGCCAGATTCTCTAGTCCAATACTCAGCTTCCTTAACTCTTCCATCTTGTCATCAGTAATGGTAAAGCTGATTAGTCTGCTCTTTAGTGAATTAAGGATTTCATTAGGTGTCTTTGGTTTAGCCAGACCGTCCTCAGATTTTTTATTTTCATCAAGCAGAAGTCCGTCAAACACTCCCTTTTTAGGCGATACTACAGCTGTATCATTTTCAGGCTTACTAGGAATATAATACTGCTTACGCCTTGTAGGTGTGGAGGTAGGAAGCTTGTTAAAGCCTACTACTCCTGTATCCATGTGGTCGATAAGTTCTATAATATCGCTATTGTCCCCGTCTACCTTTTCGTTGTGAGTAAGCTTGTACAGCTCACTGTGAATGAAAATGGAGTAAGCATTTAGTACTTCCTTAAAGCTCTCAAAATCAGGACTTTCAGCCCTTACATCCCTGTAGCAGTCCATTAGCTTTTCAAGCTTACCGCTTACCTGGGCTATCCCGTCAAAAAGCAGCATACTTGAGTCCATTCTGATGATGCGCACAAGTTTAGCAAGCTCCACTATTAGCTCTCTTTCAAATTTGCCGGCATTTTCACCTTCGAGCATATATTTATCGAAGGCTTTTATAGAGTCTCCGGCTTCATTTGCAAATATTTCGATTATCGGTTCTTTTTTTGCAACTCCCAAATCTAGTTCCTCCTAATCCCGCTTAGTATCTTCAAAAATATGTCTACAATACCCGGGTCAAAGCTCTTCCCCGACTCTTCTTTAATTATCTCAATTGCTTCATCATGAGTGTATGCATCCCTGTAGCATTTATCCCTGGTAAGCGTGTCATAGACATCCACTAGAGAAAATATCCTTGCCGACATCGGTATGCCCTTCCCTTTTAGCCCCTTTGGATAGCCGGAGCCGTCCCATTTCTCGTGGTGGTAATATGCAATATCTATAGCCATGCCAAGATATCTGCTAAACTCATTGTGGCGGTAAACCTCTGTAAGTGTCCTTGCGCCTATCTCAGCATGAGTTCTCATAACTGTCATCTCGTCAGCAGTCAACTTGCCCCTTTTTAGCAGTATCCTGTCACTTATAGCAAGACTTCCTATGTCGTGGAGAGGGGCGGCAAGCCCTATATCATCTATGAAGTTGTTGCTTATGTATTTTTCATATTCAGGTGACAGCTGAAGGCTCTGTGCGAGAAATGCAGAGTTTACAGATACATTTATCATATGGGTACCTGTAGGGTCTTCCCTTGATTCTGCAAGCCTTACAAGGCCATATATCAGGTACCTTTGATCGTCCGTTATCTTGGCTATCTGGGTGTTCATCATCCTATGCAGTCTTTTATTATACTCTTCAAGTTCACGCTGCATAACAAGGTTTTTTATCTGAGTATTTATTCTAAGCCTTACCTCATCAAAGTCAAAGGGCTTAACTATAAAGTCCACCGCTCCCACGTTATAGCCTTTTTTCCTCGAATTCACGTCGTTTAAGGCAGATACAAAAATCAGAGGAATATCCGCTGTCTTTGGATTGGACTTAATCATCTCACAAAATTCATACCCGTCGATATCAGGCATGGACACATCAGACAGGATAAGGTCGGGCAAAAGGGCGTCTATTGCCTCCATAGCCTGCTTAACATTCTGTACGGGTCTTGCTATGTAGCCTTCACTCTTTACTATGTCAGACATAAGTGCAAGGCTTGTAAGTACATCATCAACAATGAGAATATTCGTCTTCATTTACCTCTACCCCTTTTAGAACCCGAGTTCGGCAAGCTTCTCCTTAAATATGTTGTACTGCTCTATAGCCTTGTCGTGGTTACCCCTTCGAATAATCAGTTCAAGCCTAAAGGCCTCCTTTTTAAGCTGCTGCTCGGATTCGTTGTCAGAAATCAGATTTTTAACAACACTGGCAAAATTCTCTGCTTTTTCCCAGTTACCCAGTTCAATGCAGATAAATAGTTTTTCGAGGGCTGAATTTATTTCCTTGATATTCTCACTGGTTCCAAACTGGTATATCCTGTCCGAATCGGCGGTAAGCCTCCAGTCAGAGCGTCCTTCGCCAGAATAGCTCGACTCCTCCTCTGATTCGGTATACTGGCCGCTTCCTTCATAGACGAAGTTTCCGTTAGGAAGTTCTACACCTGTAGTCTCTTCTGCCTCATCTGCCTTACCTAGGATTACATTGAAGGAAAATGAGCTTCCCTTGCCCGGCTCGCTCTCCACCTTTATGTTTCCTCCCATAAGCTCAACTAACTTCTTGCTTATGGAAAGTCCAAGACCTGTTCCACCAAATTTCCTTGTAGTAGAAGCATCCACCTGCGAAAATTTCTTAAACAGCTTATCCATGTTTTGTTTGGAGATACCTATACCCGTATCAACTACCATGAAGAAAAGTTCTACATAGTCGTCCTCTTCACGTATGAGTGATGCTTCCACCGCAATGTGGCCTATGGTTGTAAACTTAACCGCATTGCTTAGAAGGTTGTTAAATATCTGCATAAGCCTTAGCTCATCTCCCACCAGATACTTAGGGATATCATCTCCCACATGTACAAGAAGCTTCAAACCCTTTTCATTTACAAGGGTTACGTTAAATGCCATTACGTTGTTAAGAAATTCTCTAAAAGAAAAAGCCTTTTTCTCAAGCACCAGCTTATCGGATTCCATTTTTGAGAAATCCAGAAGGTCATTGATAATCTTGGACATATTCACGCAGCAGCCCTCGATTATCCCCACAGTTTCAAGCTGGTAGGAATTAAGCTCGGTGTTAAGAAGGTTCTTAGCCATTCCCTGGATGCCGTTTACAGGCGTTCTTAGCTCATGAGTAATATTGGATACAAATTCAGTCTTGTACTTAAGTTCATACTTAAGTTCCTCTTTACAGCTTTTTAGTTCTCTGGTAACATTTCTTTTTTCAGTTTGATCTATTGCAAATATAATAAATTTATCGTCTTCATAGCTTACAATCTTAAGGTCTGCAGGAAAACATGTTTCATTTTTCCTGTACACATCTGTCTCAATATGCTCATGTAGGGCAGTTTCTTCCAGAGAAATATTGGGAAAGCTTATCTCAAATTTCCCTACTTCCTCTTCAGGTAAATAACCAAGGCTTTCCCTTGCTTTGTCTGAACAGGTAATACACTTACCTGTTTTGTCATAGATAAAAACAAGTTCAAGGCATTCCTCCTTGAGAATATTATACAGTTTCATATCGACACTCATAATCCACCCCACTATACACAATTTGTGTATTTTTTTGCAATAACGTTTGACATTTAACTCTCAAAACTATATATTTATAGTAAGTTGTTTTAGTTATACAATCTCTTTATTTCAAATATATCATTACAGGAGGTAACATATGAACTTTCATTTGAGACTTAAGCAGCTCCGCCAGAAAAAAGGACTTACTCAGGGCGAACTTGCCGGAATACTGGGACTTAAGCCTACAGCTATCTCAAACTACGAATCAAACAGAAACGAGCCTTCCTTTGAAAAGCTGATTGCTTTGTCTAAAGAATTTGACGTAACCTGCGATTACCTGCTAGGTGTATCCGACTCTGCACTTCCTATTGGCGGAGAAATACTTGACAAGGAAATAGTTGATTTCTTCCTTGTATACCAGCAGCTCATGCCTGAAAGTGCAGCATCTATAAGAGATTATGCAGAATATCTTCTTGACAGACAGGAAAACAAAAGGAACCGCAAGCAGTCCTAGTTAGTGCCGCTGGTTCCAAAACCGCCTCTGTCCTCATTTTCAAGAGAGTCAACTTCAAGGAAGTTTATCTGCGGCTGATGTTTCATTATACGGAATTGGCAAAGCCTGTCGCCTACATGAACCTCTGTGTCACGCATAGCCAGGGCAGGCCATTTCCATTCATCAGCATCTCCCTTGTAGCTCTCGTCAATCACTCCCATGTGGTTGGTCTGGATGAGCCCAAAATTTTTATAGGTTGAGCTTCTTGGCACTACGTGTGCCTCATATCCCTGGGGCAGCTCCATAGCCACCCCAAGTCTTATGAGTCTGAATTCACCCTTTTTCATCACCACGTCTTCTGCTACTCTAAGGTCTATCCAGTCTGAATTGCCGGCTATATAGCAGAGTTTATCAATCTTATCCGTAAAATATTTTATCTTTATCGTTTCCATTTATTCTCCTAACAATGTGAGCATCCTCTTGGCCTCTACCGCTCTTTGGGTATCTCCATGCTTTTCTACAATCTTATTGTACCATTCAATGGCTTTAGTCTTGTCTCCGGACCTGTCGTAGCTTCTGGCAGTAAAGTACATAGAGTCGACATTTTCAGGATTCATCTTTAGGGAAGTTTCAAATGCTTTAAGTGCTTCCTTATACTTTCCCCTGCTATACTGGGTATAGCCTTCCTGATACAGCCTTGCAGACTGCTCAGCAAATACCTTCACAGAAAGCTGGTTGTAGAGGTTTAGCATGTTCTTATCCTTAAGGGTGGACTTATCTACCTTTACCAAGGTATCAGCCGACTTTGCCTTATCATCCATAGTATAATATGCCGCAGCCTCGGCAAGAGCACCAAAGCCGTTATTTTCATTCTTCTTGGTGGTTTCTGAAAGCTGTTTGTTCTTAGTCTCAAGAGTCTCTACCTTTTTCTTAAGCTCTGCATTTTCGCTTTTGATGCTGTCAAACTCCGCATTGGTCTTAGCCATGGTCTCATTGAGGCTAACTATCTCGGTATTCTTATTGGAGACAGACTTAGCCCTTATACCAGGCACGATTGCAATCATAAAAAATGCCATGCCAAGCACTATTCCTGCCAAAAGACTAATCCAAGGCAGAATTCCGTGTTTGTTATCTCTGTAAGCGTTCATAGGAGCAAAGGATTCTCTTGCGTTTAAGACAAGCCTGTTAGCATCATTATCCTCTGTCACATCCTCTCCCTGGCTCTTTCCCTTGACTTCAGCCATATAAAGCATGGCAAGAGGGTTCATTTTATCTACCTTTAGTGCCATCTTAAGATATTTCTTAGCCTGTGAGATATTGCCTGCCTTGATATTTAAGAGGCCAAGAAGCTGTAAGCCTTTGACATGCTTCCCGTTAAGGGAAATCAGCTTTTTAAGCTGAATGATGGCAAGGTCATAGTTGCCGGACTTAACAAGCTTTAGTGAGGCATTGTACTTTTTGATAACCTGCCCCGCTGCATCAAGCCTGGTCGGATTGTTTTGAAAAAACGACAGGTATTCAGACGCGAGGTTATTATCAGGCTCAAAATGACTGCTTATTATCCACTCACTGAGGGCATCCACTGTCTCGCCCATTTCGCTGTATATAAGTCCTAAGAGATTTCTAGCCTCGGTATTCTTTTTATTTATCTTTAAGCTGTTTTGAAGGCTTATCACCGCACCGGACAAATCCCTTGCCTTAGCCTTTTCGAGTCCTTCATTGTAGCATCTGTTTGATATACTGTATAGTTTCTTAAATAGCTTTACGTCACTGCCGCATTTTTCACAAGTGTCCCCGGCTGTGAGTGTTGCCTTACAATATGGGCACTGCATATATTTACCTCGTTTCTCTGGTTTCTTTAAGTACTTCCTTAATCAGGTCGGCAACATCTGACACATCGTTATGTCTGACAACATCAGCCACCTCTTCGATTTCAAGGCTTGGCTTAAACTTCTCAAGTTCTTTTTCAAAATCCAACATAATAACTCCCTTCATATCGTAGCTATATCAAAAATGTGGTATATTTATAGTTTTTCCACCCTAAAATGATACCACATTTTGTAGTCTTATTCAATTAGAAACAAGAATTAATCATAGGCTTACTTCTTAAATTAATGTGGGTTGAAACAGCGCTAATTAATCTGCCAAATAAAACCTGTCTTCCACTAAACAAATGGGTAATACCTGCCGATATATGTTTATGGAAGTAAAGTACCTTAAATATTTTTCACAAATGGAGGGTGCCATGAAAAAGAATAAAGAAGTAAAATCTACCAGAACTAATAGTATATTCAATAGTTTCGCAGTTAGGTTAGGTCTTATTATTGCAGTTTTTTTGCTTGTCATTTTGGGCGCAAAAGCAGTATTTGACAATAATTACGAAACAGAAACTGCTATCAAAAATATCGAAATTACCAAGCTTGAAGAAGCAAAAAAAATGGCTTACAAGATTGAAAGTCAGTTTGCAGGCGCATATCAGATAGGATATGATGTAAAATCAATTACAGAGTCTGTTCTTAAGCTCTCTAAGAAAAACAGACGCAGGTCAATGATTATAAACAGCGCAAAGCAGATATTTGATAACAATGACTTTATATCTGGTCTTGGAATATACTTTGAAAACAATGCTTTTGATGGCAAGGACACTACAAAAGGACGTTTCTCCAAGTATATTGAGCGCGAAGATGGAAAAGTTATTTCATCTAATGAGGAAGGAATTGACGATAAAGAATGGTATAGTGCTACATTGGCTGGCAACAAGACCCTGCTTTTAGACCCTTATGTTGATACAGATAACGAACTTAAAACTTCATACTGCATTCCTGTTACTTACAAAGATAAGGCAGTAGGAGTAGTCGTTGTAGACATACTTTTAAGAGATTTACAGCAGGATTTCAAGGATAGTTCAGTTGACGTAGAAGACTTTAAGGGACTACTTACTGACAGCGGCTTCTTTATCGCAAATGCTATGGATGATGCCCAGATTGGAAAGAACCTCTTTGAGCAGGTTCCAGAGGCAAAGGCAAATGTATCTGAAGCCATTGCAAAGGGCTACATGCAGTCAGTAGAAACTATAGCCGGAACAGACTTAGAGGGTAAAATCACCTATGTATCAGTTTCTTTCCCTGGAGTAGACAAGAAATGGTGTCTTGAGAACATCATATCCTATAGAAAAGTTCTAAAGCACGCTACAGAGTTCGTCTTCAGTAATATTCTCTATCACGCTGCCATTATTTTAATCATAGGTGGTGTAATTATCTTCCTTATGATTAACCGAGTTGCAAAGCCTATGGCACTTATCGAGAAGGCTATGCTTAAGATGTCTAACTACAATCTGGACATTTCCGCAGAAACGGCTCAGGCTATGAAGTACATGAAGGGCAAGGATGAGATTGCAAATGTAATGAGATCAATAAAAACTATGGCAGAGAACCTCTTTTCTATAGTTAATAACATCTCTTCACACGCACAGAGTACAGCGGCTACAGCTGAGGAACTTACAGCAACCGCTCAGTCTGCTTCCTCTTCATCAAATGATGTATCTAATGCAGTAAACAACATATCCGAGGGCGCTATGAGCCAGGCAGAGGATACTCAGAGTGCCGCAGGCTCAGTTGAGAAATCAGGTGAGCTCCTTGACGGCATGGTAGAGATACAGGAAAAGCTTTCACATTCAATGGATCATATTAACAGCCTTAAGGATGAAAGTAATGTGATTATGAATGAGCTGGTACAGATAACCGATGAGAATAAGGAAATATCTGAAAAGGTATCGGACGTAATTCAGGAGACAAATGATGCTACAGAAGCAATTGCGAGTGCAAGTGAGATGATACAATCTATCTCAGACCAGACTAACCTTCTCTCATTAAATGCTGCCATAGAGGCTGCAAGAGCCGGAGAGGCCGGAAGAGGCTTTGCTGTCGTTGCTGATGAAGTTAGAAAGCTTGCAGAGGATTCTGCTAAGTTCACAGGCGAGATTAGAGAAGTTATTGACGAACTTAAGAAGAAGGCTAAGGAAGCTGTAGATATGATTAAGCTTTCAAATGAAATCATTGACAGACAGGGAAGCAAGGTCAATGAAACAAATGACAAGCTTGCTGAAATATCTGCCGAACTCGAGGGAAGCAAGAGAATTGTAGAGAGCATAAATGAGTCTTCTACCCAGATAAAGACCGAGAATGAAAACGTAGTTAAGGTAGTTGAGAATCTTTCTGCAATAGCAGAGGAGAATGCAGCAACAACAGAAGAGGTTGCGGCATCTGTGGATACTCAGGTACAGGCTATACAGAACATTTCTCAGGCATCCGAGAGTCTTGCTGACATTGCAGCACAGTTGCAGTCAGAGGTTTCAAAGTTTAATTTGTAAAAGTTATCAAATCACGATTTACTAAATCATGATTTGACAATAAACATTATGTTGATAGCTTTTAATTTTAGAAAAACCGGCACAGGTGGCGGAATATCCGTTACCTGTGCCGGTTTTAATTAGCTGTAAGAAGCTGTCATAACATCTTTATTACCTAGCGTCTTTAATTCCAAGTACTTATATACCTTGAGTTTTATGCCCCTTTGGACTTAATTCTATATTCTTAGTTCTTCTTAAGCCTTGTAAGCTGTTCTTCTACCTGCTTAAGCATCTCAGTATATTTTGCTAGCTTCTCCTTCTCCTCATTTATCTTAGCCTCAGGAGCCTTGGATACGAACTTTTCGTTATTTAACATACCGTTTGAGCGGGCAATTTCTCCTTCAAGCCTCTTATGCTCTTTTTCAAGTCTCTCTACTTCCTTATCTATGTCTACAAGGTCGCTAAACGGCATGTAGATAACTGCCTGAGATATAACCGCAGATACAGCATTTTCATCAATTCCAGACTTATCTGCCTGTACCTCTACCTCACTTGCATAAGAAAGGCTTGCAAAGAAGTTCTCTCCCTCTGTAAATACCTTTCTTACCTCTTCCTTGTCAGAAACGACTATAACCTTAGCCTTTCTTGAAGGTGGTACATTTTTGTCTGTACGCACCGCTCTTATGCTCTTTACAGCCTCTTTGATAAGGGCAACCTCAGCCTCTTCCTTCGCAAAATCCCACTCTGCCTTAAATGTAGGCCAAGCAGATATCATAATGCTCTCTTCCATAGCAGACTTAACTGCCTCATTAGGCTCATTTTCACGAAGTGCCTGGTAGATTTCCTCTGTAACAAAAGGCATGAAAGGATGGAGGAGTTTTAGCATATTGATAAGTACCGTCTTAAGTGTAAATAAGGCCGCTGCCTTGGTCTTATCAGTATCGCTGTAAAGACGAGGCTTCACCATCTCTATGTACCAGTCACAGAACTCTTCCCAGATGAAGTCATATACCTTCTGAACTGCTATACCAAGCTCAAAAGCATCCATGTTCTCAGTCATCTCAGCTGAGAGCTTATTTGCCCTGCTAAGTATCCATTTGTCTGCCGGAGTAAGTTCAGAGAGGTCAATGTTAGCAGGCACTTCTGCTGCGTCCAGGTTCATCATAATGAATCTTGAAGCATTCCATACCTTGTTGGCAAAGTTTCTGCTTGCTTCCACTCTTTCGTTGTAGAAACGCATGTCATTGCCCGGCGCATTACCTGTGATTAGTGTAAACCTTAGTGCATCGGCACCGTATTTGTCTATGATTTCAAGCGGATCTATACCGTTGCCAAGCGATTTACTCATCTTACGTCCCTGTGAATCCCTTACAAGGCCGTGGAACATAACTGTATGAAAAGGTGCCTTTCCTGTCTGTTCGTAAGCGGAAAATATCATCCTTATAACCCAGAAGAAGATGATGTCATAGCCTGTTACAAGCACATCTGTAGGGTAGAAATACTTGTACTCAGGGGTTTCATTAGGCCAGCCAAGGGTTGAAAATGGCCAGAGTGCTGATGAAAACCAGGTATCAAGGGTATCCTCATCCTGCTTAAGATGTGACTTACCGCACCTAGGGCAGACCTTTGGCTCTTCCTTGGCAACTATAATCTCTCCACAATCACCGCAGTACCAGGCAGGTATTCTATGTCCCCACCAGAGCTGTCTGGATATACACCAGTCTCTGATATTGTCTGTCCAGTTAAAATAGGTCTTGTCCATTCGCTCAGGGATGAGCTTAATCTCGCCTGTCTTTACAGCATTGCTTGCAGGCTTAATCATCTCATCCATTTTTACGAACCACTGCTCTTTGATAAGAGGCTCAACTACGCTGTGACAGCGGTAACAGGTACCTACATTGTGGCTGTGGTCTTCTATCTTGCCAAGAAGTCCAAGGCTGTCAAGCTCCTCAACTATCTTCTTTCTAGCCTCGTATCTGTCAAGTCCTGCATACTTTCCACCATTTTCATTGATGGTAGCATCATCATTCATAATGTTGATTTCAGGGAGGCCATGGCGCTTACCTACTTCGAAGTCGTTAGGGTCGTGGGCAGGAGTAATCTTAACTACACCTGTACCAAATTCCATATCTACATAGCTATCCTCAATCACAGGGATTTCACGCTCTGCTATAGGAAGCCATACTGTCTTGCCCTTAAGGTAGGTATATCTATCATCCTCAGGATTTACCGCTACAGCGCTATCTCCAAGCATGGTCTCAGGACGGGTGGTGGCAAATTCAAGGAAGTTGGTTGTGCTAGGCTTTCCGTCTTCCATAATAGGGTATTTGATATGCCAAAAATGTCCTGCCTTTTCCTCGTGCTCAACCTCAGCATCAGAAATAGAGGTATTACATACAGGACACCAGTTTACAAGCCTTGAGCCCTTGTAAATTAGCTTCTTGTCATAGAGCTTTACAAATACCTCTTTAACCGCCTCAGAGCAACCCTCGTCCATGGTAAAGCGTTCTCTCTCCCAGTCACAGGAGGAGCCAAGCTTTTTAAGCTGTGAAATGATTCTTCCGCCGTACTCTTCCTTCCATTCCCATGCACGCTTAAGAAAGCCTTCTCTACCAAGTTCTTCCTTAGAAGTACCCTCTTCTTTAAGCTTTTCTACTATCTTGGCCTCTGTAGCTATGGAAGCATGGTCCGTTCCTGCCTGCCATAGTGCCTCATATCCCTGCATCCTCTTAAAACGGATGAGGATGTCCTGCATGGTATTGTCCAAGGCATGTCCCATGTGAAGCTGTCCTGTGATATTTGGTGGCGGCATAACTATGGTAAATGGCTTCTTGTTAGGGTTTACTTCTGCGTGGAAATATCCCTTCTTAGTCCAGTTATGATAGATTTTGTCCTCAATTTGCTTAGGATCATAGGTCTTTTCAAGTTCTTTTTTCATGTAATCCTCCTTTAAAATAAGAATCCTGCAAAGCAGGATTTTTCGCCTGCGGCGGGTCGCGCTAGCGACATCTACTCATCCGCCGCAGTGCGATCCCTCGGAGAGATTTTTATTTGACAGGAAATTTTGGAGAAATTTCCTGTCAAATAAAAAAACTCCCACCCCTAGCCTTAGCTAAGGGCGAGAGCACATCCCGCTGTACCACCTTAATTTATGATAAATTTCAAACATTAAGTTCAATTCATTCACACCTCAGGTCACAGACCTCTTTTTCGATAAGTGAATAATTTGAGTTATGTTATACTCATCACCTTTATCTCCGTAACGGGGAAGCCGTCATCTCCTAATCTGCTTATCGCACTTTCTCAAAGATGCTGTTTGAAAGCTACCTTCACTCCGCCTTCCTAAGACCTTTCACCCACCGGTCTCTCTCTGATAAGGATACGGAACTACTCCTCTTTCGCATTACATTTACAAACATAATAGCGAAATGAATCAGTTTTGTCAACTACCTTTCCATCCCTCACCTTGATGGCAGATATTTCTATAGCGGCATCTGATTGTGGCGATACCCCTGTCGTTTCAAGGTCAAACACCACATAATCCTTCGCATATTTTTCCAGTTTTTCACCGTTTCTAAGACCTAACATTTTAACCTCCAATGTAGTGCTAATAGTTTGATATTTAAGCTTCAATCTCATTTTATAATTTATTGATATTTTTCTTGATTTATTTCACTTTGCATAATTTTGTTATGTTTTATTATCAATAAACTTATAGCTTATCTTAACACAATGTATTAAATACATCAAATAAATCAATTTGTAATACTCCACAAAAAGGTTGAACTTTACTATTGATTTAGTCGTACGACCATGTTATAATCTATTTATGGAAAGGAGCTGAGACTATGCCTGAAATTACAAGGTTTTATGGAATTGTCATTAAAATATTTTTTCTAAGAGAACACAATCCACCACATTTTCACGCAGTATATGGCGAATATAATGGTATTTTTGAAATTGAAACTCTAACTATGCTCGAGGGAGATCTGCCTAAAAAAGCCCAATTACTAATAGTTGAATGGGCAGAAAATTATAAAGCTGAGCTGATGGAAATGTGGAATAAAAAGCAATTGCAAAAGCTACCACCCCTTGAATAAAGTGGCTAGCCTTTACAGGAGGGTTGCAATGAATATAAAAGTAAAAGAAGCTAAGCCTCTCGATGATCTAAAACTTGATGTACTTTTTACAAATGGTATACATAAAATATATGATGTTAAAAAGGCTATGTCCTACTATGAGCCTTTCAAGGAATTAGAAGATAATCCTTATCTCTTCAAACAGGCAAAGGTTGACTGTGGCGGCTGTGCAGTATGTTGGAATGAAGACATAGATGTTACCGAATGGGAATTATGGGAGATGGGGGAAACAGTGCAGCCTGTTGAAAAAATAAGCAATATCCATTTCAACCGCAACGGGCAGGGGCGAATGGGAACTAAGATAACCCTTCCTCTCTCTTGGATTGAAGCAATGGGATTTGATGAGAATAATAAGGAAGCCTGCCTTATCTTTGATGGAAATTCCATATCAATAAAGTCTAAAAATGTTTAATTTAAAAATGAAAGGCTTGGAAGTTAATGCTATGAGGAAAGTTGGAGTGGTATCTAACCACTCCTCCAGCTATCTTATCAAGTTTATAATACAATCAATTTTAAAAGCCCCCTTTCATATTTAGGTAAATTCTTGTAAATATTGTTTAGCATTTCAGGTGAGCCTCGAAAAATACTCACCGTTTTTCTTTCTTCATTGTAAGAAAGTAAAGCAAGACTACCTTTCTTAGTAGCATCATCTTCATATATGATGCTTTCATCTAAGTTTTCATACTTAGATACTTCAGTTATTTTTAACATCTTATTCAACCTCCTTCCTTACAATATTTGTTACTTCAAGTCTTCCTTTTGCGTCTACATCACCGCTTACAAGAAATAGTAATCCCAATTCGCTAAGCTCTCTTTGGACTTTGTGTTTGGTGTAATCTGTTCCTGCATGTACTTTGCGAACGATATCTTCACCAACTACAACGTAGTTTAGGTAAAACAATTCTACTGTCTTACCTTCGGAATCACTCCATTTGCTCTCCTTTAAGCGGAGAGACATTGCTTCTGCATCTTTGATCTGCATTTACAAATCCTCCTTAAAAATTTTTTTGGTTTCATCAATTTGAAACAACACTACATATACGTCATATTAGACTCACAAAGTCTGTCTTAGCTACAGAACAGATACATGAGTCCTTTCACTGCAACATGAGCTACTATACTGCCTACATGAAGTAATTTTTGTTATTTGAAAAAGTAAAGTCCGCATTAGTATGGATTTTACTTATTCTAAGTACCATTATTAACTCACTGGACTTTACTAATTCTAAAGATTGTATTTATGTCTATGGACTTTACTGATTACATGTTTAAATAATATATGGTGTGAGAGCTCATTAGGTTAGGGTCATATATTATAAACCAAAGGAGTTTTTAACTATGAGCAAATATTTACATCTTTCTTTAGACATGCGTTCCGACATAGAGGTTATGCTTGCTAAAAAATTTAGTTTCAATAGGGTTGTAAGCTTAAGCCTCCATGTGTATGCAACGGATGCCAAGATAGAAACAAGTGCCGCCTGGGGAAAAAGATTCTATAGGGCAAAGGAGGCAGATAACAGATACAGAAAAACGTTATCTGAGGCAAGAACAGGTGTTAACATAACAGAGGAAGAAATTAAACATTTAGACGGAATAGTTAGTCCGCTTTTGGTAAAAGGACAGTCCATAAGGCATATTTTTAATAACCATTCCGATGAAATCATGATTTCTGATAAAACACTTTACTCATACGTTAACAACAGCCTTTTTACCGCCAGAAACATTGATATGTCACACACCGTAGGAATGAGTACAAGAAAAAAAAATAAAAGCATGACGTTAAAGATAGATAAGGACTGCAGAAACAGCAGGACTTACAGCTTGCTTTTCTTAGAGACTACAATGAAGCCAGGTCGGTTACACATATATTTGAAAAGCTCTACATTGAGCTCAGACCGGACTTTTTTGGAAAAATATTCGATGTACTGCTCCTTGATGACGGAAGTGAGTTCTCAAATCCTGAAGCACTTGAGTACGATATCAATTCTTATTCTAGAGAGGAGGTTGAAAACAAGAGCCCTTACGATATTTTTGCATTTCAATATGACAAAAAAATATTAAGGAGCTTAGGAATACAAAAAATTTCCCCAGATGAAATTACCCTAGCCCCTAAACTCCTAAAGAGATAAACCGGTATTCCCAATTACAGAATGAGGTCTCATACCACAATAAGGGAGGGGCGGAAGTTACTTATTCCGGATTCTGGAATGTATCCTCGGCTCCTGTTTGCTATGCGGTAAAATAGAGAAATCTATTCTTGTAAGGCTGATTATAACATTTTTTCTGACAAAGTACATATTTAGTCAAAAATTTTTTTTAATTTAGAAAAAGTAAGTTCCACTCTTGGCCTGAATATAAAAATTGAAGCCTAGATGCGGAACTTACTTTTTCAATTCACCCTATAAATTTTTTTCTAAAAGATAAGCCTTAACCAGCTAATTGCCTATCAATATATCTTTTTATTTCATCCTCAGATGTGAGATTAAAATCCTTTGATACTTCACTAAAATAACTCATAATTGCTTCTTTAGTAATTGGTTCATTAGTATAGCCACATACTATATCACCACAATATACATCCGCCCAAGGTGCTTCTCTATGTGTTAATGTAGCTAGTGTTTTACCACTATACATTCCAAAGGTATTTATAACCAAATCAATAATTTTTCTTTCCTCCTCAGTAAGCATCTTACATTTATCCTTAAAAATTACGAACCTTTTATCATCAATAGGATTATATTTAAATCCTTTGAACACTTCATAGACCTTATCATACACAGGTCCATACTTCCACGCATAACAATCTTCCATAAACAGAGGCTTTCCATAGTTAACCATAAAAATCCCCTGTACATAATAAAGAAGCTTTTGTAATGCCAATGGTGTTATCTCTTCAACTTTTTCAAAAATATAAGAAATGGTGATAAGCATTTGTTCAGATAAGGAATCATTAAGTCCTTTTAGCCCCATTGCCGCATCCCAGGCTTTTTTATAAGCTGTTTCACCAATCTTAACTTTATTTTTTTTCAAACATTCCATCATAAAATCAACATCAGATAGAGCTCTTCTAATTACATTAGAATACTCTAGAGACGGATACTGTCCCTGCAAATATCTGGTAATGGTAATTTCTCCAAAACCTAAAGCGAGTGATAATGGAGCCTTCCCAATATTATACACTTCCATTAACTTATTAATATCTTCAATGGATACTAAATTTTCAGTCTTTCTGTACTGTTCATCAATTAATCTGGCGTTGCTATCCATCAAGCCCGGGATGTTAACCTCGGCACCACATTCTTTACATATGGCCGCTGCTATGTCAAAAGTGTACTCCTTACCTTTAATACAATGTGTATATTTAACTTTTCTTATATCATATCCTGTTTCTTTTCTACACTCAACACAGAATTGTCTTCTCTCCTTAGCCATAGCTATCTCCTCCATTTTCTCTCCATCTTTTCTTATCAAATAATCACCCCCTCTTCATGATGGTATTTTTTAATATTACCATCAATATAGCATCCGTGATAGGATTTTGTCAATATGCTATCATTAATATTTTAAAAACCAAGTTCCACTCTCTGCTTAGATTAAAAAAAGAAAGCTAAGATGTGGAACTTGATATTTAAGTTCGACAGATAAAACTATATACATCAACTACTTGGTTTCGTTTGCTACATTTTCCGTATACCTGCAATCAGGATAGGAGCTACAGCCTAAAAAGCTGCCAAATTTGCCATTTCTAAGCTTAAGAGCTCCTCCACACCTTGGGCATACCTTAAGGGGCTTTTCGCCATTTTTTAGCTCCTCTCCCAGTCTTTCAAATACCTGCTGGTTCATCCTACAGTCATTCAAGGCTCTGTGTGCTCCTTCTGCAGGTATCTTATAGTATGTAGCAAGGTCTGTAAGCTTGTGGTGTCCTAAGATAGGCAGACATTTTCTTGCCAGGGGCAGGGTATCTATGTAGTCATTTCCAAGGAACATCCTAAAAAATGCCTCACAGTCCCTGTGGATAAACTTCATATCAAATTCATGGATATTGTGCCCAACAAGGATATCGTCTCCGATAAAATCGATAAAATCCTTTAAGACTTCCTCAAAGACTGGCATATCAGCCACCATTTCATCGGTAATTCCGTTTACCCTTGATGCTCCGTAAGGGATTCTCCTCTTAGGATTTACCAAGGTCGAGAACTCATCTAAAATCTGCCCGTCCCTCACCTTGACTGCAGATATTTCTATAACAGCATCTGTAAGTGGTGAAACTCCTGTAGTTTCAAGGTCAAACACCACATAGTCCTTCACATATTTTTCCAGTTTTTCGCCGGTTCTAAGACCTAACATTTTAACCTCCGATACAAATAATTACTTATAGTCTTAACTTATATTTATTCAGGGCAGAAAAGTTATGCTTTTTACAATTCCACTAAAAATACTCGCAGTCCACTAATTTATTAAAAATGATTACCCACCTATCTTATAATACTCTTGCCAAAATTACAATAATCAAGTAAAAGAAGAAAGTAACTCCCTAAGAGAGTTACTTTCTTCGTAAGTATTAATCTTATTTTAACACAATTCCTTTAACTGTTATACTGTTGTTAGGTTCATTTTCATCAAGAGTGAAATTCTTAAAATCTTTTTCATTCTTGAAACTGAATGTAAGGTCAATCTTTTTTTCGTGGTTATTCCTTATATCCTCATAAGCTTTTTCGTTAAATACGAGCCTTAGCTTATCATTTTCAAATAAAACTGTGATATTGCCATCACTTGATACAACCTTTATATTGGTGGCTCCGATTGCCTCTAAGCCCTTAACAGGGGAATCCATCTCAGTTATGTAACTGCTTACTTCTACCGCTTCACCCTTATACTCTAGCTTCTGTCCGGTAATAACAAGTGAAAATAGAGATTTTATTCCTGCAAATGGCGAGAAATCAAACACCTTGTTGCCGTCAAGCTCTGCAGTTCCAAGGTTTGTATATGCTGATACCACTGAGACGTCTTCAACCTTGTTATTTGAGAATTTAAGTTCTTCAAGTGCTGTATGACCTGCAAGAGGAGCTATGCTAACAACATCATTACCACTGAATCTAAGTGACTTAAGCTTATTCATATCCTTAAGTGCTTCAAGACTTGTAAGCTTATTGTTGTCTAAATACAGGTTTTCAAGCTCATTAGAGTTTTTAATGAAGTCAATGCTTGTTAAACTGTTGTTGTTAAGATTTAGCTCAGTAAGCTTTGTAAGGCCCGCAAATATGTCTCCATCAACATCTGCATCATCAATTCCACAATTATCTAAGTTAAGCTCTTTAAGCTTGGTAAGGTTCTTAATAACCTTTATAGCGCTAATATTTTTATTATCTTCAAGATTAAAAGTTTCAAGCTTTACCAAATCTTTAATGCAGTCAATATCTTTTACATCATTTTGCTTCACATTGAGTATGAGAAGACCTGTTATGTCTTTGAGTGCAGAAATATCTGTAATCTTGTTTCTTATAGCATTGAACATGGTCAGTTTGTTGTAATTCTTTGCTACACTCACATCTGCAATATAATTTATTGAGATATCAAAGTCCACAAGATTTGTAAGTTTTCCTAAAGAGCTTACATCCGCGATTCTATTATGTGAAATGTACAGATGCTTTAAGTTTGTAAGGTCTTTAAGAGGTGTAACATACTCAATATTATTATGTGATAATCTCAAAAACTCTAACTTCTTCAAATCCTTAAGAGGAGTTAAGTCACTTATAGAGCTGGTTGAATACCTGATATCCCCTCCTTCAGGTATATCGCTTGATGAGAAAGTAAGCATCTTAAGGTTAACTGCCTTTTCAAGACCCTTAATACTCTTAACAGTTATCTCATTTTCATAATCCTTATCCCAGCCAACAAAGGTGAGTGCTTCAATTTTAGCCATCTCACTTTCATAAACTTCAGTATCCTTAGGATTCTTTCTAAATGATGTATCTGTGAGTTTGATTACATACTCGCCCTTCATATCGTCACGCTCTTCATCACCCTTATATCCCTTAAGTAAGGCAAGAAGATATTCTTTGAGGTTATTGTCTTCAAACTGAACAGTTTTACCCTTTGTAAAGTTAAGCTTAACATTCTGCATGGAAAATCCCATCCCGGCAATGTCACTGATAACAAGGGGAACTGTTATTTCCTCCGTTCCAAGCAATTTTACTGCATCAACTAATTTGTTACTTACCTCAAGCTTGATTTTATTTGTTGCTTTATCATACACAGCCTTTATGTCATCTCCGTACTTTTTAGCCTCAACCCCCATAAAGAACTGAACATCATCTTCAGCTATTTTGCTAAGACTTGCATCAAGCTCATCTATGCCTAAAAACGGATTGTCAAATTCAGCCTTACCATCTGATACAAATACTTTTTCATTAAAATCCGTTGTCTGACCTGAGAAATTAAGGCTCCAGCCAGGCTCTTCATTTGCAACCTTTATATATCTCTCAGCTAAATACTCACCAAGCCCTCTATAATCAGTAATATTGTTTCCTGATAAATCTAAATCTTTGATATGAGTAAGGATTTCAAGTCCCTTTACATTGGTTATTCTATTTGCGGAAAGGTCTAAAAACTCAAGCTCTTTCATATCCTTTATGGCTTCTGATACTTCGGTGATGCCCTTAGACTTAACCTCTTTACCTTCTTCCTTTGTAACTGTTACATTATAATGTAAGTCCAATCCCTTTAACTTAGTAAGACCTGCCAGTGGTGTAACATCCTCAATAAGGTTGTTGTAGAGCTTTAAGTATCTAAGTTCTGTAAGCCCTGCGAGTGGACTTACATCGACTATCCTATTTCTCTGAAGCTCGATATATCTCAACTTTTTGAGATTTCTAAGCGGGCTTATATCTGCTATTTCATTTTCATTTAACTTAATCTGCTCAAGATTTACAGCATATTCAAGACCTTTTATGCTCTTAATTCCTCTAGATACCATAAACTTAAAGTCAGGAGTATCTTTTAAGCTTCTTGGCTTGCCTAAGATAGATTCACTAGGTCTGTCGTCATCTTCACCACCCAAGAATTCACCCTGGGACACCTTTGGCTTACCATCTTCTCCGAGAAAAATCGATATAACCTTAAGGCTTGCCATTTCTTCCTTAGTCACTCTCTGATCATCAGCCCTGTCTTTATCAATGTTTTTGTTTATGACCTTTAACAAAAGTTTATCTTCAATAGGAGCATATTTATCCTCATCAGAAGCCAAGCCTATAACATTGCCTGCGTTTATAAGAGTACTTCCTGTAGAAATACCTGTATTTACATCGCCAAGAGGAGTAGTATCATCATTTAAGCTTACAGTATTATCTAATGAATTTCCTGATTTGCCCTTATCAGCAACTATTCCGTTCTTTAACTCCTTATAAGCACCGCTCTCAAGTACAGTCTCATCTCCTGCTGCATTCTCTACAAATACATCTTCCTTGGTTTCATTTTTAACAACAACTTTTACCTTATTATCAGATGCCTTTACGGATGAACCCTCAGCCCCCTTCTTAAGTACGGCCTCAGTATTCTTAGTTGCTGTAATTTCAATCTGAACACCGCTTGTAATCTTGGTTCCACCTGCATTTACCACTACAGACACAAGTTCAGTCTTACCTGTAAGTTTAAGCTCTGCCTTCTTATCTACAATGAGGCTTTTCACTTCGCCATCTACGCTAACATGAGCCTTAGCACCTGACTTTAGGAACCTTATATATGCTGCCTTAGCGTTCTTGCTAACTTCTATACCGGTCTTTGCACTTTTTACTACAAGGCCGTTTCCTTTAGCCTTTTCCACCCATTTCTTGCCATTTATTTCTATTATCTTAAATCTGCCTTTGTTTGTAATCTCTGCTTTAGGAGCACTTATTATAAGCTTAACCCCTTTATGATTTCCTTTAAGATTAAGTGTGATTTTCTTGTCAGTTTTTAATCTAATCTCTTTATTAGCACTGTTCTTAAGTGCATTGTTAAGCTCAGAGGCTGTCTTTACAACCACCCTAGTCTTCTTCTTTGAGACTATTTTCTTTGCAGCCACGGCTCCGGTAATATCCCTTACTTCTGCACCTGCATAATTAGTTGAAAATGAACCAATCACAAGGGCCGCAGCCAATGTTCCCGCCAGTAACTTAACTTTCTTTGATTTCATACCTTCTCCTTCTGATTCACTATTTGATGTATCATTTGATAAAATGGCTATTTACACGTATTTTGACATATCAAAACTGTAGAACTCCCCTATGGATGACACCAATCAGATTATTACAAATTTTTCAGAGATATTACCTTATAATTTTGATAAGTTCTACGAATAAATATTAACTGTGTGTTATTGTATTCTCTTTTCTGACAAATTACAATAATTATAGCCATTTACAATATATGCTCATATTTATTACATTATCGAATATTTAGATTAATTATTTTTTTGTGTACTTAAGTATTATATACATGATACCGATATATAAATATGTCTACATATTATATAACAAGGAGTAAATTATCAATAAACGCTATTGACAAGTTACCTTTTATACTGTATTATACGAATACGTATTTGTATGCGTGAACTAAACACATTATGTGAATATCGAATAAATAAGGAGATTTTATGAGAGGAAAACTAATTAGGCATAAAGCCTGTGGACTTGCTATTGCACTTGTTGCAACCAGCTCACTTTCACTGTTAACCCCATCCTTCTCTTCAGAGGGTTCATCACCTGCAGGCCTTATATCTAATGCTGCAGGTCTCAGTGTAGTTGTTAAAGCAGAAACAGCACCAACTTTAGCTTTAACTGCTTCTGATTTAACTGTAAGTGGCGACACCATTACCGGATTTTCTGCATCCGGTCTTGCAAAGGTAAACGCTATTACTGTGACCGGAACTTCTATTAAGTTCCCTTCAGATATAGCTGCTACAAAGATTGGTAAGTCAGCTTTTAGCAAAAAGTTCAATAATAAGAAGATTAAGATTGAACTTCCTGATAACATTACAGAAATAGGCGACTCAGCTTTTGCTTCAAATTCAGCTATTACAGCTGTTAAGTTCGGTACTACCCCTGCAAGCAGCAAGTTAAAGACAATCGGGGTAAAAGCTTTCTATGACGCAGGTCTTTCTGAAAATATAAAGTTTCCGGATGGTTTAGAGACCTTAAAGGATGATTGTTTTGCAAAGAATGAGTTAACCTCTGTTACTCTCCCTAATAATCTTTTAATAATTGAGGGACGAGTATTTGCAGATAATAAAATAACAAAAGCTGATTTGGGTAAGTACGATAAAGTTAAAACCAAGATGAGAGAATATAAAGTTGGAAGCAATAATGTTATTGCTGACGCCGATACTCTTAATGTTATTCCTTACGGTATATTTTGGAATAATCAAATTAGTAGCTTAAAAGATGTAAAATTTCCAACAAGCATTTGGGGAATAGGTGAGTCTGCATTTGCAAATAATAAATTTACTTCACTTGAACTTCCTGCACATATACATGATATATTTTTCTACGGATTTAAGGATAACAAATTACTTAAAAAAGTTAGTTTCCTTACAAAAGACGAAGGCACAAATTTTGAAAGAAAATATCTTCAAATTGACAGAGGTTCTTTCCAAAACTGCGCTATCGAAGGGCATCTTGAGTTCCCTGCAAAGACCAATCAGATGGGAGGCTTTTCATTTGCAGGAAATAAGATTACCAGCGTAGACTTTGGACCTGATGCACCTCTTATAGGGTATCAATCTTTTGAAGGTAATCCTATAACAGAAATATATAATCTTAATAGCTGGGGACTCGAATGGAAGCCATTTTTCAACACAGCTGCTCTAAAGAACATAAATTTTGAGTATAAAAACCCTAAGTCAGGAGAGCGCGGAACTTTTGGTCAAAGTTTTGACAATACTATTAGCCTTAGGGCCTTTAATAAAGGTTTACTAAAAAGCATTAAGTTTCCTGCTTACGTAGATAAAATGATTTTTGATATAAATGGCAAAAAATACATTTCAAATGCATTTTTAGAAAATCCTGGTTGGATAGAGGGCACAAATAAAGTTGCCTTATATAGAGTTGCTTCTGACGGGGCTACCTATGTAACTGACAATGCTCTTGATGATAGCAAAGCAAAAGATTATATTATAAACCCTGTCTTAGTGAAGTTTGTTGCTAAAGACCAGTATGGAAATGTAGTTACCTTAAGCAGCATTGAGATTGAAAGAACCAGAACAATAAAGGGAGCTTCTGAGGCAAAAACTGTTACTTCTACAGCTGTTAACCCGGCTGACTTTAAGTTAGGTGATAAGGTTAAGTTTGCTATTCCTGCTGCCCCAGAGGGTTATGAAATTGCAGAAAACCCTGTTTCAAACAGTGCTATAACCAAAACAGCAGATGGTAATTACGAGGTAACCTTGGATCCTACAAATGCTGAAGTTGTTAAAGAAGTAGCTTATGGTGATGGTTACAAGGTTGGATATAAGGAGACTGTGATTGAGATTGCTTACAAGAATCTTTCTCCTGAGCCTCCAAAGCCTGAGGTAAAACCAGAGAACCCTAGCACTCCTGCTACTCCTGAGGCGATTAAGCCTGTAAACCCTGCTACTCCTGGAGCTATAACTCCTGTGATCCCTAGCACTCCTGCTACTCCTGAAGCTATAAAGCCTGTAGAGCCAGCTAAGCCTAGTGAGCCTGTAACTCCTAGCACACCAGGTAACCCAACAACACCAAACACCCCTGTAGTACCTACTAATCCTACAGAACCAACAACACCGGTTAATCCTACAACACCTACTACTACAATCCCTACAGAGAACCCACCTACCAATGTACCATTTACACCTGAAAGAATAGTTAATCCAAACCTTATTCCTGAAGGTAACCCAGTGTTCAACATTGTCGATGAAGATGGTACTTCACTTGGTAATGCTGAGGTAAACAAAGATGACGGAACTTATACTTTCGTAAAAGACAAGAGAACTCCTCAGGGAGTAGCTAAAATCCGCAAGGATAATACTCTTGAAGTAGTTAAGGTATTTGATGGAAAAACTCCTCAGGGCAAACTCCCAAGAACCGGAGGAAGCTCTGAAGAAGGACTTGTTCTTCTTGGTGCAGCAATGCTTGGACTTGGAGCATTTTTCAGAAGAAAAATTAAATAATGATTTACCCTGCTGTCACACCTCTGTGGTGTGGCAGCTTTTTTATTGACAAATATAATACACGAATGGGGTCCTCGTCCTCGGGATGAGATGCTTTCCTCTCGGAGATTTTTAACCAACAAACTATCATTCTTCATTGAACTTAATTTGAATTTTTATACTATTGATATCCATTATCATATCTTAATATTTTCTAAACATTTCCTTAAATTTATGCTTATTCTCCATTTTTAATTGACTTTGAATTTTTTATGGTATAAAATCCCCCTAGACAAAAGCTACATTTTATTCATCTATATGGATAAAATGTTATATTTTTTTGGTGCTTCTATGGTTGCTTTTATGTGGCCAAAGTGCCTCATTTCTTTGTCAAACGTTATTAAAATACTTTACAAAGGAGAATGACAATGAAGAAAAAGTTTAATACCAAACGTACAGCAGGGATACTCGCTCTTGCTCTCGTTGCAACCAATTCGCTTTCACTGCTTGCCCCACCTATTAGCTCTGGCAGCTTGGGCATAGGTGCTTTAGCTGCAAAAGGCTTAAATTACTCTGTTGTTGCAAAGGCGGATGTAAGGGAGGATGCTACCATCACCCTTGATAGCTCTTGTCTTAATATAAACGGTGCTAATATTATATATCGAAATCGCGATGTGATTGAGCGTACATTAAGGAATACTTCTGGAAATATTATCAAAGTGAAGTTTGACCCTAATCTTAATATAAAGGGGATTTCTGGAGCAGCCTTCAGGGGAGCATTTAACGGCAAGCAGTTCATACTTGAATTGCCTGATACACTTGAAACTATTGGTAAAGACGCATTTGCAGGCTGCGATTTTATCTCAATCAAGTTTAATAATAAATTAAAATCAATTGGCGAAGGTGCTTTTAGTGGCAATCCTATCCTATCCTCCGTTAACTTAAACAACGGTGTTGAGACCTTAGGAAATAACGCTTTTTATAATTGCGCTTTATCATCTATCACCCTTCCAAATACTCTTAAAAGTATCGGTGATAATTGCTTTAGAAGCAATAAGATAACCTATGTTTCCATCCCATCAAGCCTTACAACTGTAGGTATCAATGCTTTTAGAAACAACCAGATATCTAGAGTAGACTTTGGAAACTACTACAATGTAAGCGGAAGTCTTAAGGCCGGTAACGGTGAAGACTTTGGTCCTGCCAGCAACGGAGGCGACAATACCGGTGACGCTCTTATGGGCGAAGTTAACAATCAGTTTATTATACCTAATGGAATGTTTGCATATAACAAACTGACAAGCTTAAATCTCCCTACCAATATCAAGGCTATAGGTAATCAGGCATTTATTGGTAATGATATAACATACATTAATATCCCTGCCGAGGTAGAAGTTATATATAATGAGGCTTTTCTCAGAAGCTATGAAAATTTTAATAGTAACTTTACAGCAAAACTTAACTTTGCATACGGCAGTAAACTTAGAAAAATAGGATACGCGGCATTTAACGGCGCCTGCATAGGAGGAAGGCTCTCCTTCCCAAGCACAGTTGACTTCATTGGTGCGTATTCCTTTGGATACAATAAGATAACAGAGCTTTCACTTAATGGACTTAGTGCTCATATCCGCACCCGTGCCTTTGGTAATACAACCTTAAAATCCGTAGAAGGATTAGACTTTAAGCCAAGCGACGATATGAAGGTTTTGTCAAAGGAGATGTTTGCTGAGATTGGACCTGATTATGGCTCATTGCATTCGCTTAAAAACGTAAGCTTTGACTATGCTAATCTAGACCCTGGCTTTACAGGTTTGGGGCATGATGCTTTTTATGACCAGCCTATTAAAAGCATGAAAATTCCTGCTCAGATTGTTACCTTTGGCAACAGTGTATTTGGCTCCTTAAATGCTTACCTTGAAAACGGCTGGTACCAGTCTACCGAAGGCACTCACGCACGTGATTTTAGGGTTGCCTTATACAGGGTAGATAAAAGCCTCAACTATGTGACTACTAACAATGTACCTGATGGAAAAACCTATGTCTTTAACCCTGTGCTTTTTGAGCTTAAGCTTAAAGATAATTCAGGGAAGAATTACGCTGATTATGTAACCAATATTCAGATTGAGGGTACTAACAGGAAATCCACAATTGCAAAAATCGACATGGAAGATGCCCACAACTATGTTGATTACAAGAATTTCAAGTTAGGTGACAAAGTTACCTTTAGCCTTAAGCAGAGTCTTCCTGCTGGCTACAGGCTTGAAAGTCCTGGGCTAAAGTCACTTGGAAATAACAGATATGAGATTGCGCTTGACCTACGTAGTGGAGCTGTAAAGGAAGCTAGATATAATGATTCTGAATACATTGTTGGATATATGAAGACAACCATAAGCTTGGTTGATCCTACTAAGCCTGTGCAGCCTACTCCGCAACCTACACCACAACCAACACCTCAGCCGACTCCACAACCTACACCTCAGCCGGCACCACAGCCAGCTCCACAACCTACACCACAGCCTGCTCCACAACCTACTCCACAGCCTAGTAATCCGGTTCCGCCTTCACAGCCGGTTACTCCTAGTCAGCCAAGTACTGGCGGTGGCGGACAGATTATCTATCCGGTAGTTCCATCCATCAACGATAACGGTTCATCAAACACAACTGTTAGTGATGACACTACCCCTCTTAGTCCTGTGAAGCTATCAGCTTTTGACAAGCTTATAGCAAAGCTTAAGAAGACTGCTGATAAGAACAAACTGAAGGCTATCCGTAAGAAGATAAATGCCAAGAAAGGCCTTACTCTTGAACAGTTTGCAAAAGAGCTTGTGAAAAAGAAGATAATCAAAAAGGCCAACAAGAAGGATACAAAGAAGTATCTAAAGGGAGTTAAGACTTCAAAGTGGGCAAGAGCCTATGTAGCCGGCCTTATAAAGACAGGTGCTCTTACCAAAAAGGATATTAAGAATGTAAAGAAGAAGGTTACTGAGAATAATGCAGCTAAAATACTTACAAAGATTTTTATCAAAAGTAAGAAGATAAAGAAGTAATCTAAATTTGCAAAGAAAATTATCATAAGAATAGGGTGTCAGACATTTTGACATCCTATTTTTTATTGTTGTTTAGCATAATAACGAAGAAATTTCATTAACAACAAAGTCCTACAGGTTTAAATTTCCTGTAGGACTTTTTATGTTTTATTCAGCATCCCTTATATAGTAAAAGTTATCCTCCGGCAGTTCACCTATAGCCTTTTTGTCCACCTTTTTAAGTGAACCAAGATAGGTCTTAGCTGCCTTTTTCATAGTTTCTCCTCTAAGGCAGGCTACCTTCCCTGAAGCAATTATCTTAGCCGCCTTATCAGTATCAGCAGCATCATATTCTTTGATTAACTTCCCAGACTCTTCCTCATTCTCCTTCTCAGTCATCCACATTGCAGAATAACTATAGTCTCCTAATAGAGCGTCTACAGCATGCTTATTTTCCCTAACAAACTTAGCAGTTGTAAAGATACCTGACATAGAATGTTTTTTCCTGTTAGACTTATCCCACTTTTTAGTAACATCAATCACAGTAGTTGCAACCATCCTGATATTACCGCCTGTTTTATCATAAAGCTTTACAGCAGCTTCAATAGGAAGTACTGCCATGTCAAGCTCACCTTTTACAAGCTTATCGCCAAGTTCCTCAGATGAAGATGACTGACTAAAATCATAGCCATTTACTGTCTTATCCTGCTTTGCGTTATCAATAAGCTTAGCCAGGCCTACTATATCGTTTCCTTTAATTCCTGCAATCTTTACCGTAACGCCGCTGTCCTCTATGAAGCCACAGCAGTTATATACTTCCTTTGATGACTTGTCTGACACATCAGCCTTCGTGGCACTGCTTGTAGCCACTTTGTCACTTTCTTCAGTCTTATTCACATTAACAGCAGATACTGCTGCCTCTGAAGCATTTGCTTCCACTACAATATTTTTACTTGAGGTAGGCTTATTCTCAGGCTCAACATTAATATTTTTTGTCGCTGTAGCAGTTCCACAGGCAGTAAGTGATAAACCTAACACAAATGTCAATACAGTATTAATTATTTTCTTTCTCATAAATCTCCTTAATCAATATTTTTGTAATAAATGACAAATTCCTCATCAAACAAGCAAACAATGAATTTACGTGCTTCTGGCACTTATCAAAATATATCACACAAACTTAGGTTACACATAGGCTTTCATTATAACGGAAGGCTAAATATATAACAACTGATAATTATTATCAATAATTTCTATAAATCTTCCAGTTTATTTGTTTATTTTTTAACTATCCTTGATTTTCCTTTAGCTATTTTGTACAATTAAATTATCGATATTAAAACTATATTTGTGGGATATTTTTGAGAATTAATCCATGGTTTTTTGCATATTTTTACAAATGAGTAGTTATCGGTTCAAAAATTATGATGGTAAATCAAAGGAGGTAGTTAAAATGAGCCGTTTGGAAATTTTTACGCCGGACAGAGCCACTCTTGTAATTGAAGACTTGTACAGAACTCTGGACAAAAGAATAGAGGCAAGCCCTCCCGGACTCTGTCCTGTAGACATCACAAGAGCATTTATTGAAATGTGCCATGCACAGACCTGTGGAAAATGTGTTCCCTGTCGTGTAGGACTGCTCCATCTAAAGCACATGATGACAACTGTTCTTAATGGTACAGCCACTATGGACATCATCGACCTTATAGAGGAGACTGCCAAATCAATTTCAGAAACTGCAGACTGCGCTATTGGTTACGAAGCTGCACATATGGTGTATAAGACAGTTACCGCTTGTCGTGATGACTTTGAAGAGCATATCAGAAATGGCCGCTGTAACTGTATGACAAAGCAGCCTGTTCCTTGTGTTGCTCTCTGCCCTGCACATGTGGATGTTCCGGGATATCTCGCCCTTGTTAGGGAAGAGCGCTATGCTGATGCAATCAGGCTCATAAGAAAGGATAATCCATTCCCAACTACCTGTGGATTTATCTGTGAGCATCCTTGCGAAGAAAAATGCAGAAGAAATATGGTAGATGATGCTGTAAATATCAGAGGAATCAAGCGTGTTGCAGCTGATATGGCAGGAAAGGTTCCACCTCCTCCATGTGCACCTTCTACAGGCAAGAAGATTGCCATTATCGGCGGAGGTCCTTCAGGGCTTTCAGCAGCTTACTATTTACAGCTTATGGGGCATCAGACAACTGTATATGAAATGTTGCCTAAGCTTGGTGGTATGCTTAGATACGGCATTCCTAACTATCGTCTGCCAAAAGACAGACTTGAGGAGGATACAGACGCTATCCTTGCTACAGGTGTAGAAGTAAAATACGGTCTTAAACTTGGTGTTGACCTCCTCTTACCTGACTTAAAGAAAGAATACGATGCAGTTCTTATAACTATAGGCGCGTCTACCGATAAAAAGCTTGGGCTTGAAGGCGAAGATGCTGAAGGAGTTATGTCTGCAGTTAAGTTCCTTAGAAATGTAGGTGTTGAGCAGTATGACGACCTTACAGGACAGAATGTAGCCATCATCGGTGGTGGTAACGTGGCTATGGATGCAGTAAGAACAGCAGTCAGACTTGGCGCGAAGAAGGTTAGCTGCGTCTACAGACGTAGAATAGCAGATATGACTGCCCTTCCTGCTGAAATCGAAGGTGCTCTTGCTGAAGGTGTTGAGATGGTTGCACTTAAGGCTCCTTCAAGACTTGAAATAGAAAATGGACATATAAAGGGTATCTGGGTAACACCTCAGATGATATCTAAAATAAGTGACGGAAGAGCCTCTGTAATACCTACAGGCGAGCCAGATGAGTTCATTCCTTGCGAGACTCTCATAGTAGCAATCGGTCAGAATATAGAGACCAAATACTATGAAGATGAAGGAATACCTGTACAAAAGGGTAAGATGTTTACCATGCCTAACGGTGGATTTACAGGACTTCCGGGAATATTTGCAGGTGGAGACTGTGCTTCAGGCCCTGCTACCGTAATCAAGGCTATTGCCGCTGCAAAGGTTATGGCTGCAAATATTGACGAATTCTTAGGCTATAAGCACGATATTACCTGCGATGTCGATATCCCTCTTCCAAGCAAGGTAGAGCACTCAGCCTGTGGCAGAGTTGAACTTACGGAGCGTGAAGCTTCTGACAGGGTACATGACTTTGATGGTGTAGAGAATTGCATGAACAAAAAGGAAGCCTGCCAGGAATCAGGTCGCTGTCTCAGATGTGACCACTTTGGCTTTGGAATATTCAAAGGAGGTCGTGAGAATATATGGTAAATTTAACAATAGATGGAAGAAGCGTAAATGTGCCTGAGGGAACTTCCATAATGGATGCGGCTTATAGTGCCGGAGTTCCTGTTCCTCACCTTTGTTTCTTAAAGGAAATCAATGAAATAGCTGCCTGTCGTGTTTGTATAGTTGAAATAGAGGGCAAGGATAAGTTTGTAACAGCCTGCAACAACAAGGTTGAAGAAGGGATGGTAGTATATACCAACAGCCCTAAGGTAAGACTTGCAAGACGCAGAACAGTACAGATGATACTTTCACAGCACGACTGCAAATGTGCAACCTGCGTAAGAAGCCGTAACTGCTCGCTTCAGACTCTTGCAAATGACCTAAACATCACAGACACTCTTTATGAGGAGCGTCTTGAGGTTCAGGAATGGGATAAGACATTCCCACTTATAAGGGATTCTAAAAAATGTATCAAATGTATGCGCTGCGTGCAGGTCTGTGATAAGGTTGCAGGGCTTGGTATCTGGACTCTTGAGGGCACAGGTGCAAGATCAACGATAAATGTATCAGGTTCAAGAACAATAGCAGAAGCAGACTGTTCTCTTTGCGGTCAGTGTATAACCCACTGTCCTGTAGGTGCTCTTAAAGAAAGAGATGATACCGAGGAATTCTTAAGAGCTATTGCTGATCCAAAGAAGGTGGTTGTAGTTCAAGTAGCTCCTGCTGTAAGAGCTGCATGGGGTGAAAGTCTTGGACTTGACCTTAGCGAAGCCACTGTTGGAAAGATATTTGATTCTCTTAGAAGAATCGGTGTCGACTATGTATTTGATACAGCCTTCTCTGCTGACCTTACCATAATGGAGGAAGCAAGCGAGTTCATAGCCAGATTCTCAAATGGAGAGCTTAAAGATAAGCCAATGTTTACCTCCTGCTGTCCTGGTTGGGTGCGCTTCCTTAAGAGTAACTACCCTCACCTTACAGGCCAGCTGTCATCAGCTAAATCACCAATGCAGATGTTTGGTTCAGTTATGAAGACTCATTTTGCTCAGGAAATTGGGGTAGATCCTGAAAACATATATTCAGTAGCTATCATGCCTTGTGTAGCTAAAAAGGGCGAGCGCAATATGGAATTCTTCCACGAGGAATATGCAGGACACGATACAGACTGTGTGCTTACCTCAAGAGAGCTTGTTAGAATGATTAAGGCTTTCCATATCCTTCCTGAGACACTTGAAGATTCTGAGCCTGACCACCTCTTCCACGATGTAACAGGCGCAGGTATTATCTTCGGAGCTACAGGTGGTGTTATGGAGGCTGCCCTTAGAACAGCTTACCACTCACTTATGGGTGAAAACTGCCCTCCTGATGCTTTCAAGGTAATAAGAGCTGAGTCACAGAAAACAGGACTTACAGAGGCTACCTTCAATCTCAAAGACATCGACCTTAGAATAGCTGTAGTAAACGGCCTTGCAAATACAAGAAGGCTTATAGAGGAAATAGATGCAGGAACTAAGAAGTACGACTTCGTAGAGGTTATGGCTTGTCCGGGAGGCTGCGTAGGCGGCGGTGGTCAGCCTATACATGACGGTGAGGAACTTGCTTTTGCCAGAGGAAAGAATCTCTACTTCCTTGACAAGAACTCCAAAATCCGTTACTCACACGATAACCCTGATATCAAGTCTCTCTATGAGAACTACTTTGGTACTCCTAACTCACATAAGGCACATCATGTGCTTCATACAGACCATTTTGCTTGGGAAATGCCAAAGCGCCCTACAAGAGATAGAGACGGCTATATCATAAGAGAAAGGCATTTGATGTAATAATGCTATTTTCACAAATATGAATTAGTACTGCACTTTGAAAAATACAGGACTACAAATATTTGAAACAGATTTAAATGCACTAAACTGTCCCACCTGCACTATTTACTTAGATGCAGATGGGATTTTTATATTTGAGAAATGCTGCTTATGCAGTTGCGTGTATAAAGTTCTTAAAGTAATTGCTCCTAAAATATAAAAAATCCTTAATAACAAGTCTATTCTTCTGAATTTATCTCTGTTATTAAGGATTTATTTTATTGTGTACAAAGTTGAAGCTGTACATCCTTTGTAAGGATATCGGTATAGGTGTAAGAAACAGTCTTACCTGCATCTTCCTCACTGTCATTTATTTGAATCATAAACACGTGAGGATAAACCTCTTTAATCACGCCTTCATTCACATCGAATCTATGTCTGCCACGATTGGCCTTGACTACGACTCTGCTTCCAATGGCGCGGTATACTGCATTACGGACTGCCTTTACATCAACTTTTCCCATGATTAAGCCTCCCAACTATTAAGTTATCAACCTAACCCTGATATAATCAGGATATGCAACATACATTTGTATACAAGCACGCTTGTACAACTGCCCCCTAATCATACCATGTCTGTAGGTAAAAGTCAAATTAAGCTATTTACTCCTTCTCCTTTATCATATCCGGGAAGCTAAACACCGCGTCTTCTCCATCATCTTCGATGTTTATAGTGTAGGTCTGAGTCTCGTAACCGTCCATCTTAAGGGTAATCTCGTGTTCACCCGTTACCTTTGTCATCTCGCAAGGTGCATCTCCTATCACCCTGCCGTCAAAGGAAATGGTTGCCCCTACAGGCTTCCTAAAGAAAATGTTCTTTGTACTGTCAGTTCTTACCTTTATTTCCTTATCCTCATCATCCTCTGTAGGCGTTTCAGAAATACCGGTCTCCTCAGAGTCATCATCAGTTTTTTCTACATCTGTAGATGGCTCTGCCATTCCGTCATCCTTCTTCTCCTCCTCTGCCTTTTCCTTCTTCAGGGCAAGAGCAATACTCATCACAGTCTTAGGCTTTGATATGGTCACTACGCTTTCCCAGCCCACATATCCATCCGCCTTGACCTTAACCAAATATTCGCCGTAGTTTAGCACAATCGTCTTACCTGCATCCACTTCCTTACCGTCAATGCTTATAGACGCACTGCTTGGCGAGAGGCTAAAAGTTACCTTCGAGGTCTTAGTCATTTCAGCTGTATAGCCCGAGAGTCTTAGTACCTCTGTCTGATCTCTTTTTATATCTACAACCTTATTTACCGTAAGATTGTCTTTCTTTAGAATGACCTTATACTGCCCTTCTTTAAGGACGTACTTCATATTTTCTGCGATATCATCAAATACATCGTAGCCTATTTCAATGCTTCCACCAAGAAAATCGTCATAGTCGACAAACTCAAGTACTCCATGTCCCCTTGTCACACTTAAAGAGAAGATTTTTTCTCCAAGTCCTCTGACTTCCAGTACATCCTTAGTAGGCTCTATATTCCTAAGACTGACATTATCATTCCCACTTATTACTGTAAGCCCCGCATCATACATAAAGCTGGTTTCTCCAATTGTCATCTTGGAGAGCACCTCATCTATCTGGAGGTTCTTTACTCCCTGATAGCCCCAAGCCTCTTTGTTGACCGCTACCTTACTAAGCATACCTGTGTCTTCATTTACTTCGATATTAATAATACTTCCAAGCGGAAGCTCAGGCATCACAAGCTCTCTGTCATTCTTGCTTTTTACTGAGGTCGCCAAATCATAAGAATAACTGGTCTCTCTCATTTCACCCGCAAGATAGACGCCTATCTTGTTATTTACCCTGTCTATCCCCCTTAGCACAGCCACAGTCCCGCTCTGTGTATCTTCTGTGACAGCCGCAGGAGATACCTCTACTATCTCATTTGGCTTAGGGCTTATAGGTGGCCTTTTATTCTTGGCATTTATAATGGTGTTTACACCTACAAATATTCCGAGTCCGGTTAAGCATAGCATAATGATTATGGGCAATAATCGGCTACTCTTCATTCCTCCTCACCTCCAAAAGCAGACTTTCCCTTGTATTTAACTCAGGCTTCTCTATGACCAAATCCAATAGTCTCTCCAGCGTACTCCCTATAAGAGCTCCCTTTGGAATGCCTGCATCCATCAGGTCTTTGCCATTTACCTTCAATTCAGCTATACTAGTACAGTAGCCATGGTCAAGGACAGTCCTGTAAAGCTCAGTATTATCTTTAAGCCCTTTTGCTCTTCTCATTTCCAAAAGGAGAGGCATCATCTTATGCCCTGCCTCCTTAACTGTCCATCTCATCTTGGTTTCGTCATTCTCTACTTCCCTAAGTGAGAGCTGGAGTAGCTTTTTTACTGTATTTATAGTGTCGTTATCCAGCTTTAGGCGTTTAAGGAGCTTTGCAGCCTTATCAGCCCCCAAGCCCTCTAAGAAAATGGCTAGTCGTATCTGATATAACTCTTTCTTTTCAGGAAATGAAGCCCTGCTAAGTACCTTAATCGAAGCGGATATCTCACCATTTTCAAAAAGCATTGCTACTTCAGGAGCAATGACTGAGAAGATACCCGTCTCATACACAAGAGCTATGTACTCTGGATTTCCCGATAGGAGGAGCTTTTCAAGTTCTTTTGCTATCCTTTCTACACTTACCTTGGCAATGTTTGGGGAAAGCTCTTTTATAGCATCAAGTGTCTTTTCTGCTATTTTAAAGTTTAGCTGGCCTGCAAATCTTATGGCACGAAGCATCCTGAGTGCATCCTCAGAGAATCTCTCACAAGCCTCTCCCACAGCTCGTATGACACCATCCTCAAGGTCTCTTTCACCGTCAAACTCATCTATAAGTCCTCTTTTTTCACTGTATGCCATAGCATTTATAGTGAAATCCCTCCTCCTTAAGTCTTCCGCCAAAGAAGAGGTAAAGGCAACCCTGTCGGGATGCCTTCCATCTGTATAATCTCCGTCAAGCCTAAAGGTAGTAACCTCAAAGCCCTCTTTTTCTATGACTACAGTCACTGTTCCATGTTGTAAGCCCGTGTCTATGGTGGCACTAAAGAGCTTCTTAACCTCCTCCGGCTTTGCGGAAGTGGTTATATCCCAGTCCTCAGGATTTCTCCCAAGGATAGAGTCCCTCACACAGCCACCGACTGCATAGGCTTCAAAACCGGCTTTTTCTAGTTTTGATATTATTTGTTTTACCTTTGTAGGTAATGTAATATGCATTAATATGCCTTTCCCCAATAAACGAGCTTCTTAGCAGGCTTGCCGCAGCAGATACATTTTCCTTCTGAATTGCCATCCTCAAAAGGTATACATCTTGCTGTAGCTGAAGTATCTTCCTTAATCTTGTCTTCACATTCTCTGCTCTCACACCAATGCGCCTTTATAAAGCCCGGTTTATTAGCAATAGTCTCCTTAAATTCATCATAGGTATCAGCACTATAGGTATGGCTGTCTCTATGTGCTCTTGCTCTTTCAAGCATGTTCTTCTGAATATCCTCAAGGATGACACTAAGCTTTGCCTCAAGTTCATCAAGAGAAACTTCAATCTTTTCGTGATTGTCTCTTCTTACCACCACGCATTTATTTGCCTCTATATCCTTAGGTCCAATCTCCACTCTCACAGGGATACCGCGCATTTCCTGATCAGCAAACTTAAAGCCCGGTGTCTTGTCGCTGTCGTCAAGCTTAACTCTAAAGTCGGCGGACAGCCTACTCTTAAGCTCATTTGCCTTCTCAAGCACACCTTCCTTATTCTGCATAATAGGAACTATCATTACCTGTGTAGGCGCAATCCTTGGAGGAAGCACAAGACCGTTGTCATCACCATGAACCATAATAAGAGCGCCTATCATCCTGGTACTTACTCCCCAGGAGGTCTGGTGGCAGTATTTAATAGTATTGTCCTTATCTGTAAATGTAACATCATAAGCCTTTGCAAATCCATCACCAAAGTTGTGGCTTGTACCTGACTGAAGAGCCTTACCATCGTGCATCATAGCCTCTATAGTATAGGTAGATACTGCACCCGCAAACTTCTCCTTCTCGGTCTTTTGTCCCTTGATTACAGGGATAGCAAGCTCTTTCTCAAAGAAGTCCACATAGACATTAAGCATCTGGATGGTTCTACTCTGAGCCTCTTCCTCTGTAGCGTGGGCAGTATGTCCTTCCTGCCAGAGGAATTCTCTGGTACGCAGAAATGGTCTGGTCTCCTTTTCCCATCTTACGACTGAGCACCACTGGTTGTAAACCTTAGGAAGATCTCTATATGAGCGGATATCCTTTGAATAAAAATCGCAGAATAAGGTCTCTGAGGTAGGGCGCACGCAGAGGCGTTCCTGAAGCTCTTCAGAACCACCATGTGTCACCCAGGCAGCCTCAGGAGCAAAGCCCTCAACATGGTCTTTTTCTTTATTTATAAGACTTTCGGGAATCAAAAGTGGCATACATACATTTTCTACACCTGTCTCCTTGAACATCTTATCAAGGGTTTTCTGTATATTCTCCCATATACCAAAGCCATAAGGCTTGAGAACTACAAAGCCCTTCACGCTTGAATAATCTGCAAGCTCAGCCTTTTTAACAACATCGGTGTACCACTGAGCGAAATCTTCGTTCATAGAAGTAATTTCTTCTACCATTTTCTTATCTTTTGCCATTTTCTTCCCTCTTTCTATACATTTTATTTCTCAAATATCTGACTTTTTAGGGGTAAATGTATCAAAGCCAAATTATTTGCTCCATTTTACTGCCCTCTATTCTGCAAATTCACCGGGATAATTTGAAGCAAATTTTACCTGCCTTCTTTGCCCTGAAAAGCAAATATTTACAGTTGTTTCCTAACTTTATAATTTTAATACAGAGCCCTCATTTTGTCAAACTCTCCGCACAAATATTGACACCTATCCACTTACTCGTTATAATTGAGTGATACATGTGATAATTATATCTTCACATACTCTAATTAATATTACTATACCTTAAAAGACCTAGTAAAGGGGTTAAGATGAATGAATATGTAATCAGAGGCGGCAGGCCTCTCGTTGGCGAAGTTTCTATAAGTGGAGCTAAGAATGCTGCGCTTGGTATTTTAGCCGCTGCCATTATGTGTAACGAGCCGGTTAAGATAGAGAATCTTCCTTATGTTAGTGATATACAGGTGCTTCTTAGTGCCATTGAAGAAATAGGAGCCATTGTTGAAAGAATAGATAATCATACAGTTAGGGTAAATGGTGGAACCATTACTAACTTCTGTGTAGATAATGAGTTTATCAGAAAGATAAGGGCTTCCTACTATCTTCTCGGTGCTCTTCTTGGCAAGAACAAAGACGCCAAGGTGGCATTTCCGGGTGGCTGTAATATAGGCAGTCGTCCTATAGACCAACATATCAAGGGCTTTGAGGCACTCGGCGCAGAGATTGATATCAAGCACAGCCTTATTGCTGTAAGGGCTGATGAGCTGATTGGAAACCACATTTACTTTGATGTATCAAGTGTAGGTGCTACTATTAATATCATGCTTGCGGCTACCCTTGCGAGGGGAAAGACCATAATGGAAAATGTGGCTAAGGAGCCTCATGTCGTAGATGTAGCCAACTTCCTTAACAGTATGGGTGCAGACATTAAGGGTGCAGGTACTGATGTAATCAGAATAGTTGGAGTTGAGAAGCTTCATGGAAGTGAATATTCTATTATACCTGATATGATAGAGGCAGGAACTTACATGGTAGCCGCTGCCGCAACAAAGGGTGATGTCCTTGTAAAGAACCTGATTCCAAAGCATATGGAAGCAATTACTGCAAAACTGCTTGAAATGGGGGCTGAAGTACATGAATTTGATGATTCTATCAGGGTCTGTGCCAAAGAGAGACTGACCCATACTCATGTAAAGACTCTGCCTTATCCGGGCTTTCCTACCGATATGCAGCCTCAGATGACTACCCTCCTTGCTATGGCAAGTGGTACCAGTGTTGTCACTGAGAGTATATTTGAGAACCGTTTCAAGTTCACTGATGAGCTTACAAAAATGGGTGCTAACATCAAAGTAGAGGGAAATAATGCCATTATAGACGGTGTCGAGAAGCTCTCAGGCGCAAAGCTTAGTTCTCCTGACCTAAGAGCCGGAGCAGCCCTTGTGATTGCAGGCCTTTGTTCTGAGGAAGTAAGCGAGGTTGACCAGATAGAGTATATCGAAAGGGGCTACGAGCATTTCGAAGAAAAGCTAAAAGAACTTGGCGCCGACATTGCTAAAATCCCTGTAGATGATGAAAAAGCCCTGATGAAATTCAAATTAAGGGTTGGATAAAGTATAAAAGTGATGGAAATCTGTAATTGTTATTTCCATCACTTTTCTTGTTATAGATTCATAAACACCTACTTATTTACTTCTACTGAGTATAGCCTTAAAGCTTCCATTCATCTTTAGAAACTTTCTTTCTAGTTCTCTACTTTTATACTCCATGACACCGCTTCATTTTTAGAAAAATTCTAAAGCTGGCTTTATATTATCCTAAAATATAGAAAGGTGTCAATTCGATACTACCCTCTAATTGCTATAAATCCAAAGCTAAGAATTAACAAGTACATCCTTAGCATATACATTATATCGTGAGAATATTCTTTCATTACTAAAATCAATATTACATGTGGAATGAACAATATTATCATTATTATCCATTCTAGAGTCTGCTTCTTTATGAAAAATCCATATATTATTAACCATACCGACAATCCAAATGCTCCTACCAACAGCCTTTCTCTGATGCTAAACTCATAATTTCCCAGTGCCGTGGATAAGATTCCTGAGTCTACCACTTTTCCTGGCGGGAATAATGCTATCAGTAGCATTATCAAAGAAACTGCAAGCAAAATATAGAATACTGTTCTTTTTGTTATTTTTATACTTTTCATAATACCCTCACCTCTTTCTCTGTGTAGTTTTTCGCAAGAGAATTCTATAAAATAACTATAGTCACTTTAAATATAACACTTTCAATTATATCAGTCAAGTTATTATCAGTTTTTTTCTATTACACATACAATATTGTCAGTATATTTACGCTCCTCTTTTCTCCTTATGTTTATATTAATACCCTGCGGTATATGATTATAAGCAGCAAAATGGCAGGCTTATTATCCCACTTGACATAAAGCCTCATTTTCACTATACTATTACTACCATGCAGCCGGGGAGATAGCGGTGCCCTGTACCTACAATCCGCTCTAGTAGGGGTGATATTTTGTCTGAGGGACAGTCTTTGCAGAGCCGCCCTAGGCGGAGGATGTTGAAGTCTTGGTCTTACGCAATGAGAGCTTGTGAACCGTGTCAGGTTGGGAACAAAGCAGCACTAAGCAAAATCTTTCATGTGCCGTAAGGGAGCCTGGGCTGAGTTCTTCACTTAGGTACCGTCTGTGAAGCTGTTTCGAAGCAAAATGCATGGCTTTTTTTCGCCCTAAGCCCTCTAAAGAATTCACTCATCATCTCTGCACATTCATCCTCAAGTATTCCCCTTGTTACCTCTGCCTTATGGTTGAACCTGTCCTCCTCAAGGAGATTAAATATAGAGCCTGCGCATCCTGCTTTTTTATTCATAGCCCCTATGACAACCCTTTTCACTCTAGACTGTACTATGGCTCCTGCACACATCTGGCAGGGCTCAAGAGTTACATAGAGAGTACATTCTTCGAGCCTCCAATCACCTAATTTTTTGCAGGCTTTTTTTATTGCCATCATTTCAGCGTGTGCAAGCGAGGTATGATCAGTATTTCTCCTGTTATATCCCCTTGCAATAATCTTATCATTATGAACTATAACGCAGCCAATCGGCACCTCTTCCAGTTTTTCTGCCTTTTTAGCCTGCTTTATAGCCTGTCTCATCCATTTCTCATCAGTAGTCATTTTCACCTCTTCTATCTTCTGCTTTGTCGCATCCCCATAGCAAACTGGCGGGAATATGATGATATTCACCAAAACACAATCATATCCACTTCGGCATATTGCCAAAAATCACATTATTTCGATTTATATATTGACTATTGTCTAAATATCGGCTAATGTTTAAACATATTATATTTTTGAATGGATTGCGTGAAGCAAAGCTTCGCGGTCCTGTATCAATCACCATTATAATAAGGATAGGGGATTTTAATGAAAATTGCAATAATATCAGACAGCAATGCTGGAATTTCCATGGAAGAAGCAAAGAAAATGGGGACGTTCGTACAACCATCTCCTTTTTTTATAAATGACAAAATAGAGTTTGCCGGTGTTACTATGACGCATGAGCAGTTTTATGCTGCCCTTCAGGATGATGCTGTAGATGTAAAGACTTCGATGCCATCACCCGGAGATATGACAGATACCTGGGATGAACTCCTTAAAACCCACGACGAGGTTCTATTTATACCTATATCAAGTGGACTTTCAGGTACAGTTTCAACTGCCTCCATGCTCGCAGAGGACTTTGACGGCAGGGTTCAGGTAGTAGATAACAGAAGAGTGTCCGTCACCCAGTACCGCTCCATAGTTGATGCTCTTGAGCTTGCGAAGATGGGTAAGAATGCAAAAGAAATCAAGGAATACCTTGAAAGAACTGCTGACCGCTCAGCTATCTATGTATCTCTTGATACCCTCAAATACCTCAAAAAAGGCGGGCGAATCACACCTGCTGCCGCAGCTATAGGAACTCTGCTTAACTTAAAGCCTGTGCTTCAGATTCAGGGAGATAAGTTAGATGCTTACGCAAAATGCAGAGGTAAGGCACAGGCTAAGAAAACCATGATAGATGCCATTAGAAAGGATATGGAAGGCCGCTTTAAGGATGCAGCCGCAAAGAAAAATCTTCATCTTTTAATTGCCTACGGGGCTTATCTTGATGATGCTTTAGAATGGAAAAAAGAAGTCCGGGAAGCCTTCCCGGACTATGAGATTGAAATGCAGCCACTTTCACTTTCAGTTGCCTGCCACATTGGCCCTGGAGTGCTTGCCATCGCCTTAGCAGATGGGCTTGATACTTCATTACTATAACGATTTGTAAAAGATTTTATCTGATGCGGCAGCCCCATTTTTATATAGCTGCAACATAAGAAGTGGGTTTCAAAAGTATTTGACACCCACTTCTTATAATTTTACTCTAATTTTTCTCGGATTCGTCCTTAAATCGTACCAAGGCGAAAGCGTCTCTTACACTGCCATCTCATATATCTTCTTTAGCTTCTAAAATAATGGATAAATGCCCACTTTTTTTCTTTTTAACTTGATTTTCCTTTGAAAATGGCTTAACATTATAAGTTGCAGACATTAACATAAACTGAAAGGAAGTAGAATATATGAAATTTAGTGAAATGCCTTATAAAAGGGCTGATATCGAGGAAGCTAAAGCTGATTTTGCGAAGCTTATGAAAGACTTTGATGGCGCCAAGTCAGGAGAAGAACAGTTTGAGGTACATAAACAGTATTATAAGACTGTGAACCGTATATATACGCAGATGACACTTGCCCAGATCCGCCACTCAATAGATGTGACAGATGAGTTCTACAGCAAGGAAAATGATTACTATGATGAGAACGGTCCTGTACTTCAGTCATTGCTTGTTGAATACGGCAAGAAGCTCTACAACTCAGAGTATAGAAACTTCTTAGAGAGCAAGATAGGAAAGGTTGCCTTTAAGAACCTGGAGTTAGCTATGAAATCTGTCGACGACAGAATAATACCTCTTATGCAGGAGGAGAATGCCTTAAAGAGCCGCTATGACAAGCTCCTTGCTACTGCTAAGATAGACTGGAATGGCGAAACTCTCAATCTTTCACTTATGGCTCCATATCTCAACAATTCCGACAGGAAGATTCGAGTAGAGGCTTGGAAAAAATATACAGACTTCTTCACCAACAATAAAGAAGAACTTGACGATATCTATGACCGGCTTGTAAAGAACAGAACAGCTCAGGCTGAAAAGCTTGGCTATGACAACTTCATCCAGCTTGGCTACTACAGGATGAACCGTAACTGCTATGGCAGAGAGGATGTAAAGCGCTTTAGAGAGCAGGTTAAGCGTGACTTCGTACCATTTGCGGAGAAATTACACGACAGGCGTAGAATGAGACTTGGACTTGACAAGCTTCATTTTGAGGATGAGGGTGTATACTTCAACAACGGAAACCCTGCACCTATCGGTACTCCTGATGATATCCTTGCAGCAGGAAGAAAGATGTATAATGAGCTTTCACCTGAAACAGCTAAGTTCATCAACTTTATGTGTGATAATGAGCTTTTCGATGTACTTGGAAGAAAGACTAAGCAGACAGGCGGATATATGACTTATCTTCCTGACTATAAGTCTCCTTTTATATTTGCCAACTTTAACGGAACCGCTGATGATGCAGATGTAATGACCCACGAGTGCGGACATGCCTTCCAGGGCTTTTGTATGGTGGATGATCCTATCATTGAGCACAGCGAGATAACCATGGAAACTGCAGAGACACATTCTATGTCTATGGAATTCTTTACTGAGCCTTGGATGGAGCTTTTCTTCGGCAAGAGAAAGCAGGACTATATAGATATGCATCTTGAGTCAGCCGCAGCCTTCATTCCTTATGGAACTATGGTTGATGAATTCCAGGATATAGCCTACACCAATCCGGGACTTTCTCCAAAGCAGCGTAATGAGATGTGGAGAGAGCTTGAGATGCAGTACAAGCCACATCTTGACTACTCAGGAAATGAGTACTACAGTGCAGGTGGTTTCTGGCAGAAACAGCGCCACATCTATGACAGCCCATTCTACTACATCGACTATGTACTGGCACAGACCAACGCCTTCCAGTACAAGGTAATGATGGACAAGGACTATAAGGCTGCATGGAAGAGCTATCTTAAGCTTTGTAACCTTGGTGCAAAGGACTTCTTTACAGGACTTTTAACCGAGGTCGGACTTAAGAGTCCATTTGAAGATGGTACTCTTAAAGAGGTAGTGGGCAAATTGCAGAGTGCACTTAAACTATAATGAAACGAATGTACGATTATACCGAGAGGGAGGTGAGCTAATGCATAGCTTTTTAAGAACCGTAGGATTTTCAAATATCACTTCAAGAAAGGAACTTGACAAGGTACTTGGGCTGGTCATGACTCACCCAACCCTTGATAAACATGCATTTTCATCAGATGACAGCCACCACAAGATTATAGAAAGAAGTCTTGATTTCTCTGAAAGAATGGGAATTACAATCCGTGGCGAGTATGATGATAAAGGATTCTTCCATCTGGAACATTATTTCCCATACCTCATTGGGAAAAAGTCAAGCGGTTACCAGGAAGTATCCATATTTAAGAGGGTGGATACTGATGCTTATACAGGTATGTGTGATGATTTGCGTTTTGGCTCTTCTATCATATTTTACCTGCAAAACTCAGTAGATTATCTCTCGTCAAAGGAAGAATCGGGTAAGGAAATGCCTCTTACTCTCTCCGGACTCTCTACGTCAGGAAAGATTCTCCTGCCTATACTAAGGACTGCTGAACATGTGAGGGCACAGGCCGCGGATTCAGAACAGCACGTAAGCCTTTTGCAGGCAGCAAGAGAGGGTGATGAGAATGCAATCAATGCTCTTACCTTATTGGACTTTGACACCTATTCTATGATTACAAGACGCATTCAAAACGAGGATGTCTACAGTATAGTTGAGACCAGCTTCATACCTTTTGGTTCTGAGTCCGACAACTATACCATACTTGGAATAATAAAAGAAGTAATTCCACATATCAATACCCTGACAGGAGAGAAGTCAACTGAAATGCTCCTAGACTGTAACGGACTTGACTTTTATGTAGCTATCAATGACGCAGATCTGCTTGGCGAACCTCTTGTTGGCAGAAGATTTAGAGGGCAGGTATGGCTGCAGGGAAAAGTTGAGTTTGGAAAGAATAAAGTATAGAATTGAGAGGATGTATTAACCAATGAATAACGAAAACAATCAGGAAAATAACCTTGACCCATTTGGCAGGGATAACGAGAGAAGTTCATTTTCGGGGAAGCTCGGCTACGTGCTTGCTGTAGCAGGCTCTGCCGTTGGCCTGGGTAATATCTGGCGTTTCCCTTATCTTGCAGCTAAATACGGTGGAGGCATCTTCCTCCTGGTATATCTTATCCTTATGCTTACATTTGGATATGTGCTTATTGTATCTGAGACAACCCTTGGAAGGCTTACCAGAAAGAGCCCTGTAGGTGCCTTTAGCGCCTTTGGCAAGTCACTTCCTTTTAAGATAGGCGGTTGGATAAATGCTGTCATTCCTATGCTCATCATCCCTTACTACAGTGTAATCGGCGGCTGGGTATTTAAGTATTTATTTGAGTATCTTCGTGGAAGTACAGATGCTCTAGCAGAAGACAGCTATTTTACAGGCTTTATTACAGCAGGTGCAAGTGTGGAAGTCTGGTTCCTTATTTTCACTCTTGTGGTACTTCTTATAATTGTCGCAGGTGTTGAACATGGTATAGAGAAAGTTTCAAAGATGATGATGCCTGTCCTTGTTATCCTTGCAATCATAGTTTCAATCTACTCAGTAACAAGGCCGGGAGCCCTTGAGGGTGTGAAGTACTTCCTCATCCCTAACTTTGACAACTTCTCCTGGATGACCATAGTTGCTGCGATGGGACAGATGTTTTACTCTCTTTCCATAGCGATGGGGATTCTCTACACTTATGGCTCATATATGAAGAAAGATGTAGACATAGAGCAGTCTACTTCTCAGATAGAGATTTTTGATACAGCTATAGCCTTCTTAGCAGGTCTTATGATAATACCTGCGGTATTCTCCTTCTTTAACGGAGACCCTGAGAAGCTCAAAGCCGGCCCTTCACTTATGTTCATTACCCTTCCTAAGGTATTTGCAAGCATGGGAATGGGAAGAATCATTGGTATAGTATTCTTCCTCCTCGTACTTCTTGCGGCCCTCACAAGCGCTATTTCACTTGCTGAGTCCTGTGTATCTACTTTAGAGGATCAGCTTGGCTGGAAGCGTAATATAGCGAGCGTGGTTATAGGTATCATCATAGTGGTACTTGGCTCATTCTCAGCTCTTGGCTTTGGTATGCTTGACTTTGTACAGATACTTGGAATGTCAATCCTTGACTTTTTCGACTTCCTTACTAACTCACTTATGATGCCTATAGCCGCCCTCTCCACCTGTGTTCTCATAGTATATGTAGTTGGTGTGGATAAGATAATTGAAGAGGTGGAAACATCATCTAAGTTCAAGCGCAAAGGTATTTACAAGTTCTTTATCAAATACCTTGCTCCTATCTGCATACTCATAATCCTCATAAGCTCGATTGCAAGCGTATTTGGACTGATTAAGTTCTAGCTTAATAATGTTACTTCATAGGCATAAGAAACATATGTTTATTGTTTAAAATTATCAGATTACAAATAAGATTAATCCTCGCAGCTTGGGGATTGAAAATGGCTGTCACCCTAAGAATTCACTGTTCTTAGAGCGACAGCCTCTTTTTATATACTTTTATATGTTCTATTTATACATACTTTTATATGATCTACCTATACTCTTCCTAGAAGCTTTTGATAGGTTACAATCCCCCCTTAGCCCATCTTTTTTCTTAACCTTTTCTCCTGATATATCTTATCCTCTGGCTATAATGTATTTCTTATTCATAAAGAACTTCCATAATACAAGGTTAGCAAGCGTCATGACCACTATACCGATTAGCTGCAGTCCCAGGGTGTTAAGCAACATTATTTGTGTTCCTCCAAATACCGCAAGCATAAAGAAACTAAGGAAAAACATCAGCACTCCAATACCTGAATTAGCAAGGTCAGCTTCATGAGAAAATGGTAATACCCACGAACCCATCCTTATCATAGAGCCTGTTACGAAGATAAATGACAGATAGGCAATTATCAAATCAGGTATAACTCCAAATCCATACACTCCTAACAGGATGGCTGACAGAGCCACAAATATAGGTGTAAGATAGCGAAACAGCACCACCTTTACCCCTGCCCTTATACATTTACTTAGATTCTCAATCGGAAGAATCTGATAGAACATTATACTTTCTGCATTTTCAGACTGTCCTATTATAGCATAGATATAGGCAGAAGTAAGCCCTGTAAAATAAAGCAGAGCCAGTCCCCATCTTCCTTCTCTAAGATTTTCTATAAATCCGGCAAGCCCCTTCTCCCTCGTAATCTGTGGCAGAACCATTATTATAGGCAGAATAAATACATTGGCAAGCTGTGGATAGAGCTTAAGCTTCATATCTCTGTTTCTTGATATCTGTATCAGCACCAGCTTCATAAAGGCATTTTCCTGTTCATCCTTTGAAAGGAGCTTACACATAAGCTTTGAAAATGGTGAAAGTGATTTATTTTCCTTAGCTGTTTCCGTTAGCTTGTCAAGCTCTCCTTCAAACTCCGGCATTACCTTTTTCTTATAAAGCACCTCAAGCAAGATAACGGCAGGTACTGTGATTCCTGCAAGCACATATAAATACCAAACTTTTATAGTTCCAAATAAAATAGCGATTATAGCTGCAAACCAGGTAGGGGGCAGAATAAAGTAAAATGGTGAAAATACAAGTTCTTTATCCGAAAAATCAGCCATATTTATGATTTTGGGTACAATCTGATATGAAAGTATGACAGCTATTGCCATAAATACCTGAAAGCCACTTAAGATATCTTTAAGCCTCTCCCCTGAAAATACCTTAAGCAGAAGGTAGTAAATAACTCCTGCAAGGTGAAGGCAAACTACAACAATCGTAATCGACACCAGAGTAAATACAAAGCCATACAGAATTCCTCTGAAAATAAAGCCGACAACTATTGAAGGCAGCATCATAGCAGCTGCTATAGCTCCTATATAATAGGCTATATGTATGTTTTTTGCCGTACTTATCTCACTTCTACCAATCGGAAGAGCCCCGTAAAATGATTTTTCAGTAGTATCTAGAAGTACAGCTGAATATTCGCTGATATAAACTGAAAATAACATAAATATAAGCATTGCAAAGCCTATTGAATTCGCACCAAAAACATTTGATAAAATCTGAGTCGGTGCTATCATAAATCCTAAAAACAGATATATCAGGCAGGTCAAAATCATTGATCTTTTAGGCTCTTTTTCCGACTTTTTCTTATTATTTTGAAATGTAGGTGGAACTCTTCTACTATCCATAATTAGCTTAAGCCTTAGCATTTCCCTAATCTGGCTATAGTTTAAGTCCTTACTTAAAAATGGCTTTACACATTTATCAACCAGTTTTAAAGCAAAAGGTTCGCTATTTTTCATCTTCAATAGTCTCACCTCCGGTCAGTGTGTCTACAAACTTAGCTGCAAGGTCGTGTCCCTTTGTAAAGCCTGTAAGGTCGTTGAAAATCTCCTCCATACTTCTTCCTTCTTTGTTATTCTTAAGCTCTTCAACTGTTGAATCTGCGATTACAGCCCCATCCTTAAGAAGGATAACCCTGCTGCTCATTTGCTCAACTACTTCCATAATATGAGAGGAATAAAATATAGTCTTCCCCTGCTTGGTAAGTGTCTTAAGCACCTCCTTAAACACAGCCACGCTATTTGTATCCATGCCGTTAAGCGGCTCATCAAGGAAGAGGATGTCAGGATTGTGTATAAGGCTTCCTATGATGGCTATTTTTTGCTTCATACCCTTAGAGTAACCTGAGATACGGGTGGTGAGTGCATCATTTATCTGAAATATCTCCGCTAGTTCTTCCATCCTGCCTCTCCAGTTACTAAGCTCGTAGACAGAGGATAAGAAAGAGATATATTCTTCCCCTGTAAGGCTCTCATAGAGGGATAGAATCTCCGGAACATAGCCTATCTTCCTCTTGTAGCTTACCAGGTCTTCTTCGATATTTTTGCCAAATACCTCAATTGTACCTGTGTAGCCACCAAGAATCCCAAGCATCAGCTTGACAGTTGTGGACTTGCCGCTTCCGTTTGGCCCTATGTAGCCGATAAGCTCTCCCCTTCCTGCGGCAAAGCTCACATCATGTAGAACATGATGCTCTCCAAAGCTCTTATTCACATTCGTAAGTCTAAGTACCTCTTCCATGTAATTACCTCCCGTAGTTGTTCTTATTTGATTATATCATGATATGGCTTCATCTTACAGGTGAATTGTAATGAAATATAAAATTTTTGTTCAATTTATACCTTACAAAAACGCCTAAATTATGCTATAATCTTTAGCACTGTAAAAATAGAGGAGGGAATATGGAAACAAAAGAAAATAAAATGGGAACCATGCCGGTGAAGAAGCTCATCCTCAATATGTCACTTCCTATGATAATATCTATGATGGTGCAGGCGCTCTACAACGTAGTAGACAGCATCTTCGTAGCCCAGCTATCAGAAGAAGCGCTGACTGCGGTAACTCTGGTCTTCCCTATGCAAAACTTTATAATTGCCCTTGCTACCGGAACCGGAGTAGGCTTTAATGTACTTCTATCTCAAGGCCTCGGAGAAAAGAACTATGAAAAATCAGATTCTGCTGCAAATGCGGGTGTCTTTCTTGTACTTATAAATACCATCATTTTTGTATTCATTGGCCTCTTTGTAGCCGTACCATTTATAACAAGTCAGACAAGCGATGCCGCCATTCAGACCGACGCTATTATCTACCTTCAGATAATCAGCTTCCTCTCTACAGGCTCATTCTTACAGATTACAGGGGAGCGTTTGCTTCAGGCTACAGGCCGCACTATGCTAAGTATGATATCCCAGATAGTTGGTGCCGTTGCAAATATCATCCTTGATCCTATTATGATATTCGGCCTCCTTGGTTTTCCTAAGATGGGAGTAGCAGGAGCTGCCTATGCTACAGTAATAGGTCAGTTCATAGCCGCTGCTGTAGGACTCTTCTTAAATGTAAAATACAACAAAGAAATCCACCTCTCCATAAAGCAAATTCTACACCCTCGTATGAGGATAATAAAGCCAATATACTTTATTGCTATACCTAGTATCCTTATGGTATCCATAGGCTCTATTATGACCTATGCAATGAACATAATCCTCATTGCCTTTTCAACTACTGCAACCGCAGTCTTTGGTGTATACTTTAAGCTTCAGTCCTTCTTCTTCCTGCCGGTATTTGGCCTTAACAACGGACTCATACCTGTACTTTCCTATAACTACGGGGCTATGAATAAGAAGAGGATAGACGAGGCACTACGCTTTTCACTGGCTCTTGCCTTTGGCATAATGCTTGCAGGAACCCTGCTGCTTGAGGCTGTTCCAGGTGTCCTGCTTGACCTGTTCAATGCTGCTGATGATATGAAAAGCATGGGAATAATTGCACTTCGTACCATAGCCATCCATTTCCCACTGGCTGCCATCGGAATAGTGCTTAGCTCGGTCTTTCAGGCCTTCGCACAGAGTATATATTCTTTAATTATTTCGGTAATGAGACAGCTGGTAGTCCTTATCCCTGCTGCCTGGCTCCTTGCACAGACAGGAAATGTAAACAATGTATGGTGGTCATTCTTCGTTGCCGAGATCATATCACTTTTAGCTTCTATTTACTTCTTTAAGAAGGTGTACCACGGTACAATCCGCCCGCTTGAGGCCATGCAGGCCGAGTGATAAGGAGGAGGGTTGTATAAGATAAATAAGCCCCCACAATCAGCTGAAACTTCAGTTGACTGTGGGAGCTTTTATATATCCTTTATTACATGATATGGACATCAAAATCTGTTTACATTCTATTCAGGCTTCTATAACTTTATATCCGCCTCTTTAAATCCTCTGTACACCTCTCTTACAAAGCCTTCCTCATTAGTTATCTGAGGAAGATTTAACACAGAGTTACTATCTCCTTCTTCACTCTTTCTAAGAAAGCCCGTCTTAAGGTCTTCTTCAGAGAGCTTATAATAAGCCCTGTCATCAGTGAAATTCTCGGGACTTACAAGGTATGAACCAGCAGTTACATCCCAGTTACAAAAGGCCTTAATACCGTATTTCTTTTCATTTCTCTCAAACCAGTAATTGGTCTTATCCACTATGTACTTGCCGGTCTCAGTACCAAACGAAAGCAGATTCTCCTTGAATTTTTCCACCTCAAATATTACTTTTAGGCAGTTATTTCCTGTAGCAATGTTTATAGGCACTCCCGAAGTTAATACCTTGTATGCAGCCTTATAATCCACTGAGAAGTTTAACTCATTGATTGTAAGTCCTCCCACAACTAAAGGAGAGGTGATTCCTCCCATAAGGGTGATGGATTTTACCTTGTTAAAAGCTGCCTCATCCTTTACAAGAGCTCCCGCAAGATTAGTAAGAGAGCCCGTTGCAAGTATATGTACCTCATCCTCTAAGTTAAGCGTATTCACTATGAAGTCAGTTGCCTCATTTTCATAGTCCTCTGGAGTGATACCTCCCTTATATACCTTTATATCACTTCTTCCTATTTCCTTAAGAAAGCTTAAAGTATTGGCATAAACTGTCTCTGTCTCGTTATTGCCAAAGCAGTTTGTAATTCCAAGAATCTCCACATCCTTACAACCAAGGAGATAGAGCAGGGTTAAGCCATCATCCACATCACAGTTTTCTACACCTATAGTATTGTCACAGTCAAATATTATTTTTTTCATCCTTCTTCCTCCAAAAGTATAAAATCATTGTTCTTCCTGCTTATAAGCCTTACTTCATCGCCGTTTTTAATCTCTGATTTGGTAAATTCTCCGTAAGGAAGCCTTACCTTGTACTCATTTTCTTCTGCCTCAAGTATCAGCTCGGTAATCTCACCCTTAAAAGATATCTGCTTTATTCTGACCTTTATCCCCAATTCTCCCTTGTTATCCACATCTAATTCGCTTGGGCGAAGAAGGAGCTTGTATTTACCAGACTTTTTATCAGTGTTAAAGCTAATTATATCAGATGTAAAGGTATTACCTTCCACCTTTCCGGAAAAGAGGTTAACATCGCCTAACATTCCTGCAATTTTCTCATCTTTCGGGCTGTTAAACAAACTTTCAGGGCTGTCAAAGGCAAGAATCTTACCTTCTTCCATAAGGGCAAGCCTGTCGGAGAGCTCCATCGCCTCTTCTTTGTCGTGGGTTATCATTATGGTGGTTATGCCGTTTTCCCTGTGAAGCCTTCTTACAAGCTCCCCCATCTCCTTTCTTAAGTCCTCATCAAGGCTTGCAAATGGCTCATCTAAGAGGAGGAGCTTAGGCTCTGCTCCAAGGGCTCTGGCAAGGGCTACCCTCTGCATCTGTCCACCTGAGAGCCTGCTCACCTTCCTCTTTCCGTAGCCTTGGAGCCTCACCTGAGCTAAAAGCCTATCTACTTTTTCTTTAATTACTGCCTTATCCATCTTCTTAAGCTTCATTGCAAAGGCAATATTATCCTCCACATTCATATGAGGAAAGAGCCTTAAGTCCTGAAATACTATCACAGTCTGTCTTTTTTCAGGTGGAAGCCCTGCTACATTCTTATCAAAGATATTTATTTCTCCGCTGTCCGTTTCCAATAGCCCTGCTATACTCTTTATAAGGGTGGTCTTGCCACAGCCGCTTTTCCCGAGTATGGAGACAAATTCACCGCTGTTTATATCAAGATTTACATCCTTTAATATATGGTTTTTCCCATAACTTACATTCAATCCTTTTACACTTAAACTCATATTTCACCTACCTGTGATACTCTATTTCCGCATTTTTTAGGAAGAGCTTTGCCAGTCTGTCAAAGCCCGCAAATATTACTATCGTCACTATCATAAATACCAGACTGTATATGCTCGCAAAGTTTCTCTCCCCGCCCTGAATATAAGGCACCATTATAACCGCAAAGGTATTGACATTTCCGCCTCCGATTAGGAGAGTTAAAAAGTACTGGCTAAAGGAAATGAGGTATGCCATGGTAAAGGCTGAGAGGATGACAGGCACAAGGTTTGGAAGGCTTATCTTAAAAAATGCCTTCATAGGTGAACATCCAAGCACCCTCGCCTGCTCTTCAAGCTTAAGAGACAAAGCCCTTGTACCCTCTTCTATCAGTCTGGTCGCATAAGGGGCGGAGTAAATCACATGGCAGAGGATAACCCCCCATACATTGCCTGCAAGCCCCGCCCTAAGAAGGGTTACCTGAATCCCCATTGCAAAGACTGTCGTAGGCACAAGGAAGGGAAACATGACCAAGAAGTTAACAAAGCCCTTTAGCTTAAATTCATAAAAGCTAAGCGCCCTTGCAGTCATTACTCCTATTACTACTGAAATAGCGGCTACAACAAGGGATATCACTATACTTAAGGCAAAGGTCTTCATAAGCTCTGAATTTACCCTTATAAGGCCGTTCACAGCCCTTAGGGAGTAGGTTTGCGGAAGAAGGGAAGGCCAGGCAAATCTTTCGGTAAATACCCATAAAAACAGCGGTATTATGGGCAAGATGATAACAAGCGAAAAAATAATAACCGCAACCTTTGTAAATACATTATTTCTTTTCATTTGCCCCTCCGTATCTCTCACTGCTTCTCTTCATCAGCCTGAAATAAATGATGGCTGCAAGTACAGAGATTGCAGTAAGTATCCCGTTGTAAGCCATGGCATAAGGGCGGAGCCTAAGGTCAGGCTTTTGAAACTCTATGTAGCTAAGTATCGGCAGAGCCTTTGGAAGGGTTGCCCCTAAGATTTGTGGAAGCTCATAGGCCCCAAGTGCATAGACAAAGATTATGAGAAAGGCGCTTAAAATATTGCCTATACAAAGAGGAAGGCTCACCTTTATAAAGGCTGTAAGCCTGCTTGCACCAAGGTTTATAGCCGCTTCACCCAGGTTGTTGCTTATAGCCGCCATAAGGGTGATTACAAAATAAATGACAAAGGGTACTTCCTTCCAGATATAGGCAAGGATTACACCCACTCCATTTGCATCATTTATAAGGAGGGGGAAGTCGCTCTGGTCACTTATTATATTAAGATGAAATAATATCCTCGCTAAGAGTCCATTCTGTGACATTACATTTATTATCATAAGAGCAACTATAGTGTGAGGCACTATTATAGGGAGCTTCACTATGGCATTTATAAGTCCGTTTCTCCCTGTATTTATAAGAATATAACACATAAATATCCCTATGAGTATCGAGAGGATGGCAGATATCCCTGCTATCTTAAAGCTATACACTATGCCATCTATGCTCGCTTCTCTTCCCAGTATCTCCTTATAATACATAAGTGTCGGAGTATATAACTTAAAAATCGGAATTACCCCAAGGCTCTGAGTAATTCCGATTACTATTCCTGTAATAAATACTGTTCCGAGAAGGAGCTGAGGCACCAAAAGTAAATATGGTGTCAGTTTCTTCATTATTTTCCTACCACTTCTTCATTCCAGATTTCTTCAATGATTGGAACAAGGCCTGCAGGCATTTCCGGAAGTCTCTTTGAAAGAAGCTCTTCCTGGTTTAGTACTCCCTTGCCGATGTCTACGCTGTCAAAAGCCTTCTTCTGCTCATCGTTAAGCTTGTCATATGAAACTACAGGGATTGTTCTAAGTACCTTATATCTGTCTGCCTGAACCTCAGGGTCCATCATTTCATTGATAACCACCTGTGCTCCCGCAGTATTGCCTGAGTTAGAAGCAATTGCAATGTAGTTGGTATTTCCGATTGTTCCCTTGTCAAACTGGAAGGTTCTGGTTGTATCTGCGAATGTTCCATTTTCAATGTTTGTAGCTACTCCAAAGGCTGAATAGCTCATACCCATTACAAGTTCACCGTCAGCAAACATCTTGGTTACTGCAGGGTTGTCGCTAGGGAAGGTCTTTCCTTCCTGCCAGAGATATGGATTAAGCTTTCTAAGGTACTCAAGTGCAGGCTCTATAGCTGCCTTAACTGTAGCCTTGTCTGCCTTCATATCTGCAAACTGCTCATAGCCTACTATATCGTAAATTATATTTCTTACAAAGGCTGATGATGTAAAGTCCGGAAGGGCTGCGTAAGTAACCTTTCCCTTGTACTTCTTTGCAAATTCAAGAAGTTCATCTGTGTTCTTAGGAGTCTCAGGTGTAACCTTGCTGTCATTAAAGAATACAAGCTGAGCCTTGCCGTAAGGAGCCTCATAGCCCTCGATAGGGAAGGCAAAGTCATAGTAGGTCTCCTTATCGTCTTTATTGATATAAGCCTCAAAGTTAGGGAGAGTCTCTGCAAATGGTCCAAAGAGCATGTTGTTTTCTTTGGTAGTCTTAAAGTTCTCTCCGTTTATCCATATCATATCGATATCGCCGTCAGTCTTGCCTGACTGAAGCTCACCTGAGAGCTGACTAAGTATCTTGTCGATGTCCATAGGCACTCTCTTTAAGGTAATATCGTACTTATCTTTAAGTCTCTTTGCAAAGTAGTCATCAAGCCAAGCGTTAAGTTTATCATCTCCGCCCCAGCCATAGAAGCTTACCTCTGTACCCTTTGCAGCCTCTACAAGCTTGTCAAAGTCGCTTCCAGTCTTGGAAGCTGATGCGGTAGATGTAGCTGATGCAGAGCTTTTTGTAGAAGCCATGCTGGTTGTGCTGCCTGTTGTAGAAGTACTTGTCTTGCTTGAAGCAGTGTCGCTTTTTGTTCCACAGGCTGTGAGTGAAACAACCATAGCCAGTGATAAGATTCCTGCCAATAATTTCTTTTTCATTTGTTACTCCTTTTTTCATACCATTTTAATAGGTTAAAATCCCAATTATCTTACATAGTAAACCAAACAAAGTCAAATAGATAAAACAAATAAATGCCCACTATTTATAGTAATTTTCTATAAATGTTTACAGCCCGCTCTTTTCAAATATCTCCTCTATCCCTCTGATAAATCCATCTTCCAGATACTGCCCAAGCTTAATCCTTGTGCTTTCATTCATTATCTCCTTGTCGGCTTCCTTATACTGCACGAAAGCCATAGCACACCAGCTAAGACCTCTGAGACAGTTTATCTTGATAAAGGCAAGGGCGCTCTCCCTTATTCCCTTTGTATCAAAATATCTTCCTGCCTTTTCTATGTACCTTGTGATAAAATCATCAATTTCTGCCTTGGTAAGGATGATGTCTGTCTTCCAAAAGGTGCTGGTAGGCGCAAGAAAATGACCTATATCCTGAGCAGGAAATCCAAGAACTGCCTTTTCCCAGTCAATGAGGTAGTTCTTTCCATCCTCGTTTATTAAGAAATTGGTTGAATTAAGTTCGGTGTTTATAAGACATCTGTACAGACCGTCAAAGTGTACTTCACCTGACTTTGACATAGCTAATCCCTGGTCAAGCAGCCTCCTTATCCTATTTTCTATATCTTTGTCAGCAGATTTGCTTCCGGTATAGTGCTTAAACATCTCCTCACATTCATCAAGCACAAAGCTAAAGCCTTCTCCCGCCTCGATAAGCCCCGAATCCTTGGGTAAAGTCTGTCTATGTATGTCTACAAGTATGTCTGCTGCCTTCATCAAGTCCTTCTCATAGTCAAGTGCCACTCCAGGCAGATATTCCATAACCAATATGCCCTTATCAAGGTATTTTTTACTGCCATCAACATAGTAAAGCCTTGGTGTTCTGCCTGTATCCTTAAGGAGTTTCAGAGTATTTGCCTCGTACTCAATCTGATTGTCAAGATGCATCTGCGAGCCCTGATTTATCCTTAAGATAAGCTTCTCTCCCGATATCGGATGAGTGAAGCTAAGGTTTACATTGTACTCTCCTGCGGCAAGCATCTCGTATTTTTCTTCCACATTCTCAGGAAGTCCAAGTCCCTCTCTGTATTCCCTGCTTTTTACAAGCCCTTCTACAAGTGTAGTATAATCCATCTTACCTCACATCCTTATACATTGCTGAAATCTCTTCTATATCTACTCCTCTGCGGTACTTAGCCCTGAGGCGGTTCATCTTCCACATAAGCCTTAGCTTCCTTATAGGCCCTCCCTTAAACCTCCTTGCACTTGTGTATATTCTATGCCTTGCCATACCCAGCTTTACTCCCTTTTCCTTAAGGGTAAGGGATAGCTGATAGTCCTCCATTATCGGTAAATCGGGGTACATCCCTATTTCCAAAAAGAGGTCTCTGTCTATGACTATGCCCTGGTCGCCAAACATTACCTTTCTGTCAAATACCCTGTGATTGCTGATGTATCTGCAGATGAACATCAGAGGGGAAAGGTTCTTAAAGGCTATACCAAAGCAGCCTGCCCTGTATATCTCCATAAGGTCAAGGATATCTTTAAGTGGATTAGGTGGAAGAACGCTGTCACAGTGTAGGAAAAATAAAATGTCTGCATCCACGCTAAGCGCACCAAGGTTCATCTGGTTGTTACGGCCTTTCTTAGAATGAAGCAACCTGAACTTACTCGCATCAATGAGTTCTAATGTCTTATCCGTACTTCCACCGTCCACAAAGACTATCTCACATCTATCCTTAATCCCATCAAGCTGGTCCATAAGGCTTACGATGGTCTCTTCTTCATTGTAGGTAGGAATGATTATTGCTATACTTTTATTCTCTTTAAGAAACTTTGCAGTATGGGTCTTTCTAAAGTCTGCGTCAGTCCTTATTACCTCATAATAAGCCTTTATATCCTCTTTGGTATCTATGTCTCTATGGCTTCTGCCTGCACCAAGGCTAAGCCCCATGTCCTTTATCTTCTGCTTTGTATTCTCATATACGCTGCCTGTGCCATAGCCTTCAATATCAAATATTTCCTTGTTTGCCTTCTTCATGCCGACCAGATAGTAGCCTCCATCCTCGGTAGGAGATAGCACTATGTCGTTATTCTCTAAGACTGTAAAGGAGCTTTCTATATCCTCTGCGGAGAGCATTGGGATATCTGTTCCACTAAGACTTACCGCAGATGCACCTTCTGACAAGATCTCGGATATGGCATTATACATCTTGTCGCCAAGACTATCTCCCCTCTGCTTCCTGTAGGTCTTATCCTCTCCGAATATGTTTTTGATAAGGCTTACATCTCCCTCCGGTAGATAGTAAATATAGATTTTTATAGAATTATCGAGGCGGTTTAGAGTCTCCGCCAGGTCTTTAAGCATGGCGAGGTGGAGTCCCACACACTGCTTAGGCGTATAATAGGGAAGCAGACGTGTCTTTGTCTTATGTTCCAGCGGAATCCTTGTAAATACAATAAAAGCTCTCATCTATCTGCCTCCTTCCCTCATATATGAGCTAGCATCCTTATTACCACTAAATATCAATCCTTCCCGTACTTACAAGGCTAACAATATGGAGATAACCAGTCATTTAAGCAAGTATCTGTATACGCTTTACACTCCCTTATTTGAACTTGGTCTTTGCCCTGTTCGTCCAGGAATTCTTATAATCAGCCTTCTCTCCCGTTCCAAGGATGAGAGGAAGGAAATGGTCCATAGAACAGCCTCTGCCTGAAAGAGTTCCGGCACAGGTACCACAGTAGCTTATAAGCCCTTCGTGCCCCTGTTCCTTTAGCTTTTTAGGCATATCGTCTGAAAGCTCTCTTTCCTTTACCATGGCACAGCCGCCCATTCCACAGCACTGTACACCCTTTACATAGTCCATATCTTTGCTTAAGAAAGGCTTTAGATACTCCATCCATTTTTTATTTTCCCTGTCCGGGCAAGGAAGGAAGATGTCGGCATTTACATCTATCTTGTTGCCAAGCCCGAGTTCAGCGAGCTTTTCATAGATAACGGTAATCTTCACATCAAGCCTATCACCAAAGTGATAGTAGCAGTTAGGACAGAGCAAAATGAGTTCTTCTATCCCATGTCTTTTTATATAGTCATTTATCCTGTCTATTATCTTATTCTCTTCCTTTACAAGACCAAGCTCCGCTATAGGCTTGCCACAGCAGTCATATACAGTATCTATGTCCGCCACATCCTTTAAGAGCTTTGAGAGATGGGCTATGGTCTTTGGAAAGTAAGATGGGAAGTTACAGCCCGGGAATAAAAGGCTCTTTGACTTTCCTTTTCTATAGTTCTTAAATATATAGTTCTTTTTCTCGAAAAGCAGTGCCCCATATCCTTTTTGCTTAAGACCGTACTTTTCTTCTTTTACTTCGTCAGTCCTCATATCAAGGATAATCTGCCTTCCGTCTATGTCCTTCGGACAGACTCTTGTACATTCGCCGCAAAGGAAGCAGCTGTATTTTAATTCTCTCAGCCTGTCTACGTCTCCTATAGTAATACCATACTTAGTAAGAAATGAACAGTGCTTGGTACAGAGGTGGCAGTTTATACATTTACTTGCGTCTGTATGCTTGATTTTACCCATATTATTCTCCAATTTATCTCAAGTTATTATTCATCTATATGTGTTTAGAAATTCCAGACGATTCTCTTATTTCATCTATAGATTCATCTTATTCAGACTTTTTCTCAGAGCTTTCCTTGTTTTCTTCAGCAATTTCCTCCGGCATCTCCTTGTCTACCACAAACTTCCTAAAGAGGTAGGCTGTAAGGAAGACTACTACAGCAAGTCCTATAGCTATTCCTATATAAAGCACCCTGTTTTCCTTATCTGCAAAGCCTGCAGTTCCCACAGTGTACATAGCGGTACCCGGAAGGATGAAGACAAAGGTAAATATGGAATAGGTAGATAGCTTTATGTCAGTAATTCCGTACGCAAAGTTCTGAAGATTGAAAGGAAATAGCGGCACAAGCCTTGTTATCATAAGTACAAAGACTCCGTTCTTCTTCATGTCATCAAATAGATACTTTTTTAGATATTTATTCTTCATAGCCATTGGCTTAATCTGGTCTCTAAGAAAGAACCTTCCCGCTATAAAGGCTACTATTGCACCAATGCTCGCTGCCAGGGTACAAAGCAAGGTGCCCCAGAATGCGTCAAAGAGTATGCCTGCGGCTATCGCAAAGCTCACCCCCGGAAGAGCAAGGAGCACACTGCCCGCAACGGTGGCGGTCACATAGATAACAGCAGCCAGTAGGAAGTTGTCATCAACCACTGTCTTAAGTTCCATCAGCCTGTCCATCTTAAGGTAAGAAGACAGCCCAAGGAAATGGTTGGCTATCACAACTACAGCTATTATAAGAACAAATATCATTATCTTTTTTGTAGATTTATTAAGCTTCATTTTTTCCTCTCAAATTCACTATCAGAGTTATAATAATCAAAATTCCGACAACCACATATACTATCCCATTTAAGTAATAGTCTCTCGCCTTTCCTCTATCAAGTGCAACAATATAAAATAGTGAAAATGCATTTATAATGCAGGCAAGGTCTGCAGGAATTTTATGTATCAAGCTTCCTCTAAGGTTCTTAAATGTAAGTACTATAAGGCTAATTGTAATTAGCGATACTATGACTATGAGTATTACAAGTAAGACTTTACCCTTGCCTACTCCACCCAGTCTGTCGTCTATTTTCCCATTAAAATAAACCATGTACCTTGCCATACCCATCTTTGCCTTTGTAAAATAATGCACTACGCCCGTTCCTGCGAGCAATAACAAAGAGACAAGGTATAGTAATCCAAGCAATATTTTCTTCATCTTACAGCTCTCCGATTTAAGTTAGATATTAAACATTCTTACTCCGCTGATTTTGCAATACATGTCTTATTATGAAAAATCATCTTCATAGACAAAGGAGCTTTAAGAGTAGTCTATAGCCCCTTTGTCAAATATTTTTACTTCTTAGCCTTATCTGTGCTAAGGTCCTTCACCTTTACTTCCTTGTAATCAGCACTTCCAGGTGCTCCAAGCTGAACAGGGTTCTCTCCGTCCATCTGCCACTGATACCAGCCACCATCGTAGAGGCTTACGTTCTTTATTCCGTTCTCATACTCAATAAGGAATGGAATAGAAGCTCTCCAGCCTGTACCGCAATAGTATGACACGTCATTCTTTGTAGAAGCTCCTGACTCTTTAAGATATTCGTTGACCTTATCAAGGCCTACTACTGTTCCATCTGCATTGTTATATGAGCCATCATCCGTATCGTGTCCCCAGATGGCTCCAAGAGGCTCACCTGCTCTATCAATATAACTATAACCTGAGGTCTTTCCCTCAAACTCATCTCTTGAACGAATACTTACAAGCTTGAAGTTCTTGTCATTCTTAAGCTTCTCCTTAACCTGGTCTATAGTTAAGATGTACTCAGGATGAGCAGGAATCTTTACTCCGAACTCCTTATCTGTAGCCTTTGGCTCATTCACTGTGGTCTCAAGCTCATAGCCTGCCTTCTTCCAAGCATCTATGCCACCATCTAAGTCTTTTACATTTTCAACTCCAGCCCAGAGAAAAGCAACAGCTACTCTATTATCTGCAGCATTTTCAGGTGAATTACCATAGAGAATAACTGTGGTATCCTTAGTGATTCCATACTTCTTCATAAGTTCTGTTATTTCCTCAGGTTTGCGGATATTCCAGAACTCATCAGACTCTACATAGTCCGTATTCATATGAACCGCACCAGGTATATGTCCTTCTTTATAGGCTTTATCATCAGCAACCTCTCCCCAGGCTGCCTCAACTATGACATAATCCTTGCTTTCTTCCTGTCCGCCATCAATAACTGACTTAATCCACTCAGGGCTTACAAATACCTTGGTCTTTGCCACAGGCTCAACCTTAGTAGCATCCGCTGATGTACCTGACTTAGTATCTGTAACTATTTTACTTGCCTGACTGGGATTTATCACCTCTGACTTTACTGAAGAAGTCGTTGCAGATGACTTTGCGGTACTTTGCCCCGAACCACCGCAGGCTGTAAGCAAGGTGGCAGCAACTGCTAAGCTTAACATTGAAACAATAGATTTTCTCATTTTCTTTCTCCTTATCTATTTTTTGCCCTAAATATCTCGTAATCCTGTATATAATAAGAGATATCTACAGACATTCCTTTCATTTTACACGCTGCTATATTATTATTCAAATAGATTTTATCTATAATTGTATGCATTTATCTGAAAATACAATAAGTTTTTTTTCGTATTTTATATGTTTTTTCTCTTAAGGTGTGTTATAATCCACTAGATGTGTAGGCTTTGTAGTCATTATAAAGCCATTATTCACCTAAAAGAACGGAGGAAAGAAAATGAAAACAAAAAAAACTTTAATTGCTGCACTTCTTTGTGCAACCATGGTACTTACTGTAGGTTGTGGCGGACAGTCTAACTCAAGCAAGGCATCAAACACTGCTGCTTCCGCTAAGGCTTCAAGCACCACTGCTTCTACAACAAGCACTGCTTCTTCAAGCAAAGCTTCAAGCACCACAAGCGCTGCAAAAAGTACAGCTTCTAACACCGCTGCTGATGAGGTAGATGGAGTATCTCTTGCTAATCCAATAAAGATTGACAAGGAAGCTAAGACAGTTACAGTTTTATGTAGTGTAAACGGTCAGTACTTTACACAGCCAACCAGACACGCATCTGTATTTAAGGATGGCAGTAACGGTACAAAGTCAATATTCACAGCTTATGGCACTGCTCTTGATTTCTATGATGCACTCATTGCAATCGGTGCAAAAGAAGGTGGCAACATGACTGTAGACAATAAGGAAACCACTCACGTTGAGGGAGATCCTATCAAGTGTGAAGTTACCTGGAACGGTGCAGGTAAGTACTATGACTATAATGAAGTAATTATCGACAGCAACAAGAAACCTATTGAAATGAGATTTGGCGGAAACCGCAAGACTGCAGAGGCTAAGAACACAGGATGCTTATCCTGCCTTGATTCCTGTCCTGTAGGTATCGTTTCAAATACTACTTATACATATGGTGCCGTTGAGACAAGAGGAGAGGTTGGCTTTACCGGTAATGCTGATATTCTTCCTGAAGATGGAACTTATGTAGCTGTTAAGTACACCCTCGAGAAGTAATTTAATAACCACTGCCACGGGCAGAGCCAATTTAGCCTTTTAGACTAAACTGCATGTCTGTGGCTTCTTTCATAAAAGGAGGACATTGTGAGAAAGTTAAGAGCCATATTCTACAACGCTACTATGTGCTTGCCTATAGGCTACATCCTCGGTATCTTATTTTCACTTAGTAATAGCTACCAGATGATGATTAACCTTGCTTTGGTTATGTACATACCAGTTGCCTTTGGTATCATGCTTGGTATTGCATTCAACAATATCACAACAAAATACCTTTTCTTCATCTATGAAGGTATTCTTGTTGTAATGGCGCTCATATTTGGTAAAATCCCAAATATCCTTTACTTAACAAAGGAAGCACTTAGTTTGCCACCAAACGTATCAGTTAGTGCGATGAAGGTACCTTTCATCATCTTTGTAGTAGTTGTAAATATTATCAATATCTACATAACCCTTACACTCGGTAAATATCAGAAGATATATACCAAAGAAGAGCTTAAGGAAATCAAAGAAAAAGAAGCGAAGCTTAGTGACCTCAGAGAAGAAAAGAGTGAAGAAGAAATTCGTGAAATCAAGAGCAAGAGAAAGAAACTTAGATATATTGCTCTTGCAGGCATTGTAATCTTCTTCATTGTTTACTTTGCTTTCGCGGACTTTAGAAATAATCTCAATACTGCTTTTGCTACCATTTCAAAGCTTGATACAACTGTAGTTATAGAGTATCTTAAGTCATTCGGACCTCTTACTGCTGTAGTTTCATTCATACTTATGATACTTCAGTCAGTAGCGGCTCCTATCCCTGCCTTCCTCATCACCCTGTCAAACGCAGCAATCTTCGGCTGGGTATGGGGAGCAGTTCTCTCCTGGTCTTCTGCAATGGTGGGTGCGGCACTTTGCTTCTTCCTTGCAAGAGCGCTAGGTAGAGATGTGGTAGAAAAGCTTACCAGTAAGGGCGCTATGGAGAGCGTAGACGTATTCTTTGAAAGATATGGAAAATATGCAATCTTAATCTGCCGCCTCCTTCCTTTCGTATCATTTGACTTCGTAAGCTACGGTGCGGGTCTTACCAATATGGGCTTCTGGTCTTTCTTTATTGCTACAGGTATAGGTCAGCTTCCTGCTACCATCGTATACTCTTATGTAGGCGGTACACTTTCAGGTGGAGCACAGAAGCTTTTCGTAGGCCTCCTTTCACTCTTTGCTCTTTCCATTGTAATCGGTATAATCAAGAAGATCTATAACGATAAGCACAAGGTAGAGAAGGAAAAAGGAATCGAGCTTCCTACTGAGGAATAAAAATATGCTTATATTCTCAGGGAATTTCTTTTAAACTCCCTGCAAAAAAAGAGCCGACTGCAAGTTCGCAGTTAGCTCTTTTTCTATGCTCTATGTAGTATTATTATAATCTCTTTGTAAAATCCACTTAAGTCCGTACTACTGAATATAGTGCAAGATGAGTTCAACGGTAGCCATAAGTCCCTGTATATGGGTTCTTTCCATACCATGAGACGCTGCAACTCCCGGTCCTATGAGGGCACAGCGTACATCATGTCCTGCCCTCCAGGCTGCAATAGCATCTGAGGAATACATAGGGTAGATGTCGGTGACATAAGGGAGATTATGCTTTTTGCTAAGCTCTACAAGCTTGGTTGTCATCTCGTAGTCGTAAGGACCTGAGCTGTCCTTTGCACAGATAGACACATCTGTCTCCTTGCAGTTAAGGTCATCACCTATACAGCCCATATCCACTACCAAAAGCTCCTTCATGTCATTTGGAAGGGTGGCTCCGCCGTATCCTATTTCCTCATGAACTGAGAAACATAGGTAGGTCTTATGCTTTGGCTTGATATTTAGCTCCTTGAATATGGTAAGGAGGGTAATAAAGATACCTGCACAGGCCTTATCATCTATGAAGCGGGACTTAAGGAAGCCTGAGGAAGTAAAGGTAGTCTTAGGATCGTAGCAGACAAAGTCACCCGCAGCTATGCCAAGCTTAACTACATCTTCTTTGGAGCGTACCACCTCATCCAGACGGATAACCATGTTCTCAGCTTCTCTTGGGTGGGTGTTGGCATCCTTAAATACGTGCTTGGCTGGAGTTTCAGATATAACCGTTCCCTCATACACCTTGCCTTCTCTTGTGTATATACGGCAGTACTCTCCGTCAAGGCTAGGTGTGACAGGCGAGCCTACTACCGTAAAAGCAAGGTCTCCGTTAGCCTTAATGGAGCGAACCATAAGCCCTAAGGTATCAAGGTGGGCTGACATACCAAGAGGCGCAGTCTCATCCTCCCCTTCAACCTCAACCACTACATTGCCCAGATTGTTCTGAGTGCACTTATATCCAAGGTCAGTTACCATCTTCTTTACAAGTTCTGTAGCATTATGAGTAAAGCCTGATGGGCTGTCAACACTCATAAGTGCCTTAATGTTGCTTATAAGAAGCTCTTCATATTTCTTTAGTTCCATAGCGTAAACCTCCTTAAATGTGATTATTATGTGAAATATATACAATGTTCCATAAAATAATCTATCACATTTAGCGATAAATAACAAGGGCTATGACATATTTGCCATAACCCAATATTTTTGCAAGTATTATTAAAATCTAAACTGAGCAATCCTGTATCAATTTATAAACATCCGCTTGTGCATTACTATTGCTATTAAATCAAGCAGCGTATTACAGTTTGAACTTCTGTACTGCTTCCTCAAGTCCCTTAGCCATCTCAGGAAGTCTCTCGGCAGAGCTCTCGATAATGGAGGTTGATGCAGCCTGCTCTTCAACAGATGCAAGACACTCCTCAGTAGCAGCAGCATTTTCTTCAGATACAGCCGCAAGTCCTTCAACTATCTCAGAAAGCTCTCCTCTTGCACTTTCAAGCTCTTTCTCTGAGTCATTTAACTTGTTTATGATTGTCTTGGTTACATCTATCTCGTCAGAGATGTATACAAACTGCTTCTCAGTTTCATCTACACAGTTTACCTGGTCTCCAATGACTGTCTTTACTTCTTCCATGATGTCAACGGCTTCCTTGGTTCTCTCTGAAAGATTGCGTACTACAACTACGATTTCCTCAGTAAACTTATCTGTCTGTTCAGCAAGCTTCCTTATTTCGTCAGCAACCACTGCAAAGCCCTTTCCTGCTTCTCCTGCCCTGGCAGCCTCTATGGCAGCGTTTAGTGCAAGGAGGTTGGTCTGTCCTGCAATTGACTTAATCATTGTACTTGCTTCATCTATCTTCTTGGCACCTTCATCTGTTCTTACTATAACTTCACTTACCTTCATGGCTGATTCTTCAACCTTGGCAGTAGTGTTTATAAGGTCTTTAATAGCAGACATACCCTTTTCCTTGGCTTCATATACGCCGTCAGAAGAGTTGTTAAGCTCTACCATAGACTCTTCATTTGCTCTAAGTGCCTCGCCTATGCTCTGCATAGCCTTGGTACCTCTCTGCATATCCTCTGCCTGGTGCATAGCTCCTATGGAGATGCCATCAACTGCCTTGGTAAGCTCATCAGAAGCCTTGGCTGTGCTCTTTGCATTGTCTGCAATCTCATCAGATACATTAAGGATATTGCCCGAAACCTCTCTGATGTTGAGTACGATGTCTCTAAGTCTCTCTACTACCTTTTCAGTACCTCTTGATATAGAGCCAATTTCATCTTTTCTTCCTGCATTCTTGCTGATTCCTGACTTAACTTCCTCACTGAAGTCATAGTCAGCAAGCTTCTCCATATCCTTGCCAAGTGCTGCGATAGGACTTGTGATAGACTTTATTATCCAAAGGAGGAGACCTAAAATAAGTACGAAGAAGAAGGTTCCCACACTTATCATAAACAGGCTTAAGCTATGTACACCACTCATAACCTCTGACTCAGGCACACTTACAACTAGGGTCCAATCAGTTCCTATTATACCATACTTAGAGTTTATTCTCTTTACACCATCTTCAACTGAATAAAATGTCTCGTCTTCGCCTTCAAGTATAGGATCAACAAGATCTGCCTTGCTTCCATCCTCTATTTTACTTAATTCTTCTGAAGGCTCGTAGTCCTTATAAGATACGATATATCCTTCGCTGTCGATAATGTAAGCGAATCCTGTATCGTAGAGCTTAATGCCGTTTACAAGCTCATTTACGGTCTTCATGGTTATATCAAATCCAAGAACACCTATAGCGTTTCCATCTTTTTTAATCTGTGTTGAAACCGTAATTACAGTATCGCCACTTGCTGCATCAATGTAAGGAATGGATACATAAGGACGGTCAGATTTCATGGAATCCTTGTACCAGTCTCTGGTTGTAGGGTCATAGTCAGCAGGTACAGGCAACTGGCTTCCATTAAAGAAGCGCTTATCTGAAAATCCTGCGAAGGCTGCAAGAATGTCACTGTTCTTATCAGTTACATATATCAATTCATTATAAAGTTCCTTATCAGATAAGTCAGACATAGTAATACTGTCTGAAAGCATATCTACATTTGCAATCTGCTTAGCAATGAAGGTTTCTAAGTTTGAGCCATATTTTTTAGCTGTTTCCAGCATTTCACTCTTGCTTAAGCCTTCTACCATTCTGCTTGAATATACATAAGAGCTTCCCGCAATCAGTAAAATAGCCATAAGTATAGGCACTGCGATAAAAACCAACATCCTTGTTCTAATTTTCATAATAATCCTCCAAAGGTTAATTAGGTATGATACTTGCTTAAACTGTTCTTGAACTCTTCTATCATTGTATCAAATACGCCAATCTGGTGTGAGAGCTCCTTAATCTGCTCTACATAGAGTCCAACGCTGCCATTTACCTCGCTTACGGCTGATGAATTCTCGTCAGCAATTGAGGTAAGTGTCTGTATATTCTCAAAAAGCTCTGTGATGGACTCTGCCTCGCTGTTTAGCTTCTTAGAGTTGTCAATCATAAGCACAGATACTGCCTGAAGGTTGTCATTTGATACCTGTGAGGTTTCCACAGCCTTATCAAGTGATTCATTTTCTGCTGCAAGTACCTGATACTGGTTGTCTATACCCGATACTACTTCTTTCATGTTAGATACAAAGCCTGTAAGGTTGTTGTTGATTTCCTCAACAGCCTTATCAGTCTCTACTGAAAGCTTTCTTACTTCCTCTGCTACTACAGCAAAGCCTTTTCCTGCTTCTCCTGCTCTTGCTGCCTCTATGGAAGCATTGAGTGCGAGAAGGTTAATCTGACTTGCTATACCCGAAACTATAGATACAATCTGAACCATCTTGTCTGCATCATTTTGAAGCTCAGCACCGCTTTCTCTGATTGTTCCAAGTCCGTCAAGAACTCCGTTTATCTCTGATGCAGTCTTCTTAACTCCTGCAAAGCTTTCCTCGATACCCTTCATAGCATCTTCTATTTTTACTCTATTATCCTGACTTTCTTCAGATATCTCTGTGATATTATGTACACTTCCGTTTAAGACATTTACAAGGCGCTCAGTTTCACTTGCCTGTCTGCTTGTATCCTCTGTAATCTTGCCCATAATGCCCTTGATATTGTCGGAGGTGCTTCTCATGTTGCCTGAAATCTCGCCAAGTGAGTGGTTAAAGCCGTACATCTCATCAACAACTGCATTGAAGTCGATAAAGTCTTTCTGTACTACTTCCTTTACCTTTGAGATATCACCTGCAAGCTCTTCATATTCATCGCCACTCTCAAGTATCATATGGGTGATAAATCTTCTCTTCTTTAAGTCTTCAATCTCTTCTCGGAGCTCTCTTACAGGTCTTGCAAAAAGTGAACCTAAAACTGCTGGTACAATTCCTGAAACCAAGGTAACAACAGCCGGCTCCCAGCCAAAACCAAAGGAGGCAAAGCTTGCCACTCCCACTCCAAGCATGGTAAAGAGTGAAGTCTTTGCTACAGTATTTTTAATAAAGCCAAGTGAAAGAGCCTTGTTTAACTTATAGTTCTTTGTATAAGAAATAGGCTTCTCAAAGGTAAGCTCAAGCTTAAGCTCAGGTCCGTTCTGGCTGATTATCTTTACATCTACCTTTTCATTAAAATGTGCAAATACACCCTTTAAGAGTCCTTTAAGATAATCTCCCAGCTGTCTCTTAGAGCGGTACACAAGCTGTGCCCTGTGGGAATCAATAGGTGTCATGTCAAGTGCAGGAGGAGTTGCCCCCTTAAATCTCTTCATTACTATAACATGCACATCATTCATTGACTTTAAGAAATGATATGCATTTTCATGTCTAAAGAATCCGGGATAAAACTTCGCAAAGGTTCTTATATTTTCCCTTCCCATTATCTCCCAGATCTTCTCGTGGCTGTTGCCTGTCTTCTGTCCTAAGTACTCTACCATTCCAAGCGCCACATTGTCGTCTACATCTTCAAGTGGCGAAAAGATGTGATCCGGTTTAAAGCCATATTTCTCAAATGCTTCATTTACTACTTTGTCTCCAAAAAGCCTTCTTCCTGAGGTCATCCAGGAGGCTACTACAGTACCTTTCATAAGCTTTTCTCCTTAATATTTAATTAATAATAACTTCATAATTCACAATGTAAAAGTCATGGAGTTTCACACCCCATGACTATATCGGTTAATATTAAGAAAAAACTTAGTACGCATTTTTCACAAAATGTGAAGGATTATTTTGATTTATTATAGAAATACATCCATAATCCCATCGCAAAGATGATAGCATAGCCTGTAAAACTCATCCCATCAGGAAGCTGGCCTAGGAAGATGAACCCTAGAACGGCCGACACTATTATCTGGTTGTAGTCATAGATTGATATTTCCTTTGCAGGGGCATAGTAATAAGCCTTCGTGATTGCAAGCTGCCCTACGGCCGCTGCCACACCACTTAGAATAAGCATAGCAGTCTGATAAAGGCTCATAGGGGCATAATTCATTACTACAAAAGGCAGGCAGAATATGCAGGAAAATGCTGAGAAGAAGAACACAATAAGGTTTCCGTTTACCCCTCTCTTGCCTAAGATACGAACCATGGTATAGGCGGCTCCCGCTCCTACCCCTCCTAAAGCACCTATGAGGGCAGGAAACATGGACACATCACCTGTTGGCTTTATTATAAAGAGTGCACCTACAAATGCGCCAAATACAGCTATTCCCTGGAATATGCTTATCTTTTCTTTAAGCAGTATAAATGAGAAAATAATAACAAAGAAGGGTGCTAGCTTATTTAGCATATTGGCATCTGAGAGCTTTAGGTGGTCTAAGGCATAAAAATTACAGACTATGCCAAGTGTGCCAAAGCCTGCTCTTAATATCAAAAACTTCAAATCGCCCTTGCCTATATGTAATTTCCCTTTAAGCCCCCTAAGCCCTGCCCCTGCGATAAACACAGGGACAATGTTTCTAAAAAAGGCCTTTTGCATGGTGGGGATACTTCCCGCAAGATTGACAAAGAGTCCCATAAGGGCAAAGCCAAATCCTGCCAGAAGGATAAATAGTATTCCTTTTTGTTTGGATGAAATATTCATCAATTTACTCCTTTTAAGCTGCTTCTATGCTTTCTCCTGCAAATTTCTTCATAATAGGAGAAGAGTCCGGCAGACACTTAATCGCAGTCAGTGAAGTAATGATTCCTAAAAGCACTCCTCCGATTACATCGCTAGGATAGTGGATACCTACATAAAGCCTTGAAAATCCCATCAGAGAGGCAAGTGCAATCGCAAGGATTCCGTATTTCTTAGGCATTTTTAAGAAGATGACAACTGCAACCGCAAAGGCACTTCCCGTATGCCCGGAAGGGAAGGAAAAGTCGTGCGCCCTTCCGACTATGAGGGTAAGCCCCTGTATCACCTCATAGGGCCTTATTCTTGCTGTCAGGTTCTTAAGTATGAGGTTTGCAATAATAAACTCAAGGAGTAGCGAAGCAAACATCAGTATGCCTACCTTCCTAAGCTTCTTAAAGTAGAGAAAAATAAGCACTAAAAGTATGCAGGATATGCCCGCATTGTTTGACAAAGTAAATGGTATTAGAATCGCATCAAGTATGGGATTCCTCACATTGTCCTGCAAAAACAACAATATACTGTTTTCAAAATTTAATAAACTTTCTAGCATTCATTACCTGTAACTTAGCTTACAGGGAATTAACCCTTTCTATAAATCTAAGTATTCCCTTTCTTCCTTTTTCGTCGTCCTTATAAACACCGGCATCCGTGAGAACTTCAGAGAATACAAGTCCTATTTCCTGTCTTATTATCTCTTCTGCATTATCCTTATTAAAGTCCTTATGTTTGACCATAAATTCATCCACCCAGTCGGCATGCTTACCAAGAACCTCGTCATTCTTTATGTCTTTTCCTTCAAGAAGGGCTGTTTTTAGGCTGTCCATCTCAGACTTAAGCCTGCCGGGAAGCACAGCCAGTCCCATAACTTCAATGAGACCGATATTTTCCTTCTTGATGTGGTGGAGCTTATCGTGAGGATGGAAGATACCAAGAGGATATTCCACTGTGGTTCTGTTGTTTCTAAGCACCAGGTCTATCTCAAAGTCATCTCCTCTCCTCCTTGCAATAGGCGTGATAGTGTTGTGTGGCTCTCCGTCACTCTCAGCAAGCACATCCACAGCCTCATCCGAGTAGCCTCTCCATATACCCAGTATCTTGTCTGCAAGTTCAGCTATTTTCTTATAATCTTTTCCTGTGAGCCTGATAACAGACATAGGCCAGTCTACAACTCCTGCCTTAATATCCTCATAGCCCTTAAACCGTACCTCTTCTCTAAGTCCTGCCCTTGCCATAGGGAATTCATAGTTTCCTCCCTGGAAATGGTCGTGGGTGAGGATGGAGCCGCCAACTATAGGAAGGTCAGCATTGGAGCCTGCCATATAATGAGGGAATTTCTCAGTAAATTCAAGGAGCTTTAAAAAGACCGCCCTGTCTATCTTCATAGGAACATGGCCTTCATTTAAGATGATGCAGTGTTCATTGTAATACACATAAGGGGAGTACTGCAAGAAATAATTCTCCCCCGAAAGAGTAAGTGGTATAAGCCTGTGGTTTTCCCTTGCAGGCTTATTCATATCTCCCGCAAAGCCCTCATTTTCCCTACAAAGCAGGCACTTAGGATAGCCTGTCTGCACAAGCTTCTTGGCTGCTGCTATGGCTTTAGGGTCTTTCTCAGGCTTTGAGAGGTTGATGGTTATGTCAAGCTTTCCATAAGGAGAATCAGCCTGCCACTTCACATCCTTAACTATCCTGTCTTCTCTTATATAATTGGTAGCCTTGCTAAAGTCATAGTACCAGTCTGTGGCCTCTTTAGGGCTTTTCTTAAGCAGTTCATTGAATTTTCTAACTATCTCGGAAGGTCTGTCAAGGAGACAGTCCATAACCTTTGTGTCAAATAAATCCTGCTCGGTAATGGAGTCGCTTACTAAGCCCGTATCCAGCGCATACTGTATTATGTCTGAAAGAATACAGACCAGTTCTTCCTTACACTCAACAACCTCGCCATTTCCCTCGTAAGAAGGCAGGCAAAGGGTGTAGAGAAGCCTGTTTCTTGTGTAATCGATGTCTTCTTTCTCAAGCAAGCCTTTCTTAAGTCCATATCCAATCAATCTGTCAATTGCATTATAAATCATAATCTTTCCCCTTAGTCTCAAAAATGTTGGTGTTTAACACCTTATATTATCTACAAATCTCAGCCAAGGTCAAGTAGGTAGTTGTTAACTCTGTGTGAATATAATGTTTAAGTTTATTTACAACTAAGCGAAAGAGAACAGCGGCTAAGCTGTTCTCCATAAGCGTATGTTAAGTTGTGCGACCTTTGTTACTAAAATTTCCAATATTTCTCTTAAATCTGTCAAGTATAATGCTTATTATCAAGCTTAAAATAATCATCATAAGATATGCAATAAAGTTCGAGATATAATACCATCGCAAAATAAGAAACAAAAATATTAAAACCTATTCTAAATGCCAACTTCATACTCACCCCTCCAGCTTACTTAAATCAACTGTGTTTGTAATTTCAGTATTGTTTCCTGTTATAAATACTTTATTAGCTATTATTATCCGCCAAATATAACATCATAACTTATCATTTTAACTATTACATCCGATTATATCATAAATCAAATATAATTAAACAAAATTTTGCTTTCATCTCTTTCTTTACTTAAAGGGGAACAGTGAATCCACTATCCCCCCAATATTTTTAATAGTTCAATTTTGAAATTATATCTCTTACCTTTTAATTTTTCTAAAATTCTTCATCAGAACGTTCAAAAATCATATTTAATGGTATGCTCAGTATAAGCATTATTAAACAATTAATTGCAAAAGATAAACTAAATCCACCCAAAATACCATATTCACTAGCATGTTCAATCAGTAGTTCCCTGCCTAAAAGATATATACCCAAAATTAATATCCCTGATGTAATACTCCATAAGCTTCCACCTACTGACAGCTTTAAATTTTCTGCCTTATTTAATCCCTTATTAACAATATATAGCAAAATAAGGGTTATAACTGATTGCAGCAAATTACCAATTACATTGGACATCAGCATCTGTGCCGTTACTATAAATAAACATACAAACAATATTAAATAACAAATTATTGCATTAATTACTGTCCTTGCTACAAATCTCATACTTATCTCTCCAATTTACTTAAGTCAACTGTATTGGTAATTACAAAATCTCTTTCCTTTTGTGACGACATAAGCCTACAATGGCTACCTACATTCGCCTTTTTTGTATAATTATAAGCAAAAACAAGCACCAACACAACATTTTTAAAACTATCACCTTCATGTTGTTATTTGAAGAATTAAAGTCCACATTAGTATGGATTTTACTTATTCCAAATTTGGAATGTATCCGTTGCGCTGGTACACTTTGTGGAGTCAAAGGAAATCCACACTTGTATGACTGATTATAGTATTTTTTCTGATAGAAAAAGTGCCGGCAGAAACACCGGCACTTTTGTTAAGCTAGATAATAATCGCTAAAAAGGATAAGCATCTTTTGAAATTCTTTGTCATCCAATTCAGATAATATCGGAATTTCCGTTATTAATGTATCCTTCCAAAAATCCAATTCGTATATACTGTGATTAGCAGAAAATTTAATAAGTAATAAAATTATTTTATCTCTTTCTCTAATGCTTATACCGTTTTCAAGGCAAAAGAGACTAGCTGATTTAATTTCATCTCCAAATATTTCAAATAAGGAAGAGACCAATAATTTATGCTCTTCATACAGTTTTTTAAGTGTTAAGTTATAATCGCTCTCTTTAATCATTAAAATAATGTCCTTTCTAAAATTTCTCTGATAGCATTTGCTATTGAGGTTGTGTTTCTGATATTTGCTAAAGCAAGTGTATTTGATGCACCCGCAAATGTGCCATTAGTTAAAATTATGCTTGTAAGGAAACAATAAGTGCTTTTTAGTTTCAAGTTTACAATTCCTTCCTTAAAAGTTTGTACTAAGTATAATGTAATGAAAGGAAAAGGGCAATATAGTACTGTGCTAAATTGAAAATTGTTATTTGAAAGTAGTTTCCCAACTTAAATGCAACATGGTGTTGCACCTACTTTGACAGGTGCCTCTGTTGCATT
>NZ_DBHIEC010000003.1:0-198425 GCF_057250765.1 Catonella sp.
TTGCATTTAATCTGAAGTACATGGTAGCACTCCAAATTAGCCCTTGTTTTTATTCCAGATATTTGTTTTTATTCATAGGTAACTAAAAATACAACAACGAAAGCTTCCTGTATACTATAAATAGGTCAAGAGATTGACATAAAAAAATACCTCAAGTAAATTTAGATTATTACTGACCTGCCAGTTGGTAAAATCTAAAAAACACAAGAGGTATCTAAAATGAATATTAAAGGCACAAAGAAAAAAAATCAAGTAGTAACAGCAAATATTTTTGAACAGCAGGAGCTTTTGAAAAAAGCGGAGGTGATTAAGGAAAATCTCACAGCTTCAACCTGGCGTGAGTTGGAAACCAATGGTAAGTTCGATAAAAATAAAAAACTCTCTTTTATCAGCGATGACATGCTTATCTTGGGATGTGATGTAGGCAGCGAAACGCACTATGTGAGAGCAATTGATACCAGAGGACGGGAACTCAGTAAGTCCGCATATTCTTTCAACAATGATTATGAGGGATTCCAGAGTGCAAAAGAATGGGCAGTAAAGATAGCTGCTGAACATGATAAGAGTCAGATAGTACTTGGCTTAGAGCCGACCGGTCACTACTGGTTCTGCCTTGCTACCTGGATGATTGCAAATGGAATCAGTGTTGTTCAGGTAAACCCTTATGCTGTTAAGCAGACAAAGGAGGTTGAAGATAACAGCCAGCTCAAGGATGACAGGAAGGATCCAAAACTGATAGCAAATCTTGTCAAGGATGGCAACTTTGGTATGCCATATCTTCCAGAAAAAATCTATGCTGAACTTCGTAGGTTATCCATGTTCAGAGACCAACTGAATGAAGACAGAATTCGAACAATCAACCGGATGCACAGGGAGATGAAGATATATTTCCCGGAGTATAAGGAAGCATTGGGAAAAGTCGATGGAGCATTTAGCCTTGAACTGCTGAAAGAGGCACCATTTCCGGATGAACTGACCGCACTTGGAGAAGAAGGGATAAGACAGATTTGGCATGCTGCTAAACTTAGAGGACGCGGGTACAGCAGAGCCAGAGAAATCTTACAGTACGCAAAAGCAAGTGTTGGGATTAAGGATGGATCTATTGCAAGCAAGACAGCTGTAAAGTGGTTCGTGCAGAAAATCATGGAACTGGATGTTGAACTTGCTGTTATAGAGAACCAGATCAACCAGAAATGTCAGGAGATACCGCATACAGGTAACGTTCTGGAGATATCTGGGATTGGAGAAAATACACTTTCCGGTATTCTTGCAGAGATGGGAGATATTTCAAGATTTGATGATGTTAAGGAAATACAGAAATTAAGCGGATTAGGCCTTGTGGCATGCAGTTCAGGAAAGCATAAGGGAGAAACCAAAATCAGTCATAGAGGACGCAAACGACTCAGATATTGGTTATTCCAGGCAGCAAAGTCAGCAGTGGCCCATGCAGAGGAATTCAAAGAACTCCATATGTATTATACGACACGAGCCGATAATCCGTTGAAAAAGATGCAGTCATTGATTGTGATAGCCTGCAAGCTTCTGAGGATTATCTATACGATTCTGAATACTGGTACGAAATATGCTCCGAAGAAGATGTTGATGGACATTAGACGTCCGGAAAATAAGGAAGCTATTGTAGCGTAAAACAGTCGACAGCAAAATTTATTCCAGAGCCTTGCCGGGTGTCGGATTATTCCGAGATCGGGCAGGGTTCTGGAAGGAAACCCGATAACGATGGAGTGCTACAAGCGCTACATCATCACAATGACCAGCAAAGCGAGGCAGGGTAAGCGTCCACGGAATATCCGTACCCTGCGGAGTAGACAGGTCAGTAAAATCAAAAAACAAACAAGAGCTGTAGCTTGCAGTAGTTCTCTCCGTAGGGCATGACCCTGTTAGAAAGCTTAGCAGGCACTCGGTGTATGGACAGGTGGGACGAAGGAAGTTGGGACACAATCCCTTTAGACACGGAAGGTTCACCATCATAGTTAGCAGAGGATTTATAGCCTTTATAAAGCAAAACAATGGGATGCTTTATAAACCACACTCTCTTTTAGCTGTTCAGTATAAAATACAATGACTGTCATACATTTTTTGCTCTGTTTTATGAGGTAAATATTTAAAGAAAAGCCTGAAATTAAATGATTTAGGGCTTGACATTATAGGAAGGAGTTCCTATGAACAAAAAGAAACATCTAACAGGCGCTGAACGCATTAAAATTGAAACCCTTCTTGCACAGGGTTTTTCAATCAGAAGTATTGCTGATTTCCTCGAGAAATCCCCTTCTACCATTTCAAGAGAAATACAAAAGCATTCACTTGTCAAAATACCTAATATCTGTGACTGCAATGATTATAATGGATGCAATGTTAAGCATGTATGCGGTTCCAAAGACTGTAATAAAAATGCCGCTCATGCCATCTTGCCAAAAAATACTGTGAACATTATAACAAAAAAAGCTGTGAACACTGGAACGGTTCCTCTATAAAGCTGTGCAACGGATGTACAAAAAGAGGATACTGCCGTCTGGAAAAACACTTCTACGATGCTAAAAAGGCTCATTTAGCTTACTGTGACACCCTTGTACAATCACGAAATGGTTTTGACCTTACTCTTTATGACATAACAAGGATAAACAGTATAGTCTCGCCACGCATAAAAAAAGGACAGTCACTTTACCATATAGTCAAGAACAATGAAAGTGAACTTAATATCAGTGAATAACACTAAATGAGAGTAAAGTAAATACCTTTCAAAGTAAACGCAACACTAAAAACCGTTGCATTTAACCTGAAAGATGTGGTTTCATGTCTGTTTGCTATACCCTTTTTTCACCAAAAGCAACAAAATCAAACCAAATTTGATTATATTCAGTCTGATTATATTGATATAATTTTATCATTTTATCTAGCAATAGTGTTGCATTTACTATTTTTATAAAGTGTTGCACTTACTTTGAAAATCTAGCAATTTAGAAAAAATAAGTTCCAGTCTGAACTTTAATATAAATAAAGAAGCCTAGATGTGGAACCTACTTTTTCAATTCACCTTATTTGCAAAACTTGTTGTATGTTATATATAGCAAGAATTGACAGCTATATTTAGCTACCAGTCCTTGTTAATTATCATAAGAACTCTTGTCTTATATTTTATTCTTCTTCATTGACTTCATAAAAAATCATTATAGTTTTACAATTCCTACAAGCATAAGCAAGTGGATTTTCCTTAGGAGCAAACAGAGGAAAATAAAATGGCGGAATTCTTATAGCTCCTTGCTTATCAAAAGACCTTTTCATATAGGTAGCAGGAATCTTTTTCCCTTTTGGCACGAAAAAACTTCTAGCACCATAGAATGTACCTTCTTCCAGTTCTCCTCCACAATATTTACACTGTTTCTCATTCATAATTAATAATAACCTCTCATCCCTGGATATGGATAGTTCCAAACATCTTTTAATTATTCCATCAACTTATTATCCCATCAGCCACTCAGCAATAGTATCTACACACACTCCAGTTGCATACTTGTCCTGATAAGCATAGTCAGGTGTATCCACCCAGGCTGTACCGGCTATGTCTATATGAAGCCAAGGCTTTTTCTCGGCAAAGCTTCTGATAAATAGCCCCGCAGTTATGGTGCCGCAGAATTTTCCACCAAGGTTCTTGATGTCTGCTATGTCACTTTCAAGCATCTTCTCATGCTCTCTGCCAAAAGGTATACGGGCATTCTTTTCTCCTGTTTTAAGAGAAGCCCTGTAAAACTCCTCCCACATCTCATCAGAGTCAGTTACCACTCCTCCTATGGTAAAGCCATACATTCCTACTACAGCACCAGTAAGGGTTGCAATATCAAGTACCCTTGTAGCCTTTTCATTTCTTACGGCATAGGTAACTGCATCTGCGAGAATGAGCCTGCCCTCTGCATCTGTATCGCAGACTTCTATCGTTCTACCACTGTAGGATGTAAGCACATCTCCGTCCACATAGCTGTCAGGGGCAATCTTGTTCTCGGCTGTTGGCACAATGGCAGTTACATTCACCTTAGCCTTTAGCTTTGCAAGGATGGCTATCGCACCCACAACTGCCGCAGCACCGCCGTTATCTCCCCTTATGCCTGCCATAAACTGTGAAGGCTTAAGGCAGTAGCCTCCTGTATCTACAGTTATTCCCTTGCCCACTATGGCGGTATTTTCCTTAGACTTAGGATTACCCCTGTATCTAAGCACTACAAGGTAAGGAGGGAAGGCACTGCTTCCCCCTACCCCAAGGATTCCACCCATTTTAAGCTTCCTAAGCTCTTCTTCATCCAATATCTCAGTTTCTATGGCTGTATCCTTTACAAACTCGGCTATTTCCTCTGTAAACTCCTGTGGGTGAAGGTAGTTTGACGGAGCATTTACCATGTCTCTTGCAAATATAATGCTATCGCTGATTATCTCTGCCTTCTTTAGAAGAGGGCTTATGTCAAAGTTTGTGCCTACTATACCTACCTTAGCCTCTTCTATCTTAGCATCGCTCTTGTAGCTTCTTTTTGCCTTTATAGAAAGATAAATCCCCTTTGCAAAGTTTACAAAGCTCTCCTTATTAAGCCTTAAGTTTTCTACATTGAAGCTGTATTCACTTATCTCATATTTTTTAAGTTCCTTGCAGGCCTTTGCAGAGATTTCCATAGATGTGGAAGGCTCTTTTACAATTTCCTTACCAAGACCTACAAACAGGACTTTCTTATCCTTTTCAAGCGGCAGCAAGAGCGTATCAAGATAGTCTGCCTTAAAGACAGTGCCCACCCTCTCTTCATAAGGATAGCCCTTCTCCCCCTTTTTTACAAAAATAACCTCTGTATTTCCTACATTTCCTAAGACTACGCTCATCTATTCCTCCTTAAGAAATATCTCAACCACAGTATCTATCTCATCAGGAAGTGGATAGCAGTCTGCGGCGGTAGGTGAAAAGAAGAAGAAGGAATGCTCTGAGAACTCCTTTAAGTTCCAGTAAAAGGTTTCATCTATAACGGAATTGTCCTTTACAAGGCGCATCTTCTCTATCTTTCCAGCCAAGTTAGGAAGGCAGATTGCTCCTGCCTGTTCTTCCATTACATGGGCGTAGAGAACATTGCCCTTCCTTGTAAATCTTCCCCATTCAGGCTTTGGAAGCTCTGCGTATCCGCAATCATATATACTTCTTCCATTTTGCTTCATCCACCTGCCTACTTCTTCAAGTATGACCACGGATTCTACCGGAATCTCACCCTTTGCATTAGGTCCCACATTTAAGAGGAGGTTTCCTCCCTTACTTACACATTCAACAAGCATTCTTATAACCATCTTAGCTGATTTATAATGCTTGTCATAGGAACAATATCCCCAGTGGTTGTTAAGTGTGATGCAGGCTTCCCATGGAAGAGGGTTCCCTGCCACGTCTCTGATTCCTTCAGGTGGTATCATCTGCTCAGGGGAAGCAAAGTCGCCTGAGTATGTTGTAGGCTCAAGAGTCCTTATTGAGCCTGCATCCTCTGCACTGCCCTCAAGACGGTTGTCGATTATGATATGAGGCTGGATTGAGCGAACCATTTCCATAAGTTCTTTCGCTTTCCACTTGTCACATTTCATATCTCCATAAGAGAAGTCAAACCACATAAGGTCTAAGTGACCATAGTTGGTAAGAAGCTCTTTTATCTGCCCAAACATATATTCAAGATAGCGGTCAAAGTTTCTGTTTTCATTACTGCATTTTTCATTATTCCTCATAGGATGGTGCATATCGCCGTAATGAGGGAAGTCCTCGTGTCTCCAGTCAATTATTGAATAATAGAGTCCTACTTTTATTCCCTCTGCTCTAAAAGCCTCTAAAAACTCCCTGACAAGATCCCTTTTACAAGGTGCTTTCACAGAATTAAAATCTGTAAGCTTAGTATCATATAGACAGAATCCGTCATGGTGCTTTGCAGTAAGGACTGCATATTTCATTCCGGCTTCTTTGGCAAGCCTGGCCCATTCTTTAGGGTTGTAGTTTTCAGCATAAAATTCATCAAAATAAGGCTCATACTCTTCTTTAGGTATTTCATATACGCTTCTAACCCACTCACCTCTGGCAGGAATAGCATATAAACCCCAGTGGATAAACATTCCAAATCTTGCACTGTTGTACCACTTTGTACGCTCTGTTCTATCTTTAATGACCTGATTCATGATTCTCCTCCTCTAAATATCCGCATATTTTTAGTAACATATCTGCTGTTCCCACATTGTAGCCTGCAGTTCCGTAAACTCCCCTTCCTTCCTTATCCACTACACAGATAAGAGGGTATAGTCCCGGTTCAAGGTAGAGCTCTCTGGCAAGCTTTCCTGCCTCTGTATCAAAGCTTTCAAAAAGGATATCTCTGTTGCTAAGCTCTTCTGCAATCCTTTTTATATTGGCATCCTCAAGCTCATCTTTAGACTTAACTACGAGGTGTAGCTTTGTTTTAAGCTTATTAAACAACTCCTTCTTATCGTGAAGCTCATTTAAGATATGCTCTGTAGGCTCCGCCTTTGCGGAGAGCCAGATAAAGATACCGTTCTTATCTTTTGTGAGTTCACCAATCGAAGTCTTTTCTTTCTTTTCAGTTTCAAATTCTATGTTTCTAATAGGATAGTCAGAAAGCATATCGCTTATGCCCGCTTCGTAAAATGTCACAGGAAGTTTGGTAATCTCTCCTTCTTTTACTTCTGCAAGCACTGATTTTGCAAATATATTGCCATTTGGAAGCCTGTTGCTTGTAATAAGCCTGTAGGTTCCCGCATTTAACTTAAGTACACCCCCATCCTCCTTTATATCTTCCATATCCAGATAAAGTGGCTTAAACTCTCCTTCAGAGTAGGCTAAGATACTGAAATTATCATAATAACTCCAGTTGACACCTGCTTCAAAGTCAAGCTCGAGGCTTCCCTTAGGGCTTTCCTTCTCTTCTTCTATGGCAATGAAGCCATCATCCAGGTACACTTCCATCCTCCTGTCATTAGGATTCAGCCTTGATGGTACACCAAGGCTTCTAAGAAGCTGTATGAAAATCACCCTCTTTGATTTTTCACTTGCATAACCTATGCTAAAGGCACCTAAAGCAGAGCTTATAAGGCTGCTATACTCAAGTTCAGGCTTTTCTTTAAGTTTTTCATCAACTTCATTAAACAAAACCCTAATCTCATCGATGTTCGATACCTTTTCACCCTCAAATCTCTCAGACAGAAACTTTCTGTAAGGACGTATCATCTCAAAATCCACCCTCGGACAAAGTATGTATTTATAAAATATCTCCCGAGGATACTTGTCAAAAAGCTTCTCATCAGTATAAAGACAATGATTAAAAAGTGTCTCTGCCTCCGTATCCTGATAGTCCTTTTGTGTAAGGCTGTCAATCAGTCCCACCTTCCACTTGTCAGGGATTTCTCTCTTTTCTGATATGAACTTCTGTAATTCTCTCTGGTTTTCACAGGATTTAAGAAGGGCAAAGCTAAGAATCTCCTCATCCTTTCCCTTAAACCTCTTGATGGTCCTTTCAGCAGCTTCCCTGTCAAACAAGCTTGCTTCCTTATAAGCTCTTTTCTCAGCCTCTTCCTTTTTCCTTGTATCACTTGCTTCAGACTTTGCTTTGTTCTCAGCCTTTCCACTATTTACAAGGCTTGGTGCCCTCATAATAAATGAACCTTCCGTCTTCTTATAGCCATCAGGGCTTAGCACCAATGTTATCTGTATATCCTCAGCAGTATCCACTAAGACTTCACCGTAGTTTCCATCTTCGAAGGCAGAGATTAAAAGGCTGCCTCTACCTGTCTTAAGTCTTGTTACACCTTCTTCATCGGTACAGGTAACAGCTATCTCCCCCGGCATACTGTAGTTAATTACCTTAAAATACACCTTGGTGCCGGAAAATGGCTCTCCCGCCTCATTCATAACCTTTACAAAGATTTCTCTGGTTGGAGCATAGGTGCTAAGGGCATTTACAGCTACAGGTATACCTACAGCCTCATTTACATCTTTTTCAAGCTCAGGATTGTAGCATCTTGCATGGACCATCATGGCTCTTTTAGAAGCATTTAAGAACCAGCCCTGATTTAACTCATCCTCAGGCTCACAGGCTCCGAGAAAGTACCATTTCCCGTCACACCATACCTCCACCCAGGCGTGGTTGTCGTCACAATGAGACCAGAGAGGCACATAGACCTGTCTAGCAGGTATGCCTACGCTTCTAAAGACTGAAACTCCAAAGGTGGACTCCTCTCCACATCTTCCATAAGTGTTGTTGTAGACCGTCAACGGATTGGCTGTTCTTCCGTCTGTGGACCTGTAGGTTACCTTTGATGAGCACCAGTAATTTATGTCGATTACAGCCTCCTTCATAGTCTTGCCTTTGATAAGAGACTTCACCCTGTCATAGAAGATTTTTCTGTTCTCAACTATATCCTCATTATTTATCCTTGCTCCAAGTACATATTCGGCAAACATTTCTTCATTTGCCGCTCCCTTAAACTCTCCCTCATTAAAGAGAAAGGCTCCATGCCTTGCAAAATCAAGAAAGGTCTCCACCTTGTAGTCACCTATGTCACTAAGAGACATGTAGGCATATAAATACTTCAAGGCTTCCATTACATCTCTTTCTTCCCTGTCTTCTAAGCCAGCCAGCTCATCCTTTAATAAATCAAGGCCTAATTCACTTATTCTGCGCCTAAGTCTCTCCTCTATCTTCTCATTAAACTCTTTTGAAAACATATATCCTCCTGTTTCAAAATTCTTATAATTCCTTTAACACCTTTACAGCCTTAGCTATCTCTTCGGCAGAAGTCTCCCAGATATCATATTCACTTAGAGAGGGCAGCCCCATATTGACCTCTTCTCTTCTGTAAGCCATCCTGCTGTCTATTACCCTCTTTCCTGACATATGGTAGTTGGTTCCTCCCGTCATCTCATATACCTTTTTAATAACATCAGCACTGACGCCTGCTCCTATAAGTATGTTGATGTCTTTACCCGCCTTCTCTATCAGCTCTTTTATAAGAGGGCTTCCATCTACGCAGTTTCCTTTCTGTCCTGAAGTAAGGATGGTGTCAATCCCAAGCTCTTTAGCTTTACTTAGTACCGCAAATGGCTCCCTACACATATCAAAAGCTCTGTGAAGGACCACCTTAGCCCTTCCAGCTCTTAATATGAACTTCTTTATGGCATCTTCATCCAAATCACCATCTGGAGTAAGGGCTCCAACCACAACTCCATCAGCCCCTTCATCTGCAAAGGCTTTTATGGAATCGCACATTTCTTCTATCTCGTCATCATTATAACAGAAATCTCCGAATCTGTTTCTTATAAGTACGTGAACGGGCAGGTTAGTATGCTTCCTAACCTGCCTGAATAATGTTAAGCTTGGAGTAGTTCCGCCTATTACAAGATTGGCACAAAGCTCGAACCTGTTTGCACCGCCCTTTTCACCGTTTATTGCTGATGCGAGCCTGTCTACGCAACATTCCAATATATAATTTTCCATACTTATCCTTTCACTGCTCCAACCATTACACCCTTAACAAGATGCTTCTGAATCAAAGGGTAAAGAAGCATAACAGGGAGAGATGCTACTACTATTGTAGAATACTTAAGAAGCTCTGACATTCCCTGAAGCTTTGCTACAGCCGAAGCATTACCCACCTTAGTCAAATCCACCTTGTTCTGAATGAGGATTTCCTTCATAACTATGGTAAGCGGCTGAAGACCTTCTTTGTAGAGATAAAGCATTGCGTTAAAATAATCATTCCATTTTGCAACTCCGTAGTAGAGTACAAGAACTGCAATTATAGGCTTGCTAAGAGGTACGATTACCTTCATCATATACTTAAAAGGTGTACAGCCATCCATCTGAGAAGCCTCGTAAAGCTCGTCAGGAATAGAATTTACTATGTAGGTCCTGCAGATTATCATATTGTAGGTAGACATAGCTGTAGGTATTATCATAGCCCACCTTGTATCCATAATGTGGAGGCTCTTTACAAGGATGTAAGATGGCACTATACCACCGCTAAAGTACATTGTAAAGATGAAGAACATAGCCACCGCTCCTCTTGCCCTAAACTCCTTTCTGGAGAGTGGGTAGGCACAGAGTATTGTCATTATTATATTAATAGCAGTTCCCGCAACCAGATAAAATATTGAGTTGGCAAAACCCGAAAGTATCTTTGCATTCTGAAATACCGCCTCATATCCTCTTAAGGTAGGCTCTACAGGAAGCAAGAGAACTCTTCCGCTAATAACTGCCTGAGGGCTGGAAAATGAGGCTGAAACCACATAGATAATCGGATAAAGCACTATCAAAAATATCGCTGTAAGCACTACATAGTTGGCAACTGTAAAGGTCTTGTCACCTATGCTCATGTATCTGAATTTTGTATTTTCCATTATATCACCTCTTTACCATAAACTATTCTCTGTAATCTTCTTGCATACCCTATTGACTATTACAAGAAGTACAAATGATACAACTGACTGGAAGAGTCCGGCAGCTGTAGAAAATCCGATATTGGAGTTAACTACACCCACCTTGTACACAAAGGTTGATATAACCTCAGATACTGAAGCATTTAGAGAGTTTTGCATAAGGAAGACCTTGTCAAGACCTATACTCACTATGCTTGCACAGTTAAATATCAGCATGATTATAATAGTTGGCAGGATTGCAGGAATATCTACGTGCAGTATTCTCTTAACTCTGTTCGCCCCGTCAACTATAGCAGCTTCCTGTAGTTCTTTACTTACTCCCGAAAGCGCTGCAAGGTAAATGATAGAAGCATAGCCCGCAGACTGCCATACACCACTCCATACATAGAGATGCCTGAATATCTTAGGGTCGCCAAAGAAATTTATCGGAGAAAATCCTAACTTCTGTATGAATACATTGATAATACCGCTTCTAAGGTCCATCATCTGCATCATCATACCTACAAGTACAACTATGGATATGAAGTATGGTGCATAAGTAACCATCTGCACAGCCTTCTTGTATCTCTTTGCCCTCATTTCATTGATTCCTATCGCAAGCAGGATAGGTACAGGGAATGAAGCTAAAAATGAATATATACCGAGAATCAAGGTGTTCTTGATAACCAAAACACTACTTGTTGAAGTCAGGAATTGTTTAAAATATCTGAGTCCCACCCATTCGCTTCCAAATATACCCTTCCTGATGGAAAAGTCCTGAAATGCAAGAACTATACCCGCCATAGGGATATAGGCAAATATTATCGCGTAAATGATTGGAACGGCTATAATAACCCAAAACTGCCAGTTTGCAGACTTAATCTTATTACTTTTACTAATCGTAGCACTATTTTTTGCCATTGCTGCATAATTCCTTTCTTACCTCTTAATCACTTCCTGTCCTCACATAAGTCACTTAAATGTCTGGAAGCTGTCCAAAGTGTGGACAGCTTCCTTAATCTCATCTGCCTAATTTCAGGCAAAAACACTATTTAGTCTGTCTGTCATACGCTGTCTGATATGTCTTTAGGATTTCTTCAATTCCTGCCTTATTAACAGCGTCCTTGTAGCTATCCCACTCAGCGTCTATATCCTTGGTTCCTGTTATAAATGCAACAGAGTTTTCTTCAATAATCTTCTCAAGCTCAACTGCCATTGTAGATACCGCTGTACTCTCCTCATCTGTGAGCTTAAGCTCTGAGAGGTTAAGGAGCTTTGTATTGTTGGCGTATGGCTCGTAAAGGTTCTTTGATGTATCAAACAAGAGCTTCTCAAGTCCAGCAGGTGAATAAGGGTCTACATTTGGATCAACTGCCTGTCCAAGACGGTATGAAGCAGGAGCAACTCTAAGTCCTACATCCTGCCAGTCGTGGTTCTGAGGATCTGATGAGTAAAGGTTAAGTACTTCATAAAGTGCAGGCTCTCCATTTAAGCCAACCTTTCCCTTAGGATTAAGCACCCAGTCTTTTCCTTCTTCAGCACCATACTGAGAACAAAGGTCACCTGTCGGACTATTATAGAAGAAGTCTACCCAGCGCAGAGCTGCTTCTACATTCTTACACTTATCTGTTACACAAAAACCGCCTGAGTTAAAGCCTGAGTTGTGGATGGTCCAAGCTATCTGGGTTCCATCAGGTCCCTTAATAGGGGCTACAGGTACGTAGTTTCTATAAAGCTCGTTGTTGCTTTCAGGGTCTATAACGTCTGAGTTAACACCTGCTGTAAAGAAAAGGATAGGTGCATCTGCCTGATTGGCAAGGGTTCTAAGCTGTTCACTTGTCTGAGTGAAGTTACCATCATAGATAGCTCCCATCTTATACAGCTCGTTCATATACTTAAGGCCGGCCTTATAAGCATCTGTAATAGCTACAGTTTCAACCTTTTTTGTTTCATCATTAAGGACTACATAGTCTCTTGCACTAAGGGTTGCGGACTTACTTGGCACAAAGGTAAATGCACCCATAAGCCAGTCCTGCATACGGGTATGCCAGCCCTGAGCCGCACCTGCAACTGCAATTCCACCCTTCTTATACTCTAAGAACTTCTTACATACATTCTTAAACTCTTCTGTAGTAGTAGGTATCTCAACTCCCATTTCCTTAAGGTATTTCTGATTTACCCACATTCTTCTTGCGTACTGGCAGTGGTAGCAGTCATTTACTCCACCTAAGGAATATATCTTTCCATCTGCTTCCTTTGTCTTGTTGATATCATAGTTAGCAACTATCTTAAGATAGTTAGGTACATTCTTTTCGGTAAGATAGTCATCAAGAGGGATAATAACTCCTTCTTTAACACCGTACTTAGCAAGGTTAGGTGCGCCTCCAAGTATTACGTCAGGATAGTCGCCTGACTGTAAGAGGAGATTAAGCTTTTCCTCATACTCATCTCTTCCTGCTGTCACAAAGTTAATATGAATTCCTGTCTTTTCCTCCAAGAACTTTGTAAAGTCATTGGTTGCAAAATCCTGTACATTAGGCATGCTCATAGTAAATACGGAAAGTTCAAGCTTGCCCTCTTTCACTACAGGATAAGTACCACCATCGTTAAGTACTACTCCTGATGCACTTCCGGCTGTGCTTCCCGAAGCCTTTCCTGTGCTTCCTGATTTGCCTGAGTCACCCTGTGTTCCACAGCCTGCAAGCGCTCCTACTGTAAGAACTGTGGAAAGCCCCAGAGCCAAAAACTTCTTAAGCCCCTTTTTCATTCTTCTTCCTCCTTTAATGTGAATGACATATTTTCCAAATCCACTTGTAGCTTAACATTTCTGCACATTTTAGCTGGAAATAACCAGCATCATTTTTATGCGGAAAGCTATACTCACAAATTTATATGGGTTTAATATGTTATTGTCTTGATTATACTTAAAATAATAAAAAAATCAACATCTTGACAAGGTATTTTGGGTGATTTTTTGGACATAAACACAATATTGGTCATTTGTTCATTTTTGTTTATTTGTGAAATAAGTAACGAATATATACTACCAGACAGATTCGAGACTACATCGTTAGAAAAGTGCGCCACTAGGCGCACAACAATATCCCTATACTGCGCAAAAACTGCCATCAGAACAAAACTATCTGATGGCAGTTTTTTTATTTTTTTCCTGTCTCATATCCTTCTTTGTATCCAGAACTCCAATGCATGATATATCCTTTATACTCCAAATCACCAAAAGAATATTTACCGCCTTTATATGGTGTATTTTCTTTCATTGGTTTGTGATTTTGTGCATCAGAAAGTCCTACATTATATCCTTCAATATAGCCATCTTCTCCTCCTTTCCAATAACTCAAAGTCCATTTTGCCAAAGTAAAACTAATAGTAAAAACCAGCACTAATACACTTATAAATACAATACGCATAAATTTAATCCCAGTTGTTATCAGTTGTCTTTTATTAAGTTCTCTTTTTATATCAACAAGGTATCCAACCAAACAACATATGAATAAAACAGAAGTATAAAATATCCAACCTTTATTAACACTTATTGGTGATTTTTGTTCTGATATCTCTCCAGCCACATTTCCTATAATAATTCCCAGTACTGTACCAGATATTAAAAATATATTTGTAACATCCCTGTACAATAATACTGCCCATACCGAAAATATGCATGTAATCGGTAAAATGAGATAAAAGTTCATCCAATCCCAAATCAAATTATAAACACCTGTCAAGTTAACACTAAAATAATATAATATATATATAATAATATAGCAAACAATTGTTATTATACTAATTTTAAATACGTTTTTCATATCATTTTTTCTATCTCCTTATTAATATTATATATTTGACTTTTTATTTTATCTGATATAATTATTAATTTCAAGTATTAGTCAGATTATTTTTAATTTTATAATTCTTTATTAGATATTATACTTATGATAAAAACCTTCTGCAAGCTGCCCTGCAAAAGGTTTCGTAATCATTTTTATTCTATTTTGCCATCTTTTCTCTGTATTTTTTCCTGTAGTCTATGTAGAAGTCCTTATAAGCCTTGGTGATGAAGTTATATTCCCTCATCTGCTCGAGTATTCTGTTAAAGTCATCAAACCTTATATCGGCTCTCGCAAGGCTGCTTAAAAGCCCTGTGATGATATTCTTGTACTCATTGGAAGTAATGGCTCCGTCTCTCCAGAGAATATTGGCCTTGTATGCGTTCTTAAAGTCTTCTCCATGGCGCATATCCTCAGTCACGTCATCCTTTATCTCAAAGTCTGCTCCCGTGATATCAAACACATTCTTGGCTGAGGTATTGGTAAAATACATGTCCTTCCCAAGCCTGTAGAGATTCTTATAAAATGCAGTTCCTGTGTCCGTTCTTTTCTGGTAGTAATCAGGTAAAAAAGGTGCAAAGGCAATGGCTACAACGCTCACTCCCTTAAACTTCTTATATTCAGCATCAGGATTGGCCTTTACCCCGACTTCATAATGAAGCTTAAGGTTGTATTCAAGCGGGTAATCAAGCTTAAGAGGCTCTCCGTCTCCAAGGATGAGGAAGTAATACTTCTTCTTATCAGCCCAGATATAAGCAGGGGCTTCCTTAAGTCCCAAAGATTCACAAGAGTCAATGATTATCTCTCTGTGGTCTTTTTTTGCCTTATACTTTTTTAATACATATTTTATCTCTTCGCTGCTTATCCTATAGCCGACATTCTCATCGGCTCCCTCTTCTGCCTTACCAAGTGCCTTTTCTACCTCGCTCTGAGGCTCATTTTTAAGGCGTTTTTCTTCTTCCTTCCTTGCCTTTTCCTCAGCTTTTTCTTTTTCCTTCTCAAGCTTCTTTGTCTTTTTTTCCTGCAAATACCTTTCCTTACTGCCCTGTTCTTTCAGGTCATTGGCGGTAAGAGTCATTGACTGCCACCATATCAAATCCACTACTCCAACAAGCATTGCAGAAAGCCCAAACCATATCCCCGCACCAAAGACAGCCATTATCCCGGTTACAAGGGTAGCTATGGTAAATAATACTATTCCGTACAAATACTTCTTGGTAGTAAAATCGCCATAGAGCATAGCATCAATTATTCTCGAAAATTTTTCCTTAGCGCTTAGCTTCATTAAATATCTCCATTAAAAAGTTATTCCTTTTTTGTCCCTAATAAGCTTCGCTCCGCCCGCTATGATAAAAGCTCCGCATACAGCAGAAACCACTACCATAACTATACCAAGTGAAATATTGACTATCCCTATAAAATTCATACTCTTATAAGCCTTCTCATCAGTGTTTCCTAATTCAGACATTATCCCTCTCCTTATCTTAAATATACTGTGTGATTGTTAATATAGAAAAAATCCACAACAATCCCTGGTGAACTGCCTCTTTCAACGCCCATCTTGGCAGCTTTCGTGTCAAAACATTGCATAAACGCCATACTCTAATACTAACATATTTATCAAAAAAAATAAAGTCAGATATCAAACTTGAATTTTTATTCCATAATGGGTATAATTCTTGTAGTATGCACAAAACATCAAAATCAATGTGTTATCACATGGAAAAGAGGTTTTATGAAAGGATATGTAAATACAAATATAGGTGAGGTTTCGATAAACGAAGACGTTATCGCAAGCTATGCGGGTTCAGCTGCCATCGAATGTTTTGGCATAGTTGGTATGGCCTCCCTAAGTATGATTAGCGGTCTTGCAACCCTGCTTAAGAAAGACAATCTTAGTAAGGGTGTTGAAATTACAATTGAAAATAATGAGATTACTGCCGAGCTCCATATAATTGTAGCTTATGGTGTAAGTATTTCTGCTGTTGCTGACAACCTTATTGAAAATGTTAAATACAAGGTTGAAGAATTTACCGGCATGAAGGTTAAGAACATCTTCGTATATGTTGAAGGTGTTAGAGTCGTAGACTAAGGAGGATGACAAGTGGCAATATCTAGATTAGATGCACAATTGTTAAAGAAAGCATTCCTGGCGGGTGCCGCGAGACTTGAGTCTCAAAAAGAGAGAATTAACGAGCTAAATGTATTCCCTGTTCCTGACGGAGATACCGGTACCAACATGACCCTTACAGCTATGTCTGCTGTAAAGGCTGTGATTATGGTAGAAGAGCCAACCATTGAAAATATCGCAAAGGCTATGTCAAGCGGTTCCCTAAGAGGAGCAAGAGGTAATTCCGGTGTTATTCTTTCACAGCTTTTAAGAGGCTTTTGTAAAGAAATAACTGCACATGCTGATAATGTAAATGTGTCAGTTCTTGCTTCTGCCTTTGTTAAAGCTTCAGAAACAGCCTATAAAGCGGTAATGAAGCCAAAGGAGGGAACTATACTCACAGTTGCTAAGGGTGGCGCTGATAAGGCTTCCGAGCTTGAAGGTACTACAGATGACATAGCCAAATTCTTTGGTGAAGTCCTTTCACACATGGAAAAGGTTCTTGCTTCGACTCCTGAACTGCTTCCTGTGCTTAAAGAAGCAGGCGTTGTGGATTCAGGCGGTGCAGGCCTTGTAGAAGTACTTAAGGGTGCTTATGATGTTATCCTTGGTAAAGTAGTTCCACTTGCAGACGGCAACATCACAACTGCCTCAGTTTCATCAGGAAAGTCCGGAATCACTGATGATATTGAGACTGCTGACATCAAGTTCGGCTATTGTACAGAGTTTATCATAATGTCAGAAAAAGAGTTTACTGAAAAGGATGAGGCTGATTTTAAGCACTATCTTGAGGGGCTTGGAGACTGTATAGTTGTGGTGGCTGATGATGAGATAGTTAAGGTTCACGTACATACTAACGACCCGGGACTTGCTATCCAGAAGGCACTTACCTACGGACAGCTTACGAGTATGAAGATAGACAACATGCGTGAGGAGCATCACGAAAGAGTAATTGAAAACGCTACCCAGATAGCAAACAGAGAAAAAGAAGCTGAGAAGGAAGCAAAAAAGGCGGCAAGTGAGCCGAGAAAGAAGGACGGCTTCATAGCTGTATCTGCAGGTTCAGGTCTTAGCGAGATATTTAAGGGGCTTGGAGTTGACTATGTGCTTGAAGGTGGACAGACAATGAACCCAAGTACAGATGATATCCTAACCGCTATCGAAAAGGTAAATGCAGACAATATCTTCATTCTGCCTAACAACAAGAATATCATCCTTGCTGCAAATCAGGCTAAAGAACTTACTGAAGATAAGAATGTAGTAGTTATCCCAAGCAAGACTGTACCTCAGGGTATTTCAGCTGTTATAAATTATGTAAATGACGGGGATGTAGAGGAAAATACCGAAAAGATGACAGATGCCTTGCAGTACACTAAGTCAGGAGAGGTTACTTACGCAGTCCGTGATACTGCAATTGACGGCAAATCCATCAGCCAGGGCAACATCATGGGTATAGGCGATGAAGGAATAATATCTGTTTGTGACTCAGTTGACAGAGCCGTACTTGAAATGCTTGACCACCTTGTAGACGGAGATTCCAGCATTATCAGCCTCTACTACGGAAACGATGTAAGCGAGTCTGCTGCGAATGCACTCTCTGAAAAGGTTGCAGACATTTATAAGGGACTTGATGTTGAAGTACATTTTGGCGGACAGCCTGTGTACTACTATCTGCTTTCTGTAGAGTAATTGAGAGAACTTTACTTTATATGTGATTTTTGAAAAATTTTATTAAAATGATGTGGGTGTCAAAAGATAATAAATTCTCTTGCAATCAAGCTTTCACCGTTTTTATACTTTTGACCTTGCATTATACATTTTGAAGTATTGTTTTATATTCTGTTTTAAGAATAAAAGAAAAGACTTCATATCTGCCACCGGCTTTTATGAAGTCTTTTTTGATGTCAAGAAGATTGGTACTACAAAAGACTTAGTTCCACAAGCATGAGAGTTTCAAAACTTTGCTTCCTTTTATCCCAGTATTTTCTTGAGCTCATCTACCTTGTCGGTCTTCTCCCAAGGAAGGTCTATATCAGTTCTTCCAAAGTGTCCATAAGCTGCTGTTCCTCTGTATATAGGTCTTCTAAGGTCAAGCATCTTGATTATCCCTGCAGGACGAAGGTCAAATACCTCTCTAACGGCAGCCACAAGCTTCTCTTCGCTGACTGTACCTGTACCGAAGGTATCTACAAGAACTGAAGTAGGCTCTGCTACGCCAATAGCGTATGAAAGCTGGATTTCTACCTTGTCTGCATAGCCTGCTTCAACTATATTCTTAGCTACATATCTTGCCACGTAAGCACCGCTTCTGTCTACCTTGGTAGCATCTTTTCCGGAGAAAGCACCGCCGCCATGCCTTGCAGCACCACCGTAGGTATCTACTATTATCTTTCTTCCGGTAAGTCCTGCATCACCGTGAGGTCCTCCTATTACGAAGCGCCCTGTAGGATTGATATATATCTTGGTGTGCTCGTCTACCATTGACTGATCCACTACCTTGTTTATTACTTCCTCTCTTATGTCTTTTCTGATTTTTTCCTGACTCACCTCTTCATCGTGCTGACTTGATACAACAATGGCCTCAAGTCTTATAGGCTTGTCATTTGCATCGTATTCCACTGACACCTGACTCTTGCCATCAGGCCTAAGGTAAGGGAGGGTGCCGTTCTTCCTAACCTCTGTAAGCCTTCTTGTAAGCTTGTGAGCCAAAGAAAGGGCATAAGGCATGTGCTCATCACCTTCATTTGAAGCATAACCAAACATCATTCCCTGATCTCCCGCTCCTATAGCAGAAAGCTCAGACTCTGTCATATCCTGCTCACGTACTTCATATGCCTTATCAACACCCATAGCTATGTCAGGTGACTGGCCGTCTATTGCCACAAGAACTGCGCAGGTCTCACCATCAAAGCCCTTTCTTGAATCATCATAGCCTATCTCTTTTATTGTATCTCTTGCAATCCTGGCATAGTCCACCTTAGCATTGGTGGTTATCTCTCCCGTAATAAGCACAAAACCTGTACAGGTAGCTGTTTCGCAGGCAACACGGCTCATAGGGTCTTCTGCCAGGCAGGCATCAAGTATGGCATCTGATACCGCATCACAGATTTTATCAGGATGTCCTTCTGTAACTGATTCTGATGTAAAAATAAACTTATCCATAGTTTCTCCTTTTCCATAATACTGAGTTTTTCTATAAAGATATTGTTTTTCATAAAGAAAAGAGGCTATCTTTCGATAACCTCTCTTATTCTAATTAACCTCATTGGACTTGACAAAAATAATCAAATCCTCTTATTGCTCGAAGTATAACTTCGCTCAGGTTGGCACCTTCCATATCTCAGGGGTTGCCGTAGCTTCACAGAGCCTTCACTCTCCGCCACTCTGAATAAGAGAATATCTTTGACAGAAATCTTACTACATTATTCCAATTCTGTCAAGCGGATAATTCTGCAATTTCCTCAAACTCAATATTCTCCTGTTTAAGAAGCTTCTCAATGTCGGCTCTAAGCTCTAAGTCACATTCCCAGGCCACTCCACAGCCTGCAGATAGTTTTCTTTTTATGAACCCTGCAATCTTTTTATTTAATTTTTCTATAAGTTTAATTTTAAATCTCCTTCTTTTATCCATCCAATTTTTTTCAGAATTTTGCAAAATATAAGACTTAATATAGCAGGCAAAAGAAAATGAACCACCACTATTCCTGTATAGATTGTAAAGGCAGATGCACCTGCCTCACCCATAGCAGTAATGGTTCCTATCTGTCCTACCAATCCGCTGGTCCCCATGCCTGAACCTAGAGGTATGTTCTCCATCTTAAAAATCGTAGTGGCAATAGGCCCTGTGATGGCAGATGCGAGTGTAGGTGGAATCCATATTTTCCAGTTTTTAAGAATATTGGGGATTTGTAACATAGAAGTACCTAGCCCCTGAGCAAGTAGTCCACTCCAGCCGTTTTCCTTAAAGCTCATTACGGCAAAGCCTATCATCTGGGCACTACAGCCCGCTGTTGCTGCTCCGCCCGCAAGTCCTGCTAGAGAAAGCATCATGCAAAGTGCGGCAGAACTTATTGGCAGGGTTAGGACTATGCCGACAATTACTGATATTACTATTCCCATCCAGAATGGCTGAAGGGAAGTTGCAAGCATGATGGTTTTCCCAAGACCGCTCATCAGGTTGTTTATCACTGGCCCTAAGAAAGTCCCTATACTAACTCCTGATATTATGGTTACAGCAGGAGTAACTATTATATCTACCTTTGTTTCCTTGGATACAATCTTGCCTAGCTCCACACTGAGCCAAGCTGCAATCCAAGCACCGGCAGGGCCTCCAAGCTGGTTTCCCGCATAGCCTACAATGAGGGATGAAAACACCACCATATTAGGAGCCTTAAGAGCCATCGCAATTGCCACCGCTATAGCAGGGCCTGTCATTTCTTTGGCTATAGGCCATATAGTCTCAGAAAAGAATGGTATCCCAAGCTTGAGACCGATTGTATTTAGTATCGTACCTATCAAAAGTGATGCGAAAAGTCCCATAGCCATCGAGCCTAAGACATCAATCCCATAACGTTTGAATGAGATTTCAATACCTTTTTTAGTTAGAAAATCTTGCACAGAGCTGTACTTTTTACCCATTTCTTTCTCCTTTTTCAGACTCCTTGACTATATGAAGTGGGTGTCAAAAATTTGCATTTGACACCCACTGATATAGGAGTTGTTTATTAGTTTTCTGACTTGAGAATAATTATACATATCAAAAAGAGGAAGTCCAGCATTTTACTTATAATTTGTATTTATCTTTTTTATAAATTTCAGTTTATTTTTTTAAGATTTCTTTTCTGATATAACTAAATGCCGCCTCTTCTCCCTCATCCTTTAGGATGGTCATCATTTTTTCAAGCTCAGACAAGGTCTTTGGATGAATTATATAATGGTCTTTTACAAGCATCAGGTACTCATAAGGGTCTGAATCCTTGTAGCTCTCTCCCCTGTAAGTCTTGCTTGCCGCAAGCCTGTCGCAGAACATCTCTGCAAGGAAGCAGGCAGGCATCTCAAGCCCCATCATGGTTGCACCGTCGCTTAGGTCATAGTCTATCCAGTACTCAAGATGATGCTTATTTCTCCCCTTGTGATGGAGCCAGGCATAGCTGTAGCCGTTATTTGCCTTTCTTTCAGCGAAGTTAGGACTTTTATCTCCCTGATAGTACTTAACACCTGTCCAAAACTCTACAAATGAATACTTTGATAAATCGTGCATAAGCCCCTGACGGTAAAGTCCCAGCTTAAAGCAATGCTTTCTGACCAGTGACCTATGCTTTCCAACTGTAGATAAATGCCCAAATAATCTGGCAAAAAAGTTCTTTTTCACTCTCTTACCTCCGGATATCTCATTTCAAAGTGTTCGCCGTCAAATTTAACCTCTGCCTTCAAACCATTTATCATAGTCAGCCTTGGTGGCCTGTGGCCTATGTCACAGCCCGTTATTATAGGCAGATTGAGGCCATCAAGAGCTGTCTTTACTGATTCATTGAAGTCTGTTTCATACTCCTTCGTAAAAAAGCAAGGTCTTCCAAACAAGAAGCCCTTAGCTCCCTCAAACCAGCCCGCTTCCTTTAGCTGCCAAAGTGCACATTGAAGTCTTGCTGATGAAAGCGCGAAGCTCTCAAGATACCAGATTATGCCTTCTTCCTTGTATTTCCTTACGAAGTCAACAGTCTTGTCATACTTGGTGCCACAGAGCATAATCAGCACATCAAGACAGCCTCCAAGCAGCCTTCCGCTAAAATTCTCAGCTTTATTCTCAGAAACAAACTCATACTTTACCTTCTCAGTGAGATTATAGCCCTCAAAGCCTGTTATCTTCTTTACATATTCATTTTCAAAGAGGTCAAATTCCTTTTGTACAATGTCATTTCCCTCTAATATCTTCAGATTGTTTCTAACTGCCGCATGCCAGAGAGACATCCCATAGTCTCCAATATTTCCTGAATACACTGTAGCCATATCGCAGATGGTGGTAATAGGATATATAAGTCCTGTATTGTCAGAATATCCCTGAATCCACTTAGGATTAGCCTTAATCTTGTCATAGTCGAGGTATTCAAGCATTTCCATAAGGAAGTCTCCGCCACTTGCTGAGACAATGTATTTTACATCCTTATTTTCTATGAGAGAGATAAATTCTTCAGCTCGCTTCTTTCCAGTAGAACTTCTCCCCTTGTAGCATTTTCTCACATTATCAGTCTCTATAAGCTCATAGCCTCTCTCAGAGAGGTTAAACCTTGCACTCTCAAGCCTTGTAAGGTCTGCCTGTTCTATAAAGCCTGCAGATGGTGCGGTCACTCCTATAACATCATCTTTTTTCAAAAAATTTGGAATATGCATATATTTCTCCTATAAATATGGTTTACTTATTCTAACTAAAATGATACCATAGATTATATAATTTTAACACAGTCAGAGAGGGCAAAAAATGATTAAATTTAGTACTGATCTTTATCAAACTTATATAGTTAACAGAAAACGCTATATACCTGATGAAGTAATATCGTTAACAAATGATACCATTTACTATGTGTCTGATGAGCTGGTTGTCACAGGTTGGAGAGCCATCCGTACTCGTCCTGACATTTCGGGTGGTTTTTCTGCCTATTACCCTAAGCTTGGTATAAAGGTAAGCAAACTCTTTGACGGTGACGGAAGGCTTCTATACTGGTATAACGATATATCCGAACTTAGCTTTGATAGGAATAACATTAATTTCACTGATTTGCTCATTGATTTAGTCGTTTATCCTGACAACAGCATAAGAATCCTTGATCTGGATGAATTTGCCGAAGCAGTAGAGAAAAATTACATAACAAAAGAGCAAGAGGTAAGAGCTCTTAACAGCTTCCACGCCCTGCTCGATTATATCTACAATGATGAATACTCTTTACTTCAGGAGCCTATATATGCACTTGAAGAATATCTCAGCTCTCTATCTTACTAATTCTTCTTATGTGCCTTTCCTCATTGGAAAATGGCGTATTTAAGAAGGTATCAACTATCTTTAGAGCAAGTCCTACGCCAACTACCCTGCCGCCAAGAGCAAGGATGTTGGCATCATTATGCTCTCTGGTAGCTTCTGCTGAAAAACAATCACTACAAAGGGCACATCTGATGCCCTTTATTTTATTGGCTGTAATGGATATGCCTATACCTGTACCGCAGATAAGTATCCCTTTTTCGTACTTCCCTGCTGCTACAGCCTCTGCCACAGCCTTTCCATAGTCAGTGTAGTCACAGGAAGCCTCAGAAAAGCAGCCAAAATCTTCAAAGCCAATTCCCTTTTTAGTCAGATGCTTAATAATCTCCTGCTTTAGTTCAAACCCGCCATGGTCACTCCCAATAGCTATTACTTTGTTCTCCATAATCATTTCCCCATTTCATCAAGTTTGTATATAGTTTTTTTAATCAGTCTCAGAAGTTCATTATAGCACTCCTCATAGTCAACCAGAGTACCACCATAAGGGTCTTTAACCTCCCCTTCTTCGCCGTTAAACTCCTTTATTGAAAATATATTGTTTTCAATCTCATATTTATCTACAGCCTGTTTCTTTTGTTTGTCAGTCATCGTGAGAATGAGTGCATTTTCAGTTATATCTTCCTTTGTAAGCTCCTTTGAAAACTCCACCGCACAGGTAAGACCGTGATTCTCAAGGACTGAGACAGCCTTTTCATTGACAGGCTCTGAAAAAAGTACAACAAGCCCTCTTGATATAGCGGGAATATTCTCATTCTCTGTAAGGCTTTTATATATGGTCTCTGCCATTGGCCCCTTGGAATGATTTCCCTCACATACAAATATAATTCTATCGTACACAGTTACCTCCTGTACAATCCAAAAGATGTTGGTAAAAAGTATAAAATCCCTTTACCCTCATACCATTATGATATTATATCCCGCAGATTTATGCAACCTGTTCATGATGGCAAAGCCAAGCCTATTCTCATCAAATCCCTCTGCGAAAATGACTTCTGCGCCAACATCATCAAACCTCCTAAGAGCATCAAAAAGATTGTGCGCAATGCTTTCTCCATCTTCCCTGCTGCCTACGGATATAACCACATCAGCCTTATAATTCATCTTTGTTTCATCAGTTGCAAGTACAGCAGTTTTCTTTCCCGCAGACTTTGCTATTTCTTCATTTATTCTCTCTACTACCCTTTCAGGCTTACCCTTGTATATGGTCATCCTGCCCTTAGGTGCATAATGCCTGTATTTCATACCCGGTGCCTTAGGCTTTAAGTCCTTATCAGGGCCAAGGCTCTTAACCACTTCATCAATCTCTACCCTGCCTATGGCTTCAGAGAGCATTTCCTCAGTAATGAAGCCCGGTCTAAGTATTACAGGTACATCTCCTGTTACATCTACAATTGTAGATTCAAGACCTATGTCAACCGCCCCTCCGTCAATCACCATATCTATCTTGCCATCAAGGTCAAGGATGACGTGTGAAGCCTTGGTAGGACTTGGCCTTCCTGATGAATTAGCACTTGGAGCCGCAATAGGTACTCCTGCCTCCTTTATAAGCTCTCTTGCTATCTTATTGGAAGGCATCCTTACCGCAACGCTCTCTAGTCCTCCTGTAGTCCTGTAAGGCACGATGTCACTCTTTTTAAGCACCATAGTAAGAGGTCCCGGCCAGAATTCCTCAGCAAGGATAAGGGCAGTCTTTGGTATTTCCTTTACTATACTCTTTATTTCATCAAATTCACTAATATGCAGGATAAGAGGATTGTCGGTAGGCCTTCCCTTTGCCTCATATATCTTTGGAACTGCATTTTCGTCAAGTCCGTTAGCACCAAGGCCGTACACAGTTTCCGTTGGAAAGGCCACGAGGCCGCCTCTCTTTATGATATCGGCAGCCTTCTTTATACCTTCCTTTATGTCATATTCATCCCTTAGCTCCACATATTCCGTCTTCATGTCATTACCTCGCATTCGCAGGCTCTATGTTTATCTTCTTTCCTTTAATCTTAGCATTCTTCATAGCATGAAGAACCTCCTTGCCATTTTCTGCAGGGACCTCTACAAAGGTGTACTTGTCATACATCTGGATTTCTCCTACGAGCTTGCCTGAGATGCCTGACTCACCTGCTATTGCACCAAGGATGTCACCAGGCTTAACCCTGTCCTTCTTTCCAATGTTGATGAAGAGTCTCACCATACCGCTTTCATTGCTTGCACCAAAATCAACATCCGAATCGGACGCTTCATCACTGCTGCTCTCCTTAGAAGAGAGATAGAGCTTTAAGAAGGCCGCTGCCACATCAAGAGAGGTGAAGTCTTCTTCATTTACCTTCTGCTCGATAAGCTCTGTCATCTTGGTTAAGTCTTCATTTTCAATAATCTCTGAAAGCTCGCTAAAGAGGCTGTCTACCCTTGTATTGGTAACATCATCAAGTGATGGCACAGGCTTAAGCCTAATCTTGGTATGGCAGTAACGCTGAATCTCTTTAAGCTTATACACCTCTTTACCACTTACAAAGGAAAGGGCAAGGCCTGATTTACCGGCTCTTCCGGTTCTTCCGATTCTATGTACATAGTATTCATCATCCTGTGGCAAATCGTAGTTGATAACAAGGTCAACTCCCTTTACGTCAAGTCCTCTAGCTGCCACGTCAGTAGCTACAAGAATTTCAGTCTTTCCATTACGGAAATTGCCCATTACCCTGTCTCTTTGCTGCTGCTTAAGGTCTCCGTGAAGTCCTTCTGCAAAGTAGCCTCTGCCCTGAAGTTCATTTGCAACCTCTTCTACCTTCTTCTTGGTATTGCAAAATACTATGCTAAGCTCAGGATTGTAGATATCAAGAAGTCTTGAAAGAATCTCATCCTTGTAGTTTCTTCTTACCTCAAAGTAATACTGCTCTATGTTCTCAACTGTAAGCTCTTTTTTAGCAATCTTTATATTCTGTGCCTTTTTCTGATACTTCCTTGTAATGTCAAGGATTGGCTTTGGCATGGTAGCTGAAAAAAGCATGGTCTGTCTCTCCTCAGGCACTTCAGCCAGGATGGTCTCTATATCATCCCTAAAGCCCATGTCAAGCATTTCATCTGCTTCATCCAGAACCATAATCTTAACCTGGTCAAACTTCACTGTCTTCCTTCGCATGTGATCCATTACACGGCCAGGAGTTCCAACTATAATCTGTGCTCCCTGCTTTAAGGACTTTATCTGCTTAACTATGTCCTGTCCGCCGTACACAGGCACCAGCTTGATGCCATGCATATATCTGGATAGTTTTCTTATCTCTCCACATACCTGAAGTGCAAGTTCTCTGGTAGGACAAAGTACTACAGCCTGCAAATGCTTATTGCTCGAATCAATATTATTTAAGATAGGTATAGAAAATGCTGCTGTCTTTCCTGTTCCTGTCTGTGCCTGGCCTAAGATATCCTTTCCTGTGATAGCTACAGGTATGGCCTCAGTCTGGATAGGAGTTGCCTCCTCGTAGCCAAGCTCCTTTACAGCCTTTAATATACGCTCATCAAGTTCCATTTCATTAAATTTCAAATTATAATTCCACCTTTCATATAAAAAGACATCTCCGTAAGAGATGCCGGTAACTGGTAGATTATAGCATAGAGATGGGATTTTTGTCAAATTAATAGGACTCGGAGTTTGTATCTAGGCTCATCAGATTACATTATTAAGCTTATCTATTTACAAAGCATTTAATACGTCCACTTAAACTGTTTACATCTATTAAACATGAATCTAAAAATCAAATATCCCACAAGCAGCCAACTTCCACATATTATTAGGAATATAACTGTATCCATAACCCATATACCATTTTTCAATATCACTGATGCATATTTTACCCCATATGATATTGGATTAGTATACGCAAGGAAATCAGGTATTTTAACTATACTTCCTGATAGAAACAAAAATCCATAACTTATTATATTTACAAATGAAGCAACCTTGGTGAACATAAGTGTTACAGAAGCAAGTACATATGATAATCCCATGATTCCTATGCAAGCAAGAATTACTATGTACAGATACTCCAGCCTGAATAAATTATCAATACCAAAAAATATCATTGCTACAACCATTGTTATAATGGCTTTTATTACATTTATACTAAACCACACTATGGTTTTAACTGTAACTATCTGTGCTATGGAATAAGGCTTTATCATAATATTCTGCAAAGTTCCAAGCTGCTTTTCGGTAGATATGCACATAGAAGCCTCTGATATAACACCACTTGCAAGTATCCAGAGAATGTAACCAAATACTTTTTCTGTAGTATTTCCTTCTGTATTTATTACAATAATCAGTACAAAAAAATCCGTAATGAGCCCTACTATATAATCCGGATAATAGCTTATCGCCTCGGTTAGGGTCTTTCTAAATTCTGCTTTAATTAGATTCATCTAATGCCTCCATAACTTTTTCTTCCATATTTTTCTTTTTCTTAACTATCTCTACTATATCTTCATCTTGAAAGCTATCATAAACTTCCGAGAAATTTCCTTCAACGAATTCTTCTACTATCTCGCCATCTTTAACATAAGATACTATATATCCTGAAACTTCCTCTTCTATTATGTCTGAAAACACTTTGACGCTTCCATCTTTTAGTATCAAAACTCTGCCATTTAGCTTCTGTACTACTTCCATCTGGTGCGTGGTAAGTATAACTGCCATTTTCTTTTCATTTACCAATTGGTTTAACTTATCTATAACAGCGTTCTTACTCTTTATATCGAGCCCCAATGTTGGTTCATCTAAGAGTAAAAGCTTTGGCGACTGCATAAGAGCAATTATAAGAGCTAACTTTTGCTGCATCCCTCTTGAATATTCTCCAACAGGCTTATTAATGGCTTCTCTTAATTCAAAATCATCTATGTATTTTTCTATCTCAGGGCTTTTACTATCTATTTTAGACAATCCAGCAAAATACTCTATGTTCTGCACACCCGTTAAGTAATCATATACATTGGAGCTGGATTCAAGTAGGGCGCTTACATGATTGAAATATTCACTATTTTTACATTTATCTATTTTCTTATCATCAAGCATTATCTCTCCTGAATCCGGTCGTATCATTTTTAATATACAATTTATAATAGTCGTCTTACCCGCACCATTATTTCCTAAAAGGCACACTATTTCACCTGGATTCACTTCAAAGGATACATCTTTTAGAACCGATTTGTCCCTGAAAGATTTTCGTAAATTAATTATTTTTAGCATTTATTAACTCCTTTATAATTGGGATTTCATTATCGTAAAATATTTTAGGCAAATTTTCAAGTACCAAATAAATCAGAATGAATGCCTGTTAAAAAGATATTTTAGAATACAAAGCCAAAAGGGAACCCTAATCAGAGTTCCCTGGTTTGTTTTAATAAAATAATTCTGTGCAGAATTTTGATATCTTATTTAGCTTTCTTTCTTTTGGTTTCTAACAGCTTATATGCACCAAGTGCAGAGAGTATAGAAAGTCCAAGCCAAAATTCTACATTTACTCTACCTCCGGTTACTGGGAGAGTCTTTGCAGCAATTGTGAATACTTTCCCGTCCACAAGCAACTTACCATTCTTAAGTAATTTACCGTTCTTAAGTATGTTACTGTTCTTAAGGACTTTACCGCGGTAAATCAAGACACCTGCTTTATTACCGTAAAGTGGAACACCCTGTTCATCATATAACAGAATCTCAAAGCCCTGGTCTTGACCCACGCCAAATGCACGGGTTTTGTTTATTTCACTTCTTGAAGTAGCTCCATTCACAAAGTCTCTTGGTAGTCCTGTATTTGGATCAATTATTCCTGCTCCACCCTTTCCTGATGCACTTACAGAAACATTTTCCTTTACAGACTGTGAAACTTGTCCATCAATATTGCCAGATTCATTAGAGGAAGAACCTTTGTTACCAGATTCAGCAGAAGAATTATACTTTTTACCGGACTCTGCAGAAGATCCGTCTTTCTTATCAGAGGCCTTATCAGTGCTTTCTTTCTTATCGGATTCTTTACTAGATTCCTTGCCGGAATCCTTGCCAGAGCTTTCTTTCTTATCGGAATCCTTGTTAGCTTCTTTACCAGATTCCTTTTTATAGCTTTCTTTCTTAGCTGGTTTGGAATCTGAGTTCTTCGTATCCTTCTCTTTGTCAGAAGCTTCCTTCTTCTTTGTATCTTTCTGAGTGTCTTTCTTTTCTGTCTCTTTCTTTTCTTCCTCTTCTTTCTCTGCCTCGTCCTTATCAGCCACTTCTTCTTTTGTTTCCTCAGTTATCTCATCTGTATTTTCTTTGTTCTCAGGACTTTCAGCTGTTTCATCAGGAGCTACATCCTTTTTGCCATCTGAATCGGAATCTATTGTGCCTTCCTTTGTACCATCAGCACCATTACCTGCCTCATCCGTCTTGCCAATATCTTTCTTACCGGTATCTGCCTTCCCTTCTTGAGACTTCTTATTCTCGTTCTTATTTTCAGCCTTACTCTCTGTAGGCTTCTTTTCTGACTTACTCTCTGAAGACTTCTTATTTTCAGTCTTGCTCTCCGTAGACTTCTTCTCTGACTTGCTCTCTGAGGACTTTTTATTCTCGACTTTACTTTCTGAAGCCTTCTTTTTCTCAGTCTTACTTTCAGAGGTCTTCTTAGTTTCAGGCTTGCTGCTTGAAGATTTCTTATTTCCTGCCTTACTTTCCGGCTTCTTCTCTGATTTTTTCTCTGCCTTACTCTCTGACTCGCTCTTCTTGCTCTGAGAAGGCTTTTTCTCTGTGTTGTTATCAGCCACAGTCTTTTTTACAGGCTTATCTTCTGCTTTCTCATCAGGAATCACAGGTGCATTCACTACAGGCTTAATTATACTTGATATGGTGTTGTACCAAGTCGCAGTTATTTTAAGCGGTTTATCAGGCATAATGATGTCTTCACTTACACCGTATTGTTTACCATTGTCTACTTTCCAGCCTGAGAAATAATAGTCCTTCTTCAAAGGTCTGATAGGGGTAGCCAGACTTCCTACCTCATAAGGAACGCTATACACTGCACTTCCGTTAGCACAGTCTACTGTAAGATAAGGTCTCCATCTAGCGATAAGCTTGGTGCCTGTTACCCTGTCAGGCATAATGAAGGTATCAGAAGGCTTACGGTTTACTGCATTGCCCTGTGAGTCTAAGGTATCCCAGCCACCAAACTCATAGCCAGGGCGCACATAGATGTTAGGTCTTACAGTCACACTTGTCCCACTTTCGTGATACTCAGGCTTTATAGTCTCAGCACCTTCATAATTAAGGTCATACATAAGTTTACGGGAAGGACCGGTTATTAGGCTAAAGCTTACTGTTGCTGGAGGTGCTTCTACTATTGTTGTAGTCTTAACAGGTTCACCCGAGTATGCACTGCCTGCTTTTGACAGGGCAAGTTCTGCTGTATAATGAACGTTTGCGTTAACAACTGCTGTGTGAGTATTTACACTGGCATCCTCATCTCCAAGAACAAATGATATAGTTCCCTTATATAAGTTTTCATTTTCCTTTGTTATTCCCGTAACCGGCAAAACCTTTTTACCATCAATCGTTACTGTGGCCTCACCTTCAGGAATAGATGTCCAGTATTTACGCTGGTCATCTGCACGACGGAATGCCTTATCAGGCCTTATCACTATTTCCATAGTAATAGGCTTTCCTGGTTCAATTTCTTCCGAGGTATTACGTATGCTTGAGATAACCGAAGGCTTAAATCCATCTACACTATCATTAATCTTTCCATTACCTTGCCCGTTACCTCTTGTATATCCCCAAGCTATGAGGTATCCTTCCTGCTCCATTTTCTGTAGTATCTCTTCAGGAACCTTCGCTTCTGTTCTGCCTAGCTTTGCAGGATCCCTTAGTTCTGATATATGTGACATGTTACCTTTTCCACCTGTACCAGCACCGGTGATAAGGTATCCCTTTTCGGGTTTACCAAAAAATATAAAGCATACTTTTTCGGAAGAATCTATAGTAGCACTAAGTTCTGCACCGTTTGTGACAGGCCCTTGGGATAATACCTCAAGTCCACCATCAGACTTCAGCCTGGTTATTACACTGTATACTTCCGCATGGTCCATATTGGATGTGGCTTTGATTGTAATATTGCCAGCCAGTACCGTCTGCGAAAATCCACTACTAATAAGGCTAACAACTAATATTGCAACAAGAACAAGGCTTCCAAAGGTAAGCTTTACAGATTTCATAGTTTTTCTCCACTCTTTCAGTAAAATTAACAGGTTACGGAGTTATAATTCATTAAAATGCTTCTTCGATTGTTTTTAGCATTTCAATTAGCTCTTTCATAATTCTGTACTACATTTTGTTTATTGTGAAGTTTATAGAAATTCTCTACAAACAAAAAAGGGCTCACACCTAATATCGGCATAAGTCCATTAAATTATAATACTTATAATATATTTATTTTTACTTTAAACACACTCATTCTCTTAATCACTTGGCACAGCTAATCCAAGTATTCATAAAACACAACATTCTTAACATTACACTTATACTTGTACACAAATCTTATTACTTCTCAGAATTTATATAGTTTATCAGACCACCCTGCTTTATTATCTTCTTTATAAAGTCCGGAAAAGCCTGTCCTGTAAAGCTCTCTCCCGTGGTAAGGTCTTTGATTATACCTGTGTCAAAGTCAATCTCAACCTCATCACCATTATTGATTGCCTCTGCGGCCGCAGGACATTCAATGATTGGAAGACCTATATTTATAGCATTTCTGTAGAAGATCCTTGCAAATGTCTTTGCTACTACACAGGCTATACCTGATGCTTTAATGGCTATAGGCGCATGTTCCCTTGAAGAGCCGCAGCCAAAGTTATCTCCTGCCACCATTATATCTCCTAGCTTTACCTTGTTTACAAAGTCTGCATCTATGTCTATCATGCATTTTGCCGCAAGCTCAGCTGGATCTGAGGTATTTAGATATCTTGCAGGAATGATTACATCTGTATCCACGTCATTTCCGTATTTATGAACATATCCTCTTGCTTCCATAATCCCTCCTATAATCCCAGTTCTTCAGGCGAACTTATTTTACCTGTAATGGCACTTGCAGCAGCCACTGCAGGGCTTGCAAGGTAGACCTCACTTTCAGTATGTCCCATACGGCCTACAAAGTTTCTATTGGTTGTAGATACTGCGCGCTCACCTGCTGCAAGCACTCCCATATGTCCTCCAAGACAAGGTCCACAGGTAGGGGTACTTACGATGCAGCCAGCCTGTACAAAGGTAGTAATCAGTCCCTCTTTAAGGGCTGTAAGATAGACCTCTTGGGTAGCAGGGATGACAATTGCCCTTATCCCCGGTGCAATCTTCCTTCCCTTCATTACATCTGCTGCCACCCTTATATCTGATATCCTTCCGTTCGTACAAGAACCTATGACTACCTGGTCTATCTTAACCTCTCCCGTTTCACCTATAGTCCTTGTATTCTCTGGGAGGTGTGGAAATGCAATAGTAGGCTCAAGTTCTGAGAGATTTATTTCAATGACCTCATCATAGAGCGCATCCACATCAGCCTCATATACCTTGTATGGCTTTGTGGAATGCTCTTTTATATACTCCAGGGTAAGCTCATCCACAGGGAAGATGCCATTCTTTGCGCCCGCTTCTATCGCCATGTTGGCTATGGTAAATCTATCGTCCATGGTCAGGTTCTTCACTCCGTCTCCGCTAAATTCCATAGATTTGTAAAGAGCACCATCCACTCCTATCTTTCCTATAATGTGAAGGATGACATCCTTACCGCTAACCCACTTCTTCATCTTACCTGTAAGTACGAACTTGATAGCTGAAGGTACCTTAAACCAGGCTTTGCCTGTAACCATACCTGCTGCCATATCAGTACTTCCGACACCAGTAGAAAAGGCTCCCAATGCGCCGTAGGTACAGGTATGAGAATCTGCACCTATAATGCAGTCTCCTGCTGTAACCACTCCCTGCTCAGGAAGAAGAGCATGCTCTATACCCATACAGCCTACTTCAAAGTAGTTGGTTATATCATGGCTTATGGCATAATCACGCATACATTTGCAGTTTTCTGCCGATTTTATATCCTTATTAGGAGTAAAATGATCCGGAACGAGGGCAATCTTATCCTTGTCAAATACCTTGTTATCCTTAAATTTTGACAATTCTTTGATGGCAACAGGCGCAGTTACATCATTGCCAAGCACCATGTCAAGCCCTACTTCTATAAGTTCTCCTGCATGCACCTTAGGAAGTCCTGCATGGTCAGCGAGAATCTTCTGAGTCATTGTCATTCCCATAATATACCCCTTTCTATTCTAAGTATTCTTGTATTATAGCAAGACATATAGTATAATAAAAATACATAATAAACATAATTGCTATGAAATATGGTTATGCAATGATACAAGCATCAAAAAGGAGACAGCTATGGAAAATAACATGGAGCAGAATCTATCACTTTATCATATATTTAATACAGTTGCGGAGGCAGGGAATATATCCCACGCAGCAAAGGAGCTATACATAAGTCAGCCTGCCATAAGTAAGGCTGTTACAAGGCTTGAGCAAAACTTAGAGACAAAGCTCTTTGTAAGAAGCTCAAGAGGAGTTACCCTTACTGACTCAGGCAAAATGCTGTACGAGCAGACAAATGCTGCCTTTAAGCACCTAAAACAGGCAGAGGATACGATTAAGAAAAACAAAAAGCTGGGTACTGGCAGTCTCAAAATTGGTGTTTCCACTACCCTTTGTAAGTATGTACTCATGCCTTATCTTGAGAAGTTTATCAAGTTATACCCTCATGTCAAAATATCAATAAGCTGCCAATCTACCTATCAGACACTTAACCTCATACAGAATCACAAGGTGGATATAGGGCTTGTCGGCGAAAGCGGCAGGCCTGAAAACCTTGTATTTGCACCTATAGGGATGGTTGAAGATGGCTTTGTAGCCACTCCCGATTATCTAAAGAATCTCAAAAAAAGGCATCCTGAGGCTGCCTCCAATCCATTTGAATACGCTAATCTTATGCTCCTTGACCAGCACAATGTATCAAGACGCTATATAGACGAGTACATTAGGGGAAATGAGCTATCCACAGGGCAGATGCTTACAGGTCATATCCTAGAAGTCAGCAGCATGGACCTTCTCATCGAGTTTGCCAAAATAAGTCTTGGAATAGCCTGCGTGATAACAGACTTTGTAAAGAAGGAGCTTAAAGAAGGCAGTTTAACCACCATTCCTCTCTCTCTCCCAATACAAAAAAGAGAGATAGGATTTACCTATCTCAGAGAATATTCGGCTAACGAAGCCCTGGATTCATTTATTAATTTTTGCAGAAAGATTAGTACTCCTTAACCTTTCTAGGCTGCTTGTACTTCATACTTTTAAGCATTCTTTCGGAGGGCTCAAATATTATCTTATAGAGCTCTCCATTTTTACTTACTATCATTGAATATGTACTTACATTGCTATCATACGAGCTAAAATCCTTGACCTTTATTCTGTCATTGTGGTTATATGCCTTTATAGAATCCGAATTGGTGGGAGCTATAACCTCAGCATTTTCAATATCCACCCTCATCAAGGTCTTTCTCTTAGCATTCCCACTAATTCTGTCAAAATCAATCTGTCCATCCGCATATATGTATTCATATTCAATCTTAAGCCTTGAAAATATGAATACCGTGATTGCTATAGCCACAATAGGGGTTATTATAAGTGCAGGGTTGATTAAAACTAAAATAAAGCTAAATACCACTCCAGCTATCAAGCCCGCCCTTATAGCTTTATTTTTGCCTGTGTCGAGGCATTTGATGCCCTCTTCCAAATACTGATCGTTCATACTTCCTTCTCCTATTCAATATGATTAAAATTTACTAAGTGCTCATATTATACCACATTGTTTATGGCTTGCAAATAGGTTGTTTATTAGTTTTGTCCAGCTTTAGTTCTTGACTTTTTACGGCAACCATAATACAATCGTATTACATATAAAAAAGGAGAATAAATATGTCTACAATTAGTTTGAGAGTTCCAGAAAAAGAATTGAACATCTTTAAATCCTATGCAAAACATAACAATACCACATTGTCCGAAATTATTAGAATTACAATGCTTGAAAAAATTGAGGACGAATACGATTTGAAAGTGTTTGAAGAGTATGAAGCTAAAAAGCAAGCGGGAAGATTAAAAACAAGACCAATAAACGAGCTTTGGAAAGAGCTTGACTTATGATTTATCAGATTGTTACAACCGATAAATTCGATAAATCATTCAAAAAACTGGATAAACAAACACAAAAGATAATTAAGGCTTGGATTGAGAAAAACCTTATGGGATGCGAGAATCCCCGCCTACACGGAAAAGGACTTACAGCGAATAAAAGCGGACGATGGAGATACCGAGTAGGAGATTATCGCATTTTGGCAGAAATTCGAGAAAGTGAATTGGTTCTAGTACTCGTTGAAGTCGGTCATAGAAGTCGTATTTATTAAGAATGGGAACACAATCAATGGGGGCATAAAGTATAATATTAGACTAATATTTGAAAGGTTAGATTATGAGTATATTAAATGTAGAACATTTAACACATGGATTCGGTGACAGAGCGATATTTAATGATGTGTCCTTCCGCCTTTTGGCAGGAGAACACATAGGACTTGTTGGTGCCAACGGCGAGGGTAAGTCTACCTTTATGAATATAATTACAGGTAAGCAGATGCCTGATGAGGGTAAGATCGAATGGGCTAAAAACTGCCATGTCGGCTATATGGATCAGCACGCTGTTCTCACCAAGGGGATGACGATAAGAAGCGTCTTAAAGTCTGCCTTTGACTACCTTTTTGACCTTGAAAAAAGACTGAATGAAGCCTATCTGGAGATGGGTGAAGCCGATGAAGAGAGCCTTAATAAACTAATGGAAGAAACCGGTACCATCCAGGACTTACTTACCATGCACGACTTCTATATGATAGACTCAAAAGTGGAGGAAGTGGCTGCCGCCCTTGGTCTTAGCGATATAGGACTTGACAATGATGTGACAGAGCTTTCGGGCGGTCAGCGTACCAAGGTTCTTCTGGCTAAGCTCCTGCTTGAAAAGCCTGACATCCTCCTTCTTGACGAGCCTACCAACTACCTCGACAGGGAGCATATTGCCTGGCTTACCAGATATTTACAGGAATATGAAAATGCCTTCATCTTGATAAGCCATGATATTCCTTTCTTAAACAGTGTAATCAACATCATCTACCACATGAACAACCAGGAACTAAAGCGATACGTGGGTGATTACAACAACTTCCTTGAGGTCTATGAGATGCAGAAGGCGCAGCAGGAAGCTGCCTATAACAAACAGCAGAAGGAAATTGCTGACCTTAAGGACTTTGTGGCAAGAAATAAGGCGAGGGTATCCACCAGAAATATGGCTATGTCAAGGCAGAAAAAACTTGATAAGATGGATATAATTGAGCTTGCCGGAGAGAAACCAAAGCCTGTATTTAACTTCCTTGAAGCGGGAATTAGCGGCAAGGTCATCCTTGAGGCAAAAGACCTTGTTATAGGCTATGACAGCCCTCTAAGTAAGCCTATGAACCTCTACATGGAAAGAGGTCAGAAGGTCGTTATTGAAGGCGCTAACGGAATAGGAAAGACTACCCTGCTTAAGAGCATTATGGGACTAATTCCGCCTCTTTCAGGAGAGGTGAGGCTTGGTGATTCTCAGGAACTAGGCTACTTTGAGCAGGAAATGAGCGGAAACGGAAATAACACCTGTATCAATGAAATCTGGGAAGAATTCCCGGGCTTTAGCCAGTACGAGGTTAGAAGTGCCCTTAGTAAATGCGGTCTTACCACCAAACACATAGAAAGTATGGTTAAGGTATTAAGTGGTGGAGAGCAGGCTAAGGTAAGGCTTTGCAAGCTTATTAACAGAAAAAGCAATATCCTCGTACTTGACGAGCCTACCAACCACCTGGATGTGGATGCCAAGGAAGAGCTAAAAAGAGCCCTTATATCCTATAAGGGCAGCATAATTATGGTTTGCCATGAGCCTGAATTCTATGAAGGGCTTGCAAGTGATGTATGGGATTTGTCCCAGTGGACAACCAAATTGCTGTAATTTACATAGATATTTTTGAGATATTTCCTATCAAGATTGTGGTGTTAAAAGCATTTGACACTTGTATCCTATCAGGTAAAAAACAGCCGCCCTGTATATATATTTACAAGACGGCTGTCATTTATTGTTTTCCTTTTACAAAGTCAATCTCCATCTTTAGGCTTAAAGGTATACTTCCTGTTTCCTTAAGCAGCCTTCTTTCAAGATGTTCGTATTTTTGCAGTTTTTGCTCTCTCTTAATTTCCCATTGTTTAATAAGTTCCATATAGGTTGGATTATTGGCAAGCCTCCTTATTCCTTCCTCATCAGGAGGACAGAATTCAAAGAGTATCTGTCTTGCAACCTTGTTAAGCCTTGGAGAACCTTTGCCTTCATATAGGATATAGGTGAGGTAATCCTGAACAAACATATCCTTGAAGCTGTTGCGGCAACGCTGAAGTGAAATCTTTATCTTCTCCTTAGCGCTAGGAGTCAGGTTGCTGTTTTTACGGTAGAACTGTATATAATCACAGTACAAGCTGGTAAGCGAAGGGTCGGTTACATCGTTCCAACGTCCTCCCTGCACTCTCTTACAGATCTCCCAGCGGAACTCACCGGTCATCTTAATCATGGTACTTAGAAGGTCATCCATATGCAGTATAGATATGAACATCCTGCTAGGTGTGGTTCTTACCTTTCCTTCTATCTCCTGCCACATTATACCTCTTACACCTGCATTAGGCATGAGGATGAAGTCAGGAAGCTTTTCTACGTGGATATGCTCCTTTGCCATAAGGTCACCGTCACCGATAGGCAGAGTTTCCCTATAAAATGCTGAAAAGTCCACGCTCTTTATAGCATTTATGTTCTTTCTTATAATGTCCGGCTTTACCATACAGCTTTCAAATTCTTTTAAGATATTGTCTGCATAAAATACCGGGCAGAAGGTGGATACACGTCCACAGGTTATCTTATTTGCTGTCTTAAATATGTTGTCAAGCTCATAGCATACTTTTGCTTCTCCGTCCTCCATCAGCTTTTCAGCCTCGGAATTGGTGACTTTCTTGGTTGACTTAAGTGTCCTTACATAGTCAGAGAAATCCACCTCAAGCTCGTTGCGACAAGGCTTCTTTTCCCCCCTGTATACTGCTAACAGCCAGTCATAGAAGGTATATACTCCCGTTACGGCAGGATCGTTCTCCTTAAGCTCTTCAGAGAATTTATACAAGGCCTTGGTATACTCTTCTCCCGCAAGTATCTCATCAATGTATCCAAAGTAAAGAAACATCCTGATAACAGGAGTAATTTCTTTTTCAAGGCTCTTAAAGAAAACCTCAGTATATATCTGATAAAATTCTGCTGTTATTTCTCTTTTAAGCGCAGTAGTTTCATCATCAATTGCATTTTTATCCTTTAGTTTTTTTAGTTTATTTATATTAATTCTAAAAAATCTTCTCTCAGGTCCAACTATCTCAGCAAAGTCCAGTATGGTATCTAGTGACTCATAGAACTTTTCTATCAAATCACCTTCTTCATTTTCTTTTTCCATTGCTACCGTAAGAGAATTAGCAAGCTTTATGGCTTTGAATGAATCAGTACATTCTTTTATCTTTATAGCAAGCTCGTCATTGGCATTAAGCGTGACTTTGCCCGACTCACTTATCATAATAGCCATCTTGTTTAACAAGCTGTTTTTAATGAACACATCTGAAGAAATCTTCTTATACACTTCCAAAAGCTTATAGAAGATACCTCCTTCTTTTTCAATAAAAAAGCCTCTTAAGCATTTTCTTATAAACTGATGCCTTTCGCTTATCAGGTGAACTGCTTTCCTTACATCAATGCAGCCTTTTTTAATCATTCCTATAGATACATCCGGCTCAGCCATAAGAGCCTTGAAGTTTCTTCCTGCATATATCTTATTAAGGCCTTCATAATACCCCATCAGCCAATAATCAATATCCTCAATATTATAATATGCCTCAATCTGCTCTATTCCCTTGTTAGGCTCAAGCTTTACCCCTGCCTTTTCGGCAAGGTGCAAGTAGAGATTATAACAGGCTGTTAAGTTGTCATAGATAGTATTGCACCTTACCTGCTCAGTCCTGTATGAATGTATGATTCTTGTTATCTGCCTAAAGCAGGAACGAATACATATCCTTGCAATATCAGGATTGGAATTAATCAACAAATCTATAGATTCTATACCCGTAACCGGATAAACAAAAAAGCTAGTATCCTCCACTGCAATATATGATAATATATGCACTTCTGAGAGCACTTCGCATATACCAACCACATCCCCCGGGCCAAGCTCATAGCTTCCACCCTCACAGAAAACCCTTATCTTACCGGACTTCATAATACAAAGCTTATCAAATGACTGCCCGGCACTTACCAGAGTCTCCCCAGCTTTAACAATAAGTTCTGACATATCTTCTCCCAAAATCAACTAAATCTTTCATCAAGCCATTTAGCAACTACTTTCATAATATCTGCCCTGTTTACTTCATTGTGCAATTCATGCCTTCCTGTAGGGTCGATATATTCGGTCACATCCTTAATATCGGCATTTCTTAACATTTCAGTAACCTTTCTTACACCTTTACCATAGTCGCCTACTGGGTCTTCCTTCCCCGATATAAGAAGGATAGGCATATCCTTTGGCAGGCTCCTTGCCCATTCCTTTCTACTTACCACCGTAAGGGCAGTAAGAAGGGAATGATATCCTTTTGCAGTAAAATTAAAATTACATTTAGGGTCCTTAGTGTATTTATCTATAAGCTCCCTATCGTGTGTAATCCAGTCACAAGGTGTCTTGGCATCAGGGATTCTATCTATAAACTTACCAAAACTAAGCTTAATGAGCAAATCAGAAACATAGCCTTCCTTATGGGTTCTGGCCAAAAATGCTGCAAGCAGCCTTCCAGCACTGTTCTTAATCGATGGCCCTGCAGTACCGCTTAAAATCAGTCCGTCTATAGTATCCGGATACCTTGCTGCATACCACCTCGCAAAAAAGCTCCCCATACTATGTCCGTATAAAATAATAGGCAGCAGCGGAAACCTTTCCCTTAAGATATCATTCATTTTTTTAAGGTCAAGCTCAATATGCTCCTCATCAAAGTCACCGTATTCACAAGGCTTTGATGAACCACCATGTCCCAAATGGTCATTGCCGGCAAATACATAGCCTCTGGCTGTAAAGAAGTCTGCAACCCACTCATAACGTTCGATATATTCACACATGCCATGTGAAAGTTCTATCACAGCCTTAGGCTTAACTAATTCATCAGTATAAATATAGGCCGCAATCTTGTGCTTCCCATCAGCCGAATCAAAGTTAAATGTCTCTTTATTCATCACCTTCTCCAATCCATCCCATAAACCACCATAAGCATATTGCAAAGGTCAGCCACCGGCCTTTACAATATGCCACATATGTTAAAACTCTTTATTCCCCGGTTAGCTAAGTTTATTTACCTGTCTTTTTAGCAGGTGCATTATTCTTTTTAGAAGCCTTGGCTGCCTTAGCCGCCTTCTCTTCTTTAAGAGTCTTTACTTTGCTAATCTTTGCCTTAAGCCTATTACCTAATTTATAAAGCTCACCCTTGTACCAGGCACTGTTTAAGGTATCGCTTGCATCGTCATAAGCAGCTTTTACCTTGTCCCAGCCCTTTGCGGAGTAATTCTTTATATCAAATCCTGACATAACCTTATCAATCTCTGCGTTAGCTTTATTCATATCTCCTATAGATACTTTTTCGTACTGAACGCCTGTTTTCTTAACCATCTTTTTGATGTAGTTTTCTGTCTTGGTGAACATCTCGCCTACATAGAGAGTATTGTCAATGTCTTTCTTGTAGGCCTTAAGATCCTTTTTAAGTCCTTTTAGGTCTTTCTTATAGCCCGCCTTCTTAAGCGCACCATTTACATAAGAATCAAGCTGTCTCTTAAGTATCGTTTTCATTACCTTGATGTCGTTGTTTGTGTACACTGCATCATAGTCTGTGATGTTTCTTATGCCCTTTATCTCAAGATCATCTGGCGCAGGAGCCTTAGCCGCTTTGCCTTCTGCAAGAGAGAGCTCAAGCACATTCTTTGCCTTCTTAATATCCGCCAAAGCCTTGGTGTATGCTGCATCTACAATCTGAATATAATATTCATTGAGTCCCTTCTTATCTACGGCCTTATAAGCCTCTTTGACAGTATTGTAAACATCATCTTTAAGCTTAGCAAAGTTGTACTTAGGACCTGTCTTAAGTATGTCGTATCCTGCAAGAGCCCTAAGCTGGTTAGCGTAGTCAGCGAGCTTGCCTGTAGGTACTTGTGAATCTTCCTCTGTTTCCTCATCAACACCACCAGTAAAGAGCTCTGTATCATATTTCGCATCTAAGATGTACTTAAGAGCTTCTTTCCTAACCTTTACCACAGCATCAAAAACCTCAGGAGTATACTTTGTACGGTTTGAATCAAATTCAGCATAAGCTGTATCAATCAAATCACTTGCCTTTGACTTAAGCATAGCCTCAGAACTTACTATATGGCTTGCCTTAACCATGTTTTTAGACTTCTTCACTGCCTTATCAGCAGGCTTTTTAGGCATCTCTTTTGCCTTACCGGTAAGGTCTACCTTAAGTATCTTAGACATATTGTGAGTTCCGTCTTCTATTAGTCCCTTAGATGTGACCTTTACAAAGACTTTACCTGCCTTCTTGGCTGTAAGCTCACCTGTCTTCTTGTCAATCTTTGCATATCTTGTATCAGTAACCGCCCATTCTACGCCTTTTTCAGCCACATCAGTCTTGCCTGATGAATTGAGAGCTTGTGCAGCAAACTTAAACTTCTTACCTACCTGAAGCTTAGCTGTCTTCTTTGTTATCTTGATATCTGAAACGGCAGGCTTAACAATAACCTCATACTTTTCTTCAAGTCCGTTCACTGTTCTTAAGGTAATAGTTGCCTTACCAGGCTTAATACCTCTTACACCGAAGTTTGAGTAAGCTACTGCTACATTCTTGTCGCTGCTTGTTGCATAATACTCAGTAACAAATGCATCCTCTGGAGTTATCTTTACAGTAGGAACTGCCATTTCGCCAACAGAGATAACCTTCTTTGCCTTTAATATTTCAATGCTGGTAGGAGCTGTATCTTCTGAAATATTAACAGATACATTTACTTCCTTGTCTCCTGCCTTTGCAGTCACTGTTGTGTGCCCTGCAGCTAAGCCCTTAACATAGCCATCCTTATCAACTGTAGCCACTTTTTCATCACTGCTTGACCAGGTGATATCAGCTGTACTTGTATAAGGTGATATCAGTGTTTCCACCGCTACCTCGTAGCCCTTTGGCACAGTAAGTGTCTTGCTCTTTACAAAGATACCATCTACCTTATCTGAAGGATGCTCCTTCATCTCATATGCTGCCTTTACCGCTGCATAAGCGTCTACAATACCATAGCCGTACTCTTTATCGTCAAAGAACTTGCTTCCCATCTTAGACTTGTTGGCAGTACCGCAAAGTATGTTGTATACCTGCCTAGGAGTAAGGTCCTTGTTGGCAGAGAGTACAAGTGACGCAACTCCCGCTACCACAGGTGAAGCCATTGATGTCCCTGAAAATGGTACATATCTGTTGCCTGGGATTGTGCTAGGCACTGCTGAGCCCGGTGCGGATATATCTGAATACATACCATAGTTTGAAAAATATGAAGGCTCATTGTAGTAGTCGGATGAATTGACAGATAAAACCTCTGTAAATACAGCAGGTGAGCTGTCCTTATTGGTATCTTCATTTCCTGATGCAGCTATAAATACCATACCCGCATCATAGGCTGCCCTCAATGCCTTGTGAACGTTGTCATAATAGCTGTAGCCGCCAAGGCTCATGTTTACTACCTTAACGCCCTTTTCCTTCATATACTCTATAGCCCTTATAAGGTCTACATCATTTATCTGACCATCGTCATCCTGTACACTAGCTACATAAAGCTCAACCATGTCATTGTCATAGCCTGTAGCTACACCTGCTCCACCCTTGCCATTGCCATAGGTGGCTGCAATTATTCCTGACACGTGGGTTCCGTGCATATCTGCATCATCTGTAGCCTTCTTTTCTACGCCTTTAGTAACACGAACATATTCTTTTAAGTTCTTCTTTAGGTCTTCGTGGTGTGTGTCTACGCCTGTGTCTATAACGCCGACCTTAACCTTTGAATAACCTTTTTCTTTTAATAGCTTCCATGCTTTCATTACGTTGACTTCATCAAACTGATACTGGTAGTCAGGATTCTTCTTGTCAAGTAATGGATCAGCCATTGTCTTAGCAGAAACTCCTGTCACAGAGCTAACACAAAGTCCTGCACATAAAGTAATTGCCAATGCTGTCTTAAATTTCCTCATAGGTTTTCTCCTTTATTTTTGTATATATTACGCAACCATAATAACATTATCGGCATTTTTTGTCTATAATTTAATTTCTCAGTAAAAAAAAGTGATGTTTATGCAAGATTAACAGGATTATCCAGCATTAATCCTTCTCTGATAAGTTAACAAAAGACTTATAGATAAGCTAATATCTATAAGCCTCCATTGTTTATAAATCTCCTGCATTGTTTCTACAATCTATCATTAAATTGCTCTTCTCATCATACATACGGCTTCTTGTAGGTATCACCCCTTGACCCTATGTCAAAAACATATACAAGGAGTTCATTGTTTCACTTTTTTCGATTGTATCCATAACATCAACTCCTTATATCTTGCATGTATACATTAAGGCGACAGCCCATTTATAAATTTTTATTCAGCCAAAAGCTTAAGCACCTCATTACTCCTTGCTATAAACTTAGTCATAGCCTCAGGGGAAAGCTGGCGGTTGGCTATAACTGCAAGGTCGTAAAGCTGTTCACAGAAGAGCTTTACCTTATCATTATCGGCTTCCTCCTTATGGTCAAGAAGATACTTAACAAGAGCATTGTTGCTGTTAAGCACAAGCACCTCTCCCATCTCAAAAGGAGAATCTCCCATGGCTCCCATGCCGTACTGCTTCATCATATCCTGCATCCTGCGTACTTCTTCTGATACGGTTATCATAGAAGAAACATTCTCATTCTTGAGGCTTTCAACCTTAACTTCAAGCTTATCCTTATCAAGTGCCTTCTTAAAAAGCTCTGAAAGGCTCTCTGTCATAGCCTTTACTTCTTCCTCAGGAAGCTCATTCTTAGCAGAAGCATTTACCTTGGAGTCGATACGCTCGAACTTAAGGTCATCATTCTTCATCTCAAGAGCATTGATAAAAGGCTGGTCTATCCTATGTTCAAGTATAACGGCATTTAATCCGTTTTCCTTAAACATATTGATGTACTGGCTCTGCTCACGCACATCCGTCACATAGTAGATTATCTTCTTAGGCTTCTCCGGCTCAGTCTCTGCACCGTCTTCTTTCTGTTCCTCTTCAGTCTTTTCTTCCTCGACCTTTTCAGGCTCTATAGTCTTTACATAGTCATCAAAGGTTACATACTTGTCGTTTAAGTCCTTAAAGAGGATGAATTCCTTCATCTTTTCTTCAAACTTATCATCCTTTAAGCAGCCGTACTTGATGAAAGGACTGATGTCATCCCAGTACTTCTCATAATTTTCCCTGTCTGTCTTGCAAAGTCCTGAAAGCTTCTCAGCCACCTTCTTGGTTATGTAGTCTGATATTTTCTTAACAAATCCGTCATTCTGCAACGCACTTCTAGATACATTCAAAGGTAGGTCAGGGCAGTCAATTACACCCTTTAAGAGAAGCAGGAACTCAGGGATGACCTCCTTAATGTTATCTGCTATAAATACCTGGTTGTTGTAAAGCTTAATGGTTCCCTCTGCTGCCTCGTACTCGTTGTTAATCTTAGGGAAGTAGAGGATACCTTTGAGGTTGAAAGGATAGTCCATATTGAGGTGAATCCAGAAAAGCGGTTCTTTATAGTCTCTAAATACCTTTCTATAGAACTCCTTATAGTCCTCTTCACTTACCTCGTTAGGATGTCTTGTCCAAAGTGGATGGATATCATTGATTGGCTTTGGAGCATCTTCCTTCTTCTCTGCCTCCTTGTCATCTACCACCTCAGTCTTTTCAGACTTAAGCGCATTGGCATTGGTATAGTAGATTTCAACAGGCATAAATGAACAGTATTTCTCTAAAATCTCCTTAACCCTGTATTCATTGGCAAATTCATAGCAGTCATCATTTAAGTAAAGAGTTATCTTGGTACCACGCTCCGTCCTGTCACCATCTTCCATAGTGAAGTCTATGCCCTCGTCTGATACCCAGTGTACAGGCTTTTCTCCCTCTTTATATGAAAGAGTATCTATAGTAACTCTTCTTGCTACCATGAAGGCTGAGTAGAAACCAAGTCCAAAGTGCCCTATAATCTGCTCCTCACTTGTCTTGTCCTTATACTGCTCAAGGAAGCTCTGAGCACCTGAAAATGCTATCTGATTGATGTACTTCTTCACCTCGTCAGCAGTCATACCAATACCGTTGTCAATGACTGTTATAGTCTTTGCTTCGCTGTCAGTGATTACATCTACTCTATATTTATTGTCCTCAGGTGCCTTCCACTCTCCTATACCATCTAACTTTTTAAGCTTGGTTATAGCATCACAGGCATTGGATACTAACTCCCTTAAAAAGATATCGTGGTCGGAGTAGAGCCATTTTTTGATAATCGGAAATATATTTTCCGAAGTAATTGATAATGAACCTTTTTCAATATTTCCCATATTATTTCACCTCGTATATTTATTTTTATTTTTGATGTTTAGTCGTTTAAAAGCTAAAAATCGAACAGCTATTTACTGTTCGATTATTATAATAATACTGATTTAAAGCTTTGTCAAGGTTTTGTTAGCACTCTTTTTTATTGAGTGCTAACAAAGTATATTTCCTTCATTATCATGTAAACTATTCACCAAATACAGCCTTATAATCAGCCTGGAACTTTGCTATCCCCTGGTCTGTAAGAGGGTGCTTTGTCATATTCTCAATTACCTTATATGGTATGGTTGCAATGTCTGCTCCTGCAAGAGCGCAGTCGGTAACATGGATTGGATTGCGTACAGATGCGGCAATTATCTCTGTTTCATATCCATATATGCTAAATACTTCAGCTATCTGGCGGATAAGGTCAATACCCGGCTGATTGATGTCATCCAGCCTTCCAACAAAAGGTGACACATAGGTTGCACCTGCATTGGCTGCAAGTATAGCCTGATTGACGCTAAATACTAAAGTTACATTAGTCTTTATGCCTTCAGTAGCAAGTACCTTAACAGCCTTAAGACCATCTACAGTCATAGGAATCTTTACAACCATGTTCTTGTGAATAGCAGCTATCTCTCTGCCTTCTTTTATCATGCCTTCCGCATCGGTGGTTGTAGCCTTAACCTCTCCACTGATTGGTCCGTCTACAATGGAAGCAATCTCTTTAATTACCTCACCAAAGTCCCTCCCTTCTTTTGCGATAAGAGAAGGATTGGTAGTAACTCCGCAAATAACCCCCATGTCATTTGCTTTTCTTATGTCTTCAACATTGGCTGTGTCCACAAAAATCTTCATAGTATACCCTCCGTTTGTTATTTTTAACTTACATTTACCACAAGGTAAATGAATTTATGCTACTGAGTAACGCCTATCAATGACTTTATAGTATCATTATTACATAGAATATGTGACTTTTCAATAACTTTTGAGGCGAGATTATATGGCTTTTCAATATCTTTTATGCCTGATTTTTATAACTTTTCAATATTTCAAGAGCCTGTGACAAAAGTAATCACCCTTCCACAGGCTCATATTTATCCTTATAACACTTCCACTACCCTTTTCTCTACCTCTAACCCCGCCTTGTACCTTTCCATATAAGCCTCAAGTCCTGCTACATCTCCGGCATCAGGCTCTATGGTTGTTCCTTTCGCATCCTTAAATATAACCCTCTCCAGATACTCAGAAAGACTCATGTTATCCTTATTTAGGAGGTAAGAAGCAAGTACAGCCATTCCCCAAGGGCCTCCCTCTCCTGCAGTATCCATAACCGTAACAGGGGCATTTACTGCTGCTGCAAGGTAGCTTTGTGCAACCAAAGGTGTCTTAAAGAGCCCACCATGCCCCATAATCTTAGTCACCCTAACCTTTTCATCCTTAAGGAGAATATCAAGCCCAATCTTAACCGCCCCAAGTGAAGCATATAGATTAGATCTCATAAAGTTTGCAAGGTTAAACTTGCTCTCAGGCATTCTTGCAAATAATGGCCTGCCCTCATTCAGGTGGACTATACCCTCTCCCGAATAATAGCCATAAGAAAGAAGTCCGTCGCAGTCCTTATCTCCGCTTAAGGAAGCATTATATAATTTGCCATACAGCTCACCCATATCTGCCTTTATTCCAAAAAGCTCTGCAAATTCCCTGAATATATTCACCCAGGCATTTAAGTCTGAGGTACAGTTATTAGCATGTGCCATAGCTACAGGGTACCCGTCTGGTGTAGTAACCATATCTATCTCTCTATAAAGCTTTGATAAGCCCTTTTCAAGCACAAGCATGGCAAAAATGGATGTGCCTGCAGATACATTTCCAGTGCCTACTGCTACTGAGCCAGTAGCCACCATTCCCGTTCCTGCATCTCCCTCAGGCGGACAAAGAGGTACTCCTGCCTCCAGGTTTCCGCTTTCATCAAGAAATGCTGCTCCCTCAGATGTCAAACTACCTGCATTCTCCCCTGCAGTGAGCACCTTTGGCAAAATCTCCATAAGCTTTATGCCATAACCATTATCCAGTACGAGCTTTTCACAGTCTTTAATCATCTTTTTGTTGTAATTCCCATTTTCAATAGGGAAAATACCTGCTGCATCGCCTACACCTATAACTTTTTCACCTGTAAGCCTAAAATGTATGTATCCCGCTAGGGTTACAGCAAAGTCAAGCTCTTTCACATAGTCCTTCTTATCAAGAACTGCCTGATAAATGTGGGCTATAGTCCATCTAAGAGGTATATTAAAATCAAAGACCTTAGTCAGTTCATCAGCAGCCGTCTCGGTATCACTATTTCTCCAAGTCTTAAAAGGTGTAAGCAGCTTCCCCTCTTTATCAAATGCCATAAGTCCATGCATCATGGCACTTATGCCTATTGAGCCTATTTTTTTCAGAGTAACTCCATACTTTTCCTCTACATTTTTTCTAAGAGAGGTGTAACATTTTTTAAGCCCTGCGTGGATTTCATCTAAGGGATAAGTCCATATCCCATCTATAAGGGAGTTTTCCCAGTCATGGACACCAACACCCAGAACCTCTCCGCTAAAATCAACAAGTACAGCCTTTATCCTGGTTGAGCCAAACTCTATACCAAGGGATGTCCTCCCTTGTTTTATAAGCTCGGCTTTCTCACTGCAAATCGCTTCATTTCCCATATATTCTCCGTTTCACTGACTGCTACCTAAATACATCCGTAGCACAGACACCAATAATATAGTTTTACTTGCCCTTAATTCTGTCCATAATACGCATTTGGTCCATGTTTTCTTGTAAAATGCTTCTCAAGGTAATGAGCAGGAGCATTTTTCGCCTTAGGATTTACTATCTTAGCAAAGATGTCCACCTTGGCTACCTCCTCCATAACTACCGCGTTATGCACAGCCTCAAAAGGTGTCTTTCCCCAGGAAAATGGGCCGTGGCTCTTACAGATGCAGGCAGGAACATAGTCAGGATTGATATTCTTTTCATTAAAGGCCTTTACTATCACAAGACCGGTATTCTTCTCATAATCCTCATCTATCTCCTCCTTGGTAAGATGCCTTATACAAGGAATATTCCCATAGAAATAATCGCACTGGGTGGTACCCATGCAAGGTATGTCCTCACCTGCCTGCGCAAAGCCTACTGCATAAGGAGAATGAGTATGCACTATTCCACCTATATTTGGAAAAGCCTTGTAGAGTTCAATGTGGGTTTTGGTGTCGGAGGAAGGGTTAAGTTCTCCCTCCACCTTGCCTCCATCAAGGTCAACTACAACCATATCCTCAGGGCTTAGCTTATCATATTCAACTCCGCTTGGCTTTATGACCATAAGCCCCTTTTCCCTGTCTATGCCAGATACATTGCCCCAGGTAAAGGTAACCAGTCCGTACTTAGGCAAAAGCATATTTGCTTCGTAAACTCTTTGTTTAAGCTCGTTTAGCATAACGGCCTCCTTATTTCATAAAGAACTTCTGTAAATCAGCTTCTGTGGTGTCATCTCCTATTGTAATAAGTTCTGTGCCTGTTAGCCTTGCAAACATAGCTATATCATCTCTTGTAAGCGCTGTAGATACCACTGAGTGATGAGCACCTCCTGCATAGCACCAAGCGGAAGTTCCGATGTTAAAGTTAGGTTTGTGGCGGTACATTATCCTTGCCACAGGAAGCTTAGGCATTGGCTTAGGCTGTTTTACAAGTTCTATATCCGCACAGATTATTCTAAATCTATCTCCCATATCCACCATGGTTACCTGAATTCCATCTCCTGTAACACCGTCAAACACAAGTCTTGCAGGATCATCCTTTCCACCTATACCCAGTGGATGAACCTGAATTTCAGGCTTGGTGGCTGCAAATGCTGGTGGTACTTCAAGCATATGGGAAGCAAGTTCAAGCTCTTCTCCCTCTGTAAGGTCGTAGGTGTAATCTTCAATGAAGCCTGTAGCACCTTCCCTACCCTCAGCCATCTTCATAAGTATAGCTGACATAGCTGATATCTTGTAGTCCCCCTCAGGACCAAAGCCAACGCCCTTTGTCATAAGGTTCTGCACAGCAAGTCCCGGAAGCTGCTTAAGCCCGTGTAAATCCTGGAAGGTGTCAGCAAATGCTCCTATCTTATTCTTTGTTAAGAACTTTTCTATGGCAATCTCATACTTTGCCTGCTCACTTACAGCCTCTGTGTTTGTGGTAGCCATAGTGTATTTGTCAGCATATTCCTTCATCTTAGCATCGATTTCTTCTTTTGACACCTTAGCTGCTATATCTACTATATCACCAATTGCGTAATAATTACACTCCCAGCCGTATTTAATCTGGCTCTCTACCCTGTCGCCGTCAGTAACAGCAACTTCTCTCATATTGTTACCAAAGGAAGCGACTTTAAGTTTCCTTGAAAATGCTATAGCCTTAGCTACCTCTGCAAAACGTTTAATCTTAGCAATTACATTTGAATGCTTGTAAAATCCCGCTGCAACCTCGTGTGTGATTCCCATTCTTGCCAAAATAAAGGCATATTCTCTATCACCGTGTGCAGCCTGATTGAGATTCATAAAGTCCATATCTATACTGTCATAAGGAAGCTTTTCATTTGCCTGAGTATGAAGGTGGAGAAGAGGCTTTCTAAGCTCCTGCAAGCCTTTTATCCACATTTTCGCAGGTGAAAATGTATGCATCCAGGTGATTACACCTACACAGTCATCATCATTTGACACCTTGCGGAGATTGTGAATACATGTTTCTGAGGTCTCAACTGTAGGAAGCAGTTCTACCTCTACTATTCCTTTTAGCTTTTCATTTAAGAATTCTGCCATTTCTTTGCTGTCATCTGCCACCTGCTTAAGGCACTCATCACCGTATAAATCCTGTGAACCTACTACAAAATATAACTTTTCCATCATTATTCCCTCCTGTTATTTTTCTATTATGTCCCTTACAGAATTACCATCGTTAAGTACAACGGGAAATCTGTGGGAGTAATTTTTATTCTGCCAATGGCTGTCTGTTAACATTTTTATCAATTTCTTTGCCGCAGTCATCCCTAGCTCAGCCTTTGGGTGCACAGCAGAGTAAATCTTAAGGCTTTCATTTTCTACAAGCCTGGCATCATCAAACGAAACCATTGATAAGTCCCTTGGTACTAATACCCCCTTATCTTTTAAGAAATCCAGATAAGAGTAGGCTATCTCATCATTGTACATTATCATTGCTGTACAATCTTTTGCTTTTCTAAATGTTTTTGCAAATATTTTATCTCTTTGTTTCTCCGCCATATCCTTAGTTGAGTACCATCTGATATAGTCATCATCAAACTTGACGCCATAGTCTGAAAGACATTCTATGAAGCCTTTATACCTCTCCTGACCCTGGATGTCGTCATACTTGAACATCCCTCCTATTCTCTTATGTCCGTTCTTTATAAGGTGTTTGGTCAGCTCATAACCAGCCTCCGCGTCCGACATCTCTATACTGCTAAAATTCTGATTTGAGTAGTGGTTATGTATGAATATTGTTGGTATTTTCTTTTTCACTATTTCCTTATAAAGTCTTATATTGGGATTTGGAAAGCTTGACTTGGTACCTTCTATTATAAGCCCCGATACCCCTGCTTTTAAAAATCCTTCCAAGTAGATAGCTTCATCATTGAGTCTGTTTTTGGTAACCGCCACATCTATGATATAGCCTTTCTCCTCAAGAACCGACCTGATTCCCTCATACACTTGCGGGAAGAGATAATCCGAAAAGTAGCTAAGAATAAGTCCTATATGCTTCTTTTCCTTGTCACTTTCTGCATTTTTGTAAGAAACAAAGGTGCCGCTTCCTCTTACTCTTGTAATCAGTCCTTCTTGTTCAAGCTGCTTTAGCGCATTCCTTACTGTCTGTCTTGAATAGCCAAACTTTTTCTCAAGCACGTGCTCCGATGGGAACTTCTCTCCATCCTTTATCACTCCGCTAAGAATCAGGGTATGCGCCCAGTTGTAGAGTTTACGATACTTTAGGCTGTCATTTCCGGACTTATCCAAAACATTTGACATAATGAACCACCTCTTCATTTCTATATTTTCATAATAATATTGTCTACTAAGTAAAGCAAGGGAATTTAATTTTAAAAGTATAAAAGTTGTATTTAAATAGACTTTTTAAAATAATCAAATGAGCATTATCTATATAAATGAATATATCCTATTCCAGAGATTTTTTCAACATTTTCCTCACTTTATCCACAGGTTTAAATCCCACTATAGCCTATGTTCACTTATTATAAGTTTATATGAGGGACAAAAGTATTTGGCACGCTATAGCACAGGATTGCCACAGCTTCGCTTCTCTTAATTCTCACAAAACAAGCATTAACTCGCAAAATAATCCTTAGATTAATCCATATATTCCATCTTAAATAGTCAAGATTTTAAATACAACTTTTAAGTTGTATTTTATAAAATATGCTGATGGTTCCAGCTTGTCTCTCCCTTAAGCCAGAGCTTACTCATGGATCAGAAAAAAAACTGTACGACTAATGCTATCGTAAACTTCTTTATTATTTAAGTTGCTTTATTCATTAAAAAATTTAAACTTTGAAATATCAATTTTATCCGTATCATATTGTATAAGAACAGCTTTCTCATTTTTGCCTAACCTAATATTTTCTATAGAAGACGGCTTGGGATATGCTTCTATTTCACTATCAATCAGACAAAGCTGCAGTATATCCAGTGCCATATTGGCTCCTTCAGCGTAGTTCCTTGCACAAGTATTTGCCTCCGGAATATCAGGAAATGTAATTGATATTCCGTATTTTTCTTCACTTTTATCATATTCATCATAATTAAAAACTGCATAATAACTAACTCTCATAATACCTCCATTCTGCCGGCTTTGAGGTAGAAAAACCTTCACTAAACGCTAACCATATCAGGGTTCGTTTTATAGTATGCTGCCCTTGAAGCTTTGCTCTTCATAAGGTAGCCGTGTTTTTCAAGATTGCCTAGAACTCTCTTTCTAAAATAACTTGAATCACTTACTCCCAGGTATTCAGCTATTTCGGATACCTTATGTGCATTAAGATAACAAAAATTTATTACCTTTTCATCTAGGTCTGTTCCATCAGGTACGGGTACAAAGCTCAAACCTTCCACAACATCATTTTCAATCCCTCTATCATAAGTCAAATCAGGAAGAACCAGGGTAAAATGATCCGATCTTGAGTAAATATATGGTTTATGTTTTTCATCTGCTGATGCATACTCCTCCACAATCTTATCAAAACCCGTGCCTGCTGCCTCCATTACATTGCAAGCTACCAATACTCCACAAATCAACTCGTTTCTTCTTTTTGAAATAATTCCTGATAAATCATAAGTTTTCCCCAGCTTCTCACCCCTATAAAATCCACCTGGAGAAGATATTTCCAAACGATCCTTAAACATATCAACCTGTATTTGAGTGCCATCCAAATAGTAGTCCCTATGGGCAACCGCATTTATAACACCTTCAAACAAAGCTCTTAAAGGAAATGAATCTATATTCACACGGGTATTATCAAGCTTTACCATACTATGATTCATTCTCAGGTTCACAAATTCAATGATATAATCAATGGTCGAGGTAATATTGCCATTAAACCTATTAATTGTAATAACCCTGTCACTTCCCTTATTAAATCCTGAGAAAACTGAGCACTGTACTTCTGTTTTCTTACCATCATAATTATCCATAAATAAGACTGCACCATTTAATAGGTACCCTTCCTCATTTACAAAGCCAAGTGACTGTAACGCCTTTTCTTTTAGTACTTTACCTTTATTATGTTCTTTATAAAACCTATGAAGATCCAAGAATTTATCTGATTCATATTTTATATCAGAAACCAATATATCATACTGGGTTTTCTTACTTTTAACGCTCATTTCGATTATTTCTTCATAGGTTGCACCGTTTGTAAATCCATCACGCCGTATAAAAATAGAAGGGATATTTTTATATTTTAATATTACAGGCTTAACTGCCGATTCATCAATCGCTATCTTAATTATAAAGCGTTCTTTACCATTTACTTTATATCCTATGAAGGATATTTTCATTTGTGGTCTTGGTGTCAAATGTTCATTAACCTGATTGTTGAAGTAGTTCCTTTCATTATCTGCGCCCTTCCTATCAAAACCAATCAACTTATTGGTCTTATCCTCCACTCCAATATAAAAATCTCCTCCGGATGCATTGGCAAATCCTGCAATACTTTTAAGCCAGCCGATAACATCCTCTCTATTTAGGATTGCCTTGCTCTCAAACTTGTCACCTTCAAGCTTCACATCGCCAATTATCTCATCTAAATACATAACGTCACCTCTTTATTTGAACTACTTCAATAATACTTCAAAGTCACTTCAAAGTCAACTTCAAATTCACTTCAAACTCACTTCAAAGTCAACTTCAAACTCACTTCAAACTAATGGTGATCCTAATCTACAAATCTGTAATCCGTTACCTCATCAGGGTTTACCTTTATCTTGCTTTTGTCAAAGCAGCCCTTAAAATGATAAATATCCACAAAGTAATTATCTCCGCTTTCTGCATCTTCATTTTTGTAGCTGTAAATTAATTTTTGTTATTTGAAAAAGTAAGTTCCAGTCTGAGCTTCAATTTAAATATTGAAGCCTAGATGCAGAAGTTACTTTTTCAATTCACCCCAATTACTTCTACCGGCTAAATTTTCAAAAAACATTACATAATAAATCGGCATATATATAATCTTATCCTTTTTAATAATTTCTCTTTCATTTGACAATACATACGCCTTTTTAAGATTATAAGCTTCATTTTTTTTTAAATTACTTAAAGCACTATGCACGGTATAGTCTTTACCTGATTTTACCTCAACAGGCACCACTGACAGGCTGTCATAATCATCAATCAGATAATCGACTTCTCCCTTGTCCCTATTATCATAGTAAAACAGCTTATATCCATGTGCTATTAACTCACTTGCAACTACTGTTTCATAAACCGAGCCAAGATTTATACTTCTTTCATCATCTAACACTGCTCTGATATTATTTCCATAAAGAACACTTGTTAATATACCTACATCATTTAAGTATAGCTTTAGCAGATTCTTACTGCTTGACTGCACAAGCGGAAAGCTCGGATTTGATATAGCCTGAACATTTAGTGCAATCCCTGCGCTAATTAAGTATTCGAACTCATCACTATAATCGTTAAATGTCTTTCCTTTTTTATTCTCAATGTTTTTTGCCACAATACGCTTTTTTTTGTTTTCCATATTCGAAGGAAGCATATCGTATATTCTTCGTATTTTTAACTTATTTTCTTCATCATACTTTGAAGCATCAGCGGCATAGTATTCCCTAATTTCATTTTGAATCTCACGCACAAGCACAATATTGGGGTTTTGTATATACGAATTTACTGCCTCCGGAAGTCCTCCTACCAGTAGATATTTACGAAATAATTCCATAATCTTATTATGAGTGGCTTCATCAAGTGCCTCTTCATTCTCATATTTTTTACGCAGAAATGATATGGTCATTTCATTAAATCCATTGGCATATAAAAATTCTTCAAAATCAAGCGGAAACATTCTTACCTTTCTTATGCTCCCCATAGGTATGGAAGTCGTCTGCGACAAGGTAACTCCTAACAATGAACCACTTGCTATAAATGTAAACCTACCATCCTGCGATAAGAACTTAAGCAGGGTTAGTAGAGCGGGATATGCCTGTATCTCATCAATAAAAATAAGAGTGTCTTCTTTTTGTCCCATCTTATTTCCTGCTAGCATACTGACTTGAAAATAAAAATCCTCAACAGTTTTTACTCTTTCAAAAAGTCTATCCTTAAGCGAATCTTCAATCATGTTAATCTCAATGAAATTTTTATACAGCTCTTCTCCTACATAACGGATAATATAGGTTTTGCCTACCTGTCTGGCTCCATCAATAAGTAAAACCTTATTAGAAGTGCTTTGTAGGTGCTCTCTAATCAGGCTTTCAATCTTTCTAATCAACATATTTTCATCTCCATTCTGACTTTTCAATGCATTTTAAGCCATAATTTTATGACTTTTCAATAGTATTATTGCATAAATTCTATGACTTTTCAATAATTTTTACACCTTATTTTTATGACTTTTCAATATTTTAAAAGCCCGTGACAAAGGCAACCACCCTGCCACAGGCACATATTTATCCTTATTTTAGTAACTAAGACTTCCCACACCAATATGGTGTGTTGAACCTTGAAAATTCAATATTTCAGCCAATAAATTATGGCATAAATCATTGTAAACCCTTATCTATAGTGGATTACAACGATATTTATATTTGTCATAATCTTTAGTTGAAGTTACGCGTACTAGAGAGCATTAACATTTAACAGCCTTTATATCACCTAAATAAAGATATTTTTTATACATAAAAACCACCGACCTCACAGGATGTAGAATACATCTGCTTAATCAGTGGTTCATTATAGCTTTTGTTTATTAAATTGTCGCAAAAAGCTTGTAGACATCAGGGATTTCCATTGGTTTATAGAAATAATAGCCCTGTACGGAATCACAGCCCGCTTCGGTAACGATATTAAGCTCTTTTTCTGTCTCCACTCCTTCCACACATACCATCTTATCAAAGTTATGACAGGCAGACACAATGGTAGATATGAAGACCTTACTGTCAGACGAATCCGACATCTTCTTCATAAGTGAGCGGTCAAGCTTTACTATATTGGCAGGATATTTAAGGAGCATCTCAAGAGAGGAATATCCCACTCCAAAGTCATCAATTGCCATCATCATATTCATATCCTTACAGCTTTCAATGAACTTCAACAGCTTAATAGGATCATCATGATAATGGGTTTCCGTAAGTTCAAGTACAAGACGTGAGCCATCCATTTCATAGTCCTCTAAAAGCTGCTTCATATATGGCAGCAAAGTCTCATCCTTTATCTGGTAGTAGCTGACATTGAAGTCCAAAGTAAATTCAGGAATGTAGGCACATATCCTCTTACTAATCTTTGCAGCCTGCTTAAACACCCATTTCCCTACAGTGGACATAAGGTTATTCTCTTCAAGTATAGGCACAAAGACCATAGGAGATACATTCTGTCCCATATAGCTCCAACGAAGCAGAAGCTCGCCACCTATCAGTCTGTGAGTCTCTGCTGACACTATCGGCTGCATCACAACCCTGAAGTTGTTCATGTCATTTGCTACGTCCTTACTTATATCAAGCAGCATCTGCTTTTGTTCACGATGCGAACTCATGGTCTTTTCTGTATAAATGATATCCTCTTCAGGCTTGTGCTTTGCTATGTCAAGTACACTCATTACATCAGTAATAATCTCTATGGCTGACATATCAGCGTTTAGTTCGCCGAGAATGCCCACGGAGCAAGGATAACGGATAGGAATGTTATACTCAGCATAAGAGTCGGATATAATCTTCTTTATTTTCTTCGAGCATTCATCAAGGGTATAATCGGCATTGCCTGCAATCACCGCCATAAAGCGCAGCCCATCGAGTCTGTAAAACTTGATTCTATCATCAAAGCTTGCAAGAAGCTCTGTAGCAATATCCTTTATAAGGTTATCACCGATTGACCTCCCCCTCAATTCATTAATCTCACCAAATCCATTTAGGCGGAAGCAAAGGCAGGAAGACTTATCTCCCTTAAAAAACAGACTACTGATGTCGCGTACAGCAGCTTTTTCTTTCTGGAAGTTAGTTATAGGACAAGTTTCAAAGGCATTGCTAAGTATCGACACATTACCACTGTAAAACAGTGGCTTCTCCATTTCTTTATCCCACTTAATGTATCCCGCACAACGTACCCAGACCTCCTCGCCATATTTGTCTACAACACGGTATATAAGGTCATATACGTCCCTTTTCTGCTTTATAAATTCACTAAAATCTTTTTCGTAGAATTCACGATCTTTCTTATGTGTTATAAACTGCTTCCACTCCTCAGGAAGATCATGCACTATGTTGTTCTCAAAGCCCCATTTTTCCTTTATAGTGTCTGAAATAAACCAGACATTTTTCTGAAGGTCACCAAAGTAGGGGTGGCTGTCGCCAAGCTCAAGAGCCTTGAAAAACACGTCCAGACTAAAGTAGTTGTTTTCAATAAATCTATACAACATACTGTTTCTACTGTCATTAAAATGATCTACAAAGTTATCTAAACTCATCATTCTCCTGTCACGGGTTCTTCCCGTTACAGGATCAGGCTTACTAAAATATATCGCTTTATTCTTGTATAGTACACTTTCCGCAACAGCCCTTACCTCTACCGGCACGAGAGGATTCTCATTAGACCAGTAAGAACCAAAGACTAACGGTATATGTTTGTTATTTATTTCACCTTCAAGATTCTTTATCAGCTTGTCAAAATAAGCACTATCTATATTAGGACAAACAACCAGAAAACGGTTACCTGTTACCCTGTATATCTTATACCCTGCAAATACCTCACCAAGAAGAGCGTTTAAGCGGCATAACAAGATATTGCCTTCCTGATATCCACGCTCATCATTAGTTGTTTCCAGTTCAGAAAGGTCACACGAAACTATGCCTAACTGCCTACATCCGTCAAGCTTCTTAAAGTCCTCCTCAAAAGCTTCTCTATTATATGCTAATGTAAGAGGATCATGGTATTTATCAAAAGTTATCTTTTTCTCGGCATTTCTGTGCTTAACTATAAATGAAAAAAGTGAACTTATTTTCTTAAGTATGGGAATTGTCTCATCCTCATCAAGCTTCTCAGGATTGTCCACACCTAAGAAGCCTACCACATCATTGCCTAAATATATAGGAACAGCCACAAGTGACTTTACATCCTGCGGCTTTAGGACAGCATAAGTAGATGGGGCATCAGTCTTAATTGCCTCAACGTCAGGTATAATTACATTCTTATTCTGCCTAAATAAGTCCAGCCAGAAATCAACAATTTGTATGCTTTCATTCTGAAGCATTTCAATTTGTGGTGTAATTCCTTTTGCACACCACTCATAAGTATTGCTTATCGTCTCATTACTGTAATCAATCTCAAATACATAGGCTCGTTCACACTTACACATTTCACCTAGAAACTTTAACATTTCATCGGCATTTAGTTTTGTGTTTTCCAAATCAAGTGCATTCCAAAGCCAATTTCCTAAATATTCAGTAATGGAGGAAGTATTATCTATAAGCTGCTTCCTTTCACTAATCATCTTCGCACTCCCTTGCTAAGTTATAGTTTACATTTCACCCATTGCTGCAAGTTTTTCAGTCTGATCTGCTACTATAAGATTTTCGATAATTTCTGTCAAATCTCCGCCCATAACCCCATCTATATTATGTGTCGTAAATTTAATTCTATGGTCTGTAACCCTTCCCTGTGGGAAATTGTACGTGCGAATCTTTTCAGACCTGTCGCCGCTTCCCACCTGACTCTTTCTGTTGGCAGCTTCTTCGGCATGTGCCTTTTCACACTCAAGCTCATAGAGTCTTGAGCGGAGTACCTTCATTGCTTTGTCTTTGTTCTTAAGCTGTGACTTCTCATCCTGGCAGGATATAACTATCCCTGTAGGAATATGTGTCAAACGAACAGCTGAATCGGTTGTATTGACACACTGTCCACCGTTACCCGACGCCCTAAATACATCAAACTTGATATCATTAGGGTCAATGTTTACATCAACCTCTTCTGCCTCCGGTAATATTGCAACAGTTGCTGCAGATGTCTGTAGCTTACCGTTAGACTCTGTCACCGGAACTCTCTGTACTCTATGGGTTCCGCTTTCATATTTAAGCTTTGAAAAAGCTCCCTTACCGTTGATAAGAAAAGTAACTTCCTTAAAGCCTCCAAGCCCGTTCTCATTGAAGCTTAATATCTCAGGCTTCCAGTGGTTATTCTCTGCGTATTTGCAGTACATACGGTAAAGCTCTGAAGCAAATATAGCCGCCTCATCTCCGCCAGTACCTGCACGGATTTCAACTATTACATTCTTATCGTCGTTCTTATCCTTTGGAAGCAAAAGAACTTTGAGTTCCTTTTCAAATTCAGGCACCAAAGCCTTCGCCTCTGAAAGTTCTTCTCTTGCAAGTTCTTTTAGCTCAGGATCACTCTCCTCAGCTATCATCTTGAGGCAATCCTCTATCTGCTTATTATTTGCCTTATATTCATTGTATTTCTCTACGATAGGCTGTAGGTCTGACTGTTCCTTCATAAGACTCCTAAACTTATTTGGATCAGATGCAGCCACACCTGAAGCTAATTCATCCGTTACTTCCTTATACCTTCCTGCGAGGGTTTCAATACTTTCAAACATCAATTTTCCTTCCTAAATGTAAATAATATAAGTACAGTTGCATCCTTGTATTATAACCGTAAAGCCTACAATCTTGCAACCCCTGTACTCTTTGCAGCCTCAGAGACGGCCCCGGCAACTGCATCCTTTACCCTGGCATCAAATGCCTTTGGAAGAATGTAGTCTTCATTTAATTCATCATCCGAAACAAGTCCTGCTATGGCTTTTGCCGCTGCAATCTTCATCTCATCATTTATCTCGCTCGCTCTTACATCAAGAGCTCCTCTAAAGATGCCTGGGAAACAAAGCACGTTGTTTACCTGGTTAGGAAAATCTGAACGTCCGGTGGAAACCACCCTTGCTCCTGCTTCTTTTGCTTCATCAGGAAATATCTCAGGTATAGGGTTGGCACAGGCGAATATAACAGCGTCTTTTGCCATGGATCTTACCATTTCTTTTGTAAGAGTTCCCGGAGCAGACACCCCAACAAATATATCTGCACCTTTTATCACTTCCTCAAGACTTCCTTTTTCCATTTTAAAATTTGTTATATTTGCCATCTCTTCTTTTATAGGGTTCAGATCTTCTCTTCCCTTATAAATAGCACCTTTTCTGTCAGTCATTATTACATTCTTAAGTCCCATAGCCATCAAAAGCTTTATGATGGCTATACCCGCAGCTCCCGCTCCGGAGGTAACTATTTTAACATCTTCTATATTCTTTCCAACAATCTTAAGCGCATTTAATACACCTGCAAGGGTAACCACAGCAGTTCCATGCTGGTCATCATGGAAGATAGGAATGTCTGTACATTTTTTAAGCCTTTCCTCTATCTCAAAACATCTTGGAGCAGATATGTCCTCAAGGTTTACCCCGCCAAATGAGCCTGCAAGCAGTTCTACAGTTCTTACTATCTCATCCACATCCTTGCTTCTTACACAAAGAGGTATGGCATCTACGTCTCCAAAGGCCTTAAAAAGTGCACATTTTCCTTCCATAACAGGCATACCTGCCTCAGGGCCAATGTCACCAAGACCTAAAACTGCAGTCCCATCAGTCACTACAGCAACGGTATTCCATCTTCTTGTAAGCTCATATGACTTGTTTACATCCTTTTGTATCTCAAGGCAAGGTGTAGCTACTCCCGGCGTATAGGCAAGGCTAAGTGCCTCTGCACTGTCAACTGCCGCTCTTACCTTTATCTCTATCTTACCCTTCCACTGTGCATGCTTTTCAAGTGAAACCTTTCCGTAATCCATAACTTCCTCCTTTTTACATATTTATCATGTGATGTGGGTGTCATAAGTATTGAACACCCATTAATACAGGATTGCTTCTTACATTCCTTATCTATTTCATACCAGCTCTTCAGGCTTAAATACCTCATCGAAGCTCTCTTCATCCATAAAGCCTAAGTCAAGGCAGGCCTTCTTTAGGCTAATCCCCTCCTTATATGCTTTCTTTGCGACAGCAGCAGCATTATCATAGCCCACATAAGGGGAAATACAGGTAACAAGCATAAGAGAATTGTGTAGATTATCACGCATTTTCTCGCGGTTGGCTCTAATCCCCATAGCACAGTTGTCGTTAAATGAGTTAATTGCATCTCCAAGAAGTCTCACAGACTGCAAGAAGTTGTATATGAGCACAGGCATAAATACATTTAACTCGAAGTTTCCCTGAGAGGCCGCCATTCCTACTGCCACATCATTGCCCATTACCTGGACAGCCACCATGGTCACTGCTTCGCACTGCGTTGGGTTTACCTTGCCCGGCATAATAGAGCTTCCCGGTTCATTTTCAGGTATGAATATCTCACAAAGGCCAAGCCTTGGCCCTGAAGCGAGCCATCTCACATCATTGGCTATCTTCATCATGTTGGCTGCAAGTCCCTTGATTGCACCGTGGCAGGTAACAAGCGCATCCTTTGAGGTTAGTGCGTGGAACTTATTCTCATCAGTTATAAATGGCTCACCTGTAAGCTCTGCAATCTTCTTAGCCACCTGCCTGTCAAAATTCTTTGGCGCATTTATCCCTGTTCCCACAGCAGTTCCGCCAAGAGCCAGTTTGTATATGCCCTGCATCGAAGCCTTTATCTGTCCAAGACTGTTAATAAGCATAAATCTCCAGCCGCTTATTTCCTGGGAAAACTTGATTGGAGTCGCATCCTGCAGATGAGTCCTTCCACTCTTAACTATGTCATCATTTTCCTTTTCAAGCTTCTCAAATGTAAGTATGAGTTTCTCTATGGCCGGTAAGAGTACCCTTTTTATCTCCATTACCGCTGCTATATGCATAGCTGTAGGAAAGGTATCATTGGAGCTCTGCGACATATTTACATCATCGTTAGGATGAAGTATCCTCTTGCCTGCAAGCATGTTGCCCCTGCCGGTTATTACTTCGTTAACATTCATATTGCTCTGTGTGCCTGAGCCTGTCTGCCACACCTTAAGCGGGAATTCTTTATCGTGCTTTCCCTTGTATATCTCATCGCAGGCCTTTCTTATAAGCTCGCACTTGTCAAGCGGGAGTTTTCCAAGTTCAAGATTGACCTCTGCAGCAGCCTTCTTAAGTATAGCAAATGCCCTGATTACAGGAAGGGGCATAGTCTCCGTACCTATGTTAAAGTTATTATGAGAACGCTCCGTCTGTGCTCCCCACAGAGCCTTCTCCGGAACATTTACCTCGCCCATAGAATCTCTCTCTATTCTGTATTTCATGGCAGCCTCCTATAGTTTTTCGTCCAATTTTGCCATAACTATCCTATCTAAGCCTGAATAATCCTTCATTATCTTTACATCTGTAAAACCATTTTCAAGTAAGATAGAGGCTACGGCTCTACTTTGATTATATCCTATTTCGTAGAAAATTCTACCATTTTTATTTAATTTTTTTACAGCCTCTTTGCTGATAATTCTGTAGAATTTTAACCCGTCTTCATCACCGTCAAGAGCAAGTCTTGGTAAATAATCCCTTACCTCAGGCATAAGCTCATCTATTTCCCCTGTTTCGATGTATGGAGGGTTTGATACTATTATATCAAACTTATCTGTGACATTTTCAAACATATCTCCCTGTATAAAACTAATCTCACCCGCCTTAAGGCTCTTAGCATTTTCTCTTGCCACTTCAAGGGCTTTTTCAGAAATATCAGAGGCTGCCACCTTAGAGGGCTTACCAAATAATGCTATAGATATTGCTATACAGCCTGACCCTGTACACATATCAAGCACGGATTTCCCTTCAGAATGCTTTCTTACCTCTTCCACCAAAATCTCAGTTTCCTGCTCGGGTATCAGTACATTTTCATCTACCTTAAAGGTAAGTCCGAAGAAATCTCTTGTCCCAATCACGTAAGAAAGAGGGATTCTTTTGCTCCTTCTTTCTATAAGCCTAAAGAATTCCTCTGCCTTATCTTTCTCTATTATATCTTCTGAATGTATGAAATACTGTGCACTGTTAAGACCGGTAATATGCTCTAATATATATCTGGCATCAAGTTCTGCCTCATCTATTCCCGCTTGTGTAAGCATTTTAGTACCGTCTGCAAGAAGCCCTTTTAGGCTATATTCCACTTTATCCATTTTTCCTCTTTCCACGCTTTTTTTCCTCTTCCTTCTTGTTATTGAAAAAATGGTTTAAGGCATTTAGTATTTCATCATCATCATCCTCAGATATTTTTACTGTCTTAACTCCTTCTTTAACATCTAGTGACTGCTTTGCCCTTTCAGCAAGGCTAATTCCAGTATCGTTTTTCTTTTCAGGCTTTACTTTGCCTACAGTTTTGCTTCCTTCTTTTTGAGGCACGACGGCACTCTTCTTATTCCTCTTCGTCTCGTAAGCCTTATCTACTTTCTGTGCCATCTCTCTGCTTACTCTCTTTATCCCTGACTTAGCAGTCCTTGAAGGCTTATAAATATCTCCGTTTATTTCCGCTTCTTCCTCTTTTACAACCTCTTTACCCTCAGCAACAACCGCCACTGATTCAATGGCTACTTCTATCATCTCATCTTCAGGCTCAGCTGTAATCACGCTCTGGATGAGCATAGCAGGCAGGTTAAGGATATCTGCCAGACTATTTTTCCCCCTTGCTGTTATCTCCATAATTTCATAAGTAAGACCTGCTATAACGGGTACTGTGAGAAGCCTAATTACTATTCTAAGCATAATATTATCTATTCTTACGAACATAAAAACAAGTATGCTAAGTGCTATGACTACCGCCAAAAATGTAGCGGCACACATATAGTTTCTTCTGTTCATTTTCTTTACATTGCTGACTGTAAGAGGAAGCCCCTTATCTACACAGTTCATTGCTTTATGCAATGCTCCCAGATACATGTACACCCTTTTAATCTCCGGAAGCATTGATATTCCAAATATATATAATGCCAAAAGCACAAGCCTCATTATGCCCTCGATAAAGGTAAGGGCAATATCTGAGTTTATGACATTATAAAACGAAAGTGAAATGCCGTAAGGCAGTGCAAAGAAAAGTCCTATGGCAAGCGAAATAACCGCAATAACTGTTAAAAGCTCATTAGTCTCCCTACTGTCAATCTTTCCGCCTTCTTCTTTGTCATAGAATTTCTCAGATACCGAAAAATTTTTGATTATCAGGCATATCATCTCCACAAAGTTTACTATCCCTCTAATAAAAGGCAGTGACAAGGCAGTATTTTTCTCTGTTATGTCATCAACCCTACCGGTCAGAACCTCAATATCATCATCAGGCTTACGGACTGCAAGTGCATATTTGCTTCTGTTCTTTACCAATATGCCTTCAAGAACAGCTAATCCGCTCATCCCCGAACCCTTCATACTTCCTCCTAAAAAAATAAGACCATCGCATTTGTGATTCCGTCCTTCCATAACAGTATGTTATGTTGACGCCTTCGTCTCTGCGACAGTCTCGTTCTTATTCTGTTTTTATTAGTCCTGCTTAATTCCGTACCTACGATTGAACTTATCAATAGCTCCACGGGCAGCTGCAGTTCTCTGCTGACCTGTGTAGAACGGATGGCACTTTGAACAAACTTCAACGTGGATAGACTCCTTTGTTGAACCTGTAGTGAACTCGTTTCCACAGTTGCATGTTACCTTACACTCATGGTATTCTGGATGGATACCTTCTCTCATATTATTCACCTTCCTCACTTTGTTGATTGGATTTTGCCAATCTATTAATATAAACAACTCTATGAGTATATCACATAATTTTACAAATTACAAGACATTACTTTTAACAACATCTAATCCCTCCCAAGTGCACTGTCAAGAAGCCAAAAAAGCTCTAACATGCTTCTAAAGCACTCTTCTGCCTCTCCTTCAATCCACTTGATAGTTCCCTGCCAGCTTGCGTTATTTCTGTACTGAATTCTAATAGCAAATGTCGCAGCCTTTCCTCTTGGAACCTGCTCCTTTTCAGATATATGGGTTTCCCTCTCGTCGGACTGAGTTCTTTTCTTGAAGCTTCTTTTCTCCATTCCACTCATTGGACACCCTATTTCATCCATAAGTGTATCAATTTCTTTTATAAGATGATGAAAACTTTTAACCTCTACACTTTGCTTAAGGAAAGGATTGTAAAGTTTTCCACAAAAATCAACGCTGTTATACTCGTCAATAGCTATTATGCTTGTTCTAAATTCTTCGGAAAAATGAATTCTCTTGGTGCCTACGCCGCTCATAAATACCTCCTCTGCCTATTCCCCTATTATAAGCAATTGCGGTTACATTTCGGTTACATTTTGCCAAAAATCAAACATTTTTAAAACTTTTTTCAGATTTAATGGATTAATTAAGTCCTAACCTCTATAACAGGACTTCCCTTTCCTTCGATATAGTCCCTTGTTATAGTAACCTTGCCTATATTGTTGTCCTTTGGTATTTCATACATAATGTCAAGCATAAACTCTTCTATAATGGCTCTAAGCGCTCTCGCTCCTGTCTTTCTCTCAAGTGCCCTTTCAGCTATAATCTCTTTGGCATCTTCAGAAAATTCAAGCTTAACCTCATCCAGTTCAAGAAGCTTTTCATACTGCTTAAGTATAGCATTCTTTGGTTCTGACAGCACTCTGATAAGCATATCCTTATTCAGCTCATCCACTGCAAATACAATAGGAAGTCTTCCAAGGAACTCAGGTATCATACCATACTTCCTTAGGTCATCCGTAGTCACCTTGCTTAAGATATTTTCCTCTTTGTCATACTTATCCTTTAGGTCAGCCTTAAAGCCAATGGCCGCCTGCTTATTTAACCTTGCCTTTACTATATCGCTAAGATCGGGAAAGGCTCCACCGCAAATAAAAAGTATATTTCTTGTATTGATTGTTGCCATAGGAACCATTGCATTTTTACTTGTTGCGCCCACAGGTATCTCTACCTCAGAACCCTCAAGGAGCTTTAATAGTCCCTGCTGCACGGCTTCTCCACTTACATCCCTGCTGTGCGTATTCTTTTTCTTAGCTATCTTATCTATCTCATCGATAAACACGATTCCATGCTCTGCAGCCTCCACATCATTGTCAGCATCAGCAAGAAGCTTACTTAGTACGCTCTCCACATCATCTCCGATGTAGCCTGCTTCCGTAAGAGTAGTAGCATCAGTTATGGCTATAGGCACCTGTAATAGCCTTGCAAGATTCCTTACTAAGTAGGTCTTACCACTTCCGGTTGGTCCTATCATAAGCATATTGGACTTCTCTATCTCAATATCTTCTTCTTTTCTGTTCTTCTCCGCAGCTACTCTCTTATAGTGGTTGTATACTGCAACTGATATCTGCTTTTTTGCAAGCTCCTGACCTATAACATATTCATCAAGCTTTTCCTTGATAATATGAGGCGCAGGGATATTGTTAAAGTCAATTTCCGCCTTAGGCTTCTTTTTCTTGGGTTTCTTTTTTAGATTGCTCTGTCCGCCAAACATATCGGGCATGAAACCAAAGCTAAACACAGGAGGACTTTGCTTTCCATCATCCTTCTTATCTCCATCCTGTCCTTCTATAGGTTTGTCACCATCCTCGCAAGCAGTAGTAACAACACCATCCTTATTGTACCCATTATTATTTACATCAGCACCATTACCGCCATTTACCCCGTTAAACATATCCGGAGTAAAGCCATTCATATTAAAATAATCCGCCATAGGATATGAGTTAAACGCATTGATTGTCTTTTGGAGGCAGTCGTTGCATATAGTTATATTGGGTGGCAGGTGCAGCAGCTTCCCTGCTTTGCTTTCAGGTCTTCTGCACATATAACAAATTTCTTCTGTCATCTTTTATCCTTTTCTATAATTACTAAATATTGGGGGCAAACTACCTTATGCCCACTAAATCCAATACTTATAGTATAACTCTTTGAAGTACATATTTCAATAGTATGTTATAAGATACAATAAAGAGTTCCGTGTCCAAGCCGCTTAAGCGATATAAGTACTAAATAAAGGGATGCAGCTACTGCATCCCTTTATCCTCATTTGTTTCTTCGGTTTCATCACCATCAGGCACATAGGCAACAATGTCGCCTATTTCACAATCAAGCAGCTTACACAACTTATTTATTGTTGCGGTGGTAATATGCCCACCCTTTCTTATGTGGTTAAGCTGCGAATTACTTACACCATGCTGCATAATCAATTTATACTGCGAAATCCCTCTCTCATTTAAAACCTTCCAAAAACCATCATAACTAATAATAATAATCACCTCTTCTAATTCATTTCAGGTTTCAAAGTTACTAATATCCCCATTTTTCAAGCCTAAATTCATCAATGGGTGGGATGATTTCTCTAGTCAAAACAGCTCTTGATTATTTCTATTACGATCTCCTGTTCCTCAGGTCTCATCTTTATGTCACTTGGCAGACATAGTCCTCTGTCAAATATATCCGAGCCTACATCCGTAAAGCCAGCACCAAGTTCTCTTATGCTTCCTTTATACGTAATGAAATCCCTGCCTCTAAAATAAGGCTGTAAATGCATAGGCTTCCATATAGGACGGCTCTCTACATTGTAAGCAGCAAGCACATCTCTAATCTCCTCTGGAGAAGACTTGCCAGCCTCTCTTAGATAAAGCTTGTCCTTAAAGTCTACTCCCTTGTACTTTTCTTTCTTCCTAAGCTCTATAGGGCTTAAGGCTTCATCCAAAAAGCCCGCTTCCCTTATTGCAAAAGAATTGGTTCCTCCGCTCTTATCTCCCACATAATTCGGTCTAAATCTGCTCCTATCCTGAGGCGCCATTGCATCTTCATCTATAATGAGGCATGAAAGCCAATAATTAGGCTCTGCTTCCTCCAGTATCGGATTCATCTTCACAGGCAGATCCTTTAAGCCTTCCTTGTAAATCTCATATATCTCTTTTTTCTTTTCCCTATGTTCATCCAAATGAAGAAGCTGTCCCCTGCCTATGCCGGCAAGGATATTGGACAATCTGTAATTGTAGCCAAGTTCCTCGTGCTGGTACCAAGGATATGGTTCCCTCGCCTGAGTAGCTAAAAACTTTGCCTTATCTATAGAAGCTGCATCCTCAGAAATAAGCATTCCTCCACCTGAAGTGGTTATTATCTTGTTCCCATTGAAGCTTATTACGTTATAATGTCCAAATGTGCCGGTCTTTCTTCCCTTGTATGATGCTCCGAATGATTCAGCAGCATCTTCTACAAGAACAGCTCCGTGTTCATCGCAGATAGCTCTTATTTCGTCAAGCTTAGCAGGCATCCCATAGAGGTTAACCACAACCACGCATTTTGTATCAGGATATTTCTCAAAAGCCTTCCTAAGCGCCACAGGACTCATATTCCAGCTTTCTATATCACTATCTATAAATACCTGTTCTCCCTTTTCGTAAGACACAGGATTTACCGTGGCATCAAAGGTTAAATCTGAGCAGAACACCCTGTCACCTTCGCCTACACCCGCAAGCTTATATGCAAGATGCAGTGCTGAGGTCCCGGATGCAAGAGCTGCGGCGTGAAGTCCACCTCCCAGGTATCTACAGACTCCGCTTTCAAGTTCATCGATGTTTTTGCCTATGGTTGTAACCCAGTTTGTGTCAAAAGCCTCTTTTACAAAAGCCTGCTCCTCACCGTGCATGGTTGGAGATGACAGCCATATTCTATTGTCAAATTTCTTAAGTTCCATCGCGTACCTCCAGCCTCCGAACAATATTAATAAATATACACTGAAACCCCTAAATATTCAAGTATCCCTTTAATTTTCATATAAAAACTTTTCAAAAAAATCACAATATAAATATTTTCCCTTTTAGTTTTTAGGTAGTTAAGTTTTAAAATTCCACAAAATCATATCGAAAATATCTACTATTAATTTAATTTTTTTTAATTATGCTGGTAATAATTATCTGTAAATGGTACAATAATCACGAAATTAGATTTAACTAAGGAGACATTATGATACTCTCAACTACTCCGTCTTCAGACGGATTTTATATGCCTGGTGAATACGAGCCTCATCTTGGAACTATTATGGTGTGGCCAACAAGAGCAGGAAGCTTTCCTTACAGTGGCAGAGAAGCTAAGCCTGCATTTGCAAAGATAATAAAAAATATAATCAAACACGAGAAAATGTTTTTAGTCTGTGATGAAGCGCATAGGGATGAGCTTTATGATTATTTTAATGAAGACGACTTTGCGCCTGGCGGAAATATCGAGGTAATAATAGCAGATACAGATGATGCCTGGGCTAGAGATACCTCCCCTACCTTTGTTATAAACGATTCAGAGGTAAGAGGAGTTGACTGGGTGTTTAATGCCTGGGGCGGTGATGTAGACGGGCTTTTTCCTAACTATGATCATGATGATGCCCTTGCATCCTCATTTTGCAAAAAATACAATTATGATTATTATGACTTACATAATAAAGGCTTTGTACTGGAGGGTGGTTCCATACACTCAGACGGTGAGGGTACCATCCTTGTAACTGAGTCCTGTCTACTAAGTAAGGGCAGGAATCCTAGGCTTACTAAATCAGAGATAGAAAATGTCCTTCTTACCTATCTTGGAGCAAAGAAGATAATCTGGCTTCCATACGGCATATATAACGATGAAACCAATGAACACGTTGATAATGTCTGTGCCTTTGTAAAGCCTTGCGAAGTAGTTCTTGCCTGGACAGATGATGAAAAAGACCCACAGTATGAGATGAGCCTTGCAGACTTAAATCTCCTTGAGAGGGAATGCGATGCCAAAGGACGTAAGTTAAGAGTTCATAAGCTTCCTATACCAAAAAAACCTATATTGGTAACTGAGGAAGATATAAAAGGCTATGACTTTGAAGACGGCGAAGCAGAAAGGAGTGTCGGCGAGAGACTTGCTGCAAGCTATGTAAACTTCTATATCACAAATGGAAGTGTTCTTGTACCCGCCTTTGGCGATGAAAATGATGGTAAAGCTGTGGATATTCTTAAAGGGCTTTTCCCCGGACACGACATAGTGCCAATCAAATCAAGGTGTATACTCGTAGGTGGAGGCAACATTCACTGCATTACAGGACAGGTTCCTCTAGCTAAGAATAGAAAGGATAAATAATGAGAAAACTAACAGTGGCTGCAGTTCAGATGAGCTGCTCAGTAAATCCGGCAGAGAGTATTAAAAAAGCTGAAAATCTGGTAATGGAAGCAGTTAGTAAGGGTGCTAAACTCATCCTCCTGCCTGAACTCTTTGAAAGGCAATACTTCTGTCAGGAGAGAAGATACGACTACTATGAATTCGCAAAACCTGTAATGGAAAATGAGGCTGTAAAGCATTTCCTCACAGTAAGTAAAAAAACCGGAACAGTACTCCCTATAAGCATATACGAAAAAGACGGCAATGTTCTCTACAACACAGTTGCCATGCTCGATAGTGGAAACTTTCTTGGTATATATAGAAAAACCCATATACCTGATGACCACTTCTATCAGGAAAAATTCTATTTTACACCGGGAAACACCGGCTTTAAGGTCTTTGATACCTCAGTAGGCAGGGTTGGTGTAGGAATATGCTGGGACCAGTGGTTCCCTGAAACCGCAAGAAGCCTTACTATAAACGGAGCAGAAATCATCCTCTATCCTACTGCAATCGGCTCTGAGCCTGTGCTTAATACAGACAGCTGTGGGCACTGGAGGAGAACCATGCAGGGACATTCTGCTGCCAATATCATCCCTGTGGCCGCGGCCAACAGGATAGGCACAGAAAACGTTATCCCTTGTGAGGCTAACAACAATCAGACCTCATCCCTTACCTTCTATGGTTCATCTTTTATTACAGATATGACGGGAGAGCTGGTAGAAAGTGCCGATAGAACAAGCGAAACTGTGCTTGTACACAGCTTTGACCTAGATGAAATAAATGCTGCAAGGCTTGAATGGGGCCTTATGAGAGACAGAAGACCTGAGTGCTATGGAGATATCGTAAGATAATGAGAAAGAATCCTGCTTCGCAGGATTCACCGCCTGCGGCGGGTCGCGTGAGCGACATCTACATATCCGCCGCAGTGCGATCCCTCAGGGAGGTTTTTGCATCTACTATCATCCTTGCCTTGTGATATCACTTTAACTTTATTACCATTTCCACAGGGTTATGGTCTGAATTCTCAAAACCAAGCCTCAATGTTTTATGAGATATGACCTCCACGTTTTTAGAAACAATGAAGCCGTCTATTACATAAAACTGGAAATTCTTGTCATTTTTATCATAGGCTCTGTCAAGAGAACGACAGGTTGGTGTGGAGGCATCCATATAAGGACTAAAGTCATCTATTAGCTCTTTCGTATCAAACAAGCCCGGTTTCCATACTCCTGTGGCACCTACTTCGTACTTGCCTACATCTACTCCTGAAAATGTCTGATTGAAGTCCCCACCGGCTACTACATAGTTGCCAGCCTCATACTCTTTTTTCATAGTCTCAATAAGATACTTGTTCTGAGCCTCCCTACCGGTCCCATCATCATAGGCTTCAAGATGAAGATTGATGACAACCAGCTTTTTATCACTTCCGCTTATAGGAAGCCGCTCAATGAGAAGGCATCTTTTGAGATTACAGGTACTTTCAGGCCACTTAAACGGACTAGGCAGACTTATCCTCTCCGCACTTTCAACCTTAAGCCCACTAAGTGACATAAGTCCTGCTGCTACATTCCTAAGCGGCGGAATAGGGTAAGGTATAAATAATGTCTTGTGGTTATATGCAAACGAAGACAGCCTATCCGGAAACATACCTAAAATAACATCTTCTTCATCTACATTGTAGCTTCGGTATGACTTTCTATCTACTTCCTGAAGTAAGGTAATATCAGCGTCTTCATCTCTTAATTCTTGTGTTATCTTGTTGACGTTTACATTCATCTCTTCCTTAGTCTGGCTTACCACCTTTGTGCCGCCATCCATAAAAAAGTCGGCAGTAGCACCAAGGTTACAGTATCCTACATTCCAGCTAAGGAGCTTAATCTCTTTAGCAAGACCTGCCTCATCAAAAGCCTGTCCCTTTAAGGAGAGCTTCTCTATGTTGCCTGGCTTGTACTCGGTAATTGTAAGTACAGCGAGCAGTCCCAGTACAGCCAACATCAGAATAATTATTATAGTAACACATACTCTAATGCAAATCTTAAGAGTTTTGCTCATCGTCTATCCTTTTTACTTCCGTTATTTGCACCGTCCTTAAAATCTAATAATCCTCTATCTATCATATTTTCAACAATAGTTTTCTTAACATGCACATCAAAACAAAGCGAAGCAATGAAAGCGAAGTTGGTGAGATACCTTCTCTTCTCTTCATCTTCTTCATCCTCAAAGCTATCCTTCGCCCTATCAAATGTCTTTAGTACCGACCTCGAAATATCGGTTGTAGCACCTTTGCAAACCTCAAAAACCTCATCATAAATATCACTTAACGAGACATCTTTATCCTGCTTTGAAAAGAAATTCTCGGTAAGTGGTGTAAGAATGCTATTGATATCCTTAATGGACAATACATTCTTAAAATAATAAATGAAAATCAGAAGCAGCATATGGTCCGTGCCATATTTTTTCTTATCAGGGGAAGGAAGCAGCTTGTTTTTGGTGTAGTTATTAATCATGGCCTTGGTAAGCATCTTGTCACCGTCATATCTTTTAAGCGATGCAAAATGGTCATCCATAAACTTAATAACCTGGTCCATATAAAGGTCAATCTCCGGTATATCCTCAATCTTTATATAATCTAGAGACCTTATCCTACTCGCTACTTCCTCAATGAATTCCTTCTTGTCTTTTTTGTTCATTGCCCTTTAGTTAGCAGCGTTCTCCTTCTCTTCCTTTTCTGCTTCTGCTTCATGCTCATCGAAGATTTCATCCCCATAAACATCATCAAAATCATCTTCAAAATCTACAAGCTTGTCCGGAACAAAGAAGTAATATACTGCGTATGCTATAGCTGCGATAAGCGCTACGGCACCTACAATAACAAGAGCAACTACATAAGGGTTGTCCTTTTTTGTCTCTTCATCCTTTGCAGGGTGAATGAGAGCATTAAGCTTCACTGTGTTTAATAGTTCTTCAATTTTCTTATCCATAATATTGCTCCTTTTCTTTATGATAATATCAGTATAGCATATTTTTTAAAATAATACTATTGTCAGTTAATTTTTTTAAGACCTGCCATGCTAAGCTTCAGTTTCCTGATGCCAAAGCTTTCTTTATCAAAGCTCACCGTCACCACATCATTTTCCTTATTTAGTTCAAGGACTTCTCCTTCTCCAAACTTAGCGTGGCTTACCCTGTCTCCCTCGCCAACCTTGTCAGAGGTCTTAGACTCACTGCCAAATCCCTTATTGATATATGGATTTCCCGAAAAGAGATTTCTTTTATCCTTTGAAGGGGTAAATGATACGGTATTTCTCTCTAAATACCTGCTGCCGCTTCCTGCATAGAGACTTTCATTTCTCAAGCTTCTTGTACGGCTAATGTCACCACCTGTTGATAAGAGATGTTCAGGAATTTCTCCTATGAATCTTGATGGAGGGTTCCACTGTATATCCCCTCTTAACATTCTGGAGGCTGCATTTGAGAGGTAAAGCTTCTCCATAGCTCTGGTTATACCCACATAGCAGAGTCTTCTCTCCTCTTCAAGTTCACTCTCATCACCTGAGTAAATGCACATTTTGCTCGGAAATAATCCTTCCTCCATGCCCACTATGAAAACCACCTTAAACTCAAGGCCCTTAGCCGAGTGAAGTGTCATAAGAGTGACCTTGTCCATATTCTCGTTTTCGCTGTCCTTGTTGTCAGCATCCGTTAAAAGAGATACCTCTGTAAGGAAGCCCGAAAGCCTATTCTCGTCGGAGTCATTGAGACCTATTTCATATACTGCAATCTTGTTGATAAGCTCATCTATGTTGTCGATTCTGCCTTTTGCCTCATCAGTTCCTTCAAGCTTTAACTCTTCCACATAGCCTATCTCTTCAATCAGAGTCTCAAGCTCTTCCTTAAGGCTCTTACAGTGCCTAAACTCCCTTACCTTTGCCTCTATAAAGGCTACGAACTTCTCCACCTTGGCTACAGCCCTGCTAAGTCCCGGTATGCTTTGTACCCTCATACAGGCCTCAAAAAATGAGATTTCTTTGTCTATTGCATATTCTGCTATTTTCTCTTCTGTAGTACTTCCTATCCCTCTTTTAGGCACATTTAATATTCTTCTTACCTGAGTATCATCCGTGACATTGTTTATAGCCTTAAGGTAGGCCAGTATATCCTTGATTTCTTTTCTGCTATAGAAGTTGGTTCCTCCATATAGCTTATAAGGTATATTATTGTATACAAACTTCTCTTCTATGGCACGGGACTGGGCGTTGGTTCTATAAAGTACAGCAATGTCTGAATAAGCTGCCTTTCCCTCACTTACAGTCCTCATTACTATATTGGCCACTCCGTCTGCCTCTCTGTCCCCTGTATCATAGGTCTTATAAGAGATGGAAGCGCCGCTCTCTTTACTCGTCCACAGTCTCTTATCTTTACGCTCTGAATTGTTGCTTATGACACCGTTTGCAGCCTCAAGTATATTGCCTGTTGAGCGGTAATTCTCCTCAAGCTTTATAACCAAAGCCCCAGGATATATCTTCTCAAAGTTAAGTATATTCCTTATATCAGCTCCTCTAAACTTATATATGGACTGGTCATCATCTCCAACTACACAGAGGTTGTTCTCTATTTCACCCCTCTCATTCTCGTGGGCTGCAAGGAGCTTTAAGAGCTTAAACTGAACCACATTGGTATCCTGATACTCGTCAACCAGAATATAGCGAAATCTCCTCCTGTAATAGTCTAGGGTATCCTTATCCTGTATAAAGAGCTCCACAGTCTTTACCAGTATATCGTCAAAGTCAAGGGCATTGTTATTCTTCATACGCTTTTCATACTCTATATACACCCTCGCATAGACATTGTCAGAATAGCTTGCATTGGCAGCAAATTCTTCCGCATCTATAAATTCATTTTTAGCATTTGAAATGATATTCAGACAGGTCTTTTCAGGAAATTTCTTATTGTCGATATTGAGAGATTTTAATACCTGCTTTACTACAGCCTTGGTATCATCGGTATCATAAATATTAAAATTTCTGTCATAGCCAATCTTGTCTATAAATCTTCTAAGTATCTTCACACAGGCTGAATGAAAGGTTGATACCCATATATTCTCTGCACCCTCTTCTATAAGTGAATCCACCCTTTCACGCATTTCCTTTGCAGCCTTATTGGTAAATGTAAGTGCAAGTATATTCCAGGGATTTACCCCATGTTCTTTTATAAGATAGGCTATACGCCTGGTAAGCACTCTGGTTTTACCTGAGCCTGCACCTGCTAAAATGAGCAGTGGACCATTTTCATGTACCACTGCTTTCATCTGTTCCGGATTTAAATTATCAAGAATATTCATTTTTCTTCCTTTACACTGACTTAATTACTTCTACTCTGGTTACCTTGTCACCATTCATGCTGTCTATCCTTAGGGCAAAATCATTGTACCATACACAGGCACCAATGGCTATGGTTCTCTCTTCCCTGTTAAGCACAGTCGTAACCACCTTTGCAAGAGTATCCCCCTCTTCGATAGGAATATTTATTCTTGCCATGTGGTTGGTAATCTTTGTCTTCTGACTTCCTCTGTACACTCGTTTTTCAGTCTCATCAAAATGACAGAGAAGGTATTTCCTTGTAGCAAACAGGGCTGCCAAAGCCACTATAGTAATTAGATTTTCAAGAGGAGTAGTGTGCTCAACTATCATCTGCCTAGCTATGGCAAAGAGAAGTACATCAATGATTGTACTCGGAGTATGCTTACAAAGCATCTTTACGAACTCAAGGCCAATCGCTAACATCATTGCTTTTTCAAGGAAAAAGCCCAGTTCTATTTTCTCTCCTACAAAAAAGTCAGGAACTGCTACAGCCAAAAGCTTAAATGTCATTACGGCTATAATTATACTCATAATTATAGCTATTATGAGCTCAAGATAGTAGGTGAGCTCGTGAATCATATCTTGTAAATCCCTCTTCATAATACCCCCGTTTTACATCTTTCCCTTAACTACAAGCCTCTTGTCATCAGTCTGAAAGAGAATCAATATGCCAGATACAAAGCTAATTTTAACCCTATCTTTCTCAAATTCATTGCTCACTCCAAGACTGCTACCTGAGCTAAGAATAAAGTTCTCGAGTTCATATTTGGCTCCTCTGATGCTTAGTCCCTTCACAGTTTCAGTAAAAGGAATCAGAGAAAAATACCCTCCAAAAGCTTCAGCTTTCTTTAAGCTAATCTCTTTATCATGAATACTTATTACATTGTGTTCATCCATTATTCTTGCCCTTACTCCACCTGCCAAAGTCTTGTACAAAAGCTCAATATTGGCTAAGGTATGGTCAAGTCTCGTCCCTGTAGCTCCAAGGATGACTATGTCCTTAGGATTAAGAGTAAGTGATAAGGATATGGCTAGTTCGGTGTCTGTCTCATCTTTTTCAGGGTTAAATGCCTTAACAATAGGCTTACCATGAGTTTCAAAAAGAGACTTGAAGTAGTTAACCACCTCTCCATCTCCACTGTCAAAGTCACCCACTACATAGTCAGGGATTATCCCTATCTCCTTTGCCACCATCATCCCTCTGTCTGCGGCTATAACAACATCAGGCTCATACTCTTCATATACTTCTCTAACAAAGTCAGTTTCAGTTCGTCCCCCTGTTACAATGAGTACCTTCTTCATACATCCTCTCAATCATCTTCTTGGTATTTACAGCTATATCTCCACCAAACACAGCAGTTCCTGCAACCACTACATTGGCTCCGGCTCTTACAAGCTCTCCTATGTTATCCTGATTTACTCCACCGTCAACTTCGATGTCTACATCAGGGGCCATTTCTCTTAGCTTCTTTATCTTGTCTATGGTAAAAGGTATGAACTTCTGCCCTCCAAAGCCCGGGTTTACACTCATTATAAGCACCATATCCACTTCAGAAAGTACAAGCTCTATAGCAGAAAGAGGCGTGGCGGGATTTATAGACACTCCCGCTTTAAGGCCCAGTTCCTTTATCTTGGTTACTGTCCTGTGCAAGTGCTTTGTGGCCTCCGCATGCACTGTAATAATATCAGCCCCTGCCGCCTTAAAGTCCTCAAGATATCTTTCAGGACTCTCTATCATAAGATGTACATCAAATACCTGATTACTGTATTTTCTAAGGCTCTTTATCACAGGCATTCCAAATGATATGCTTGGCACAAAGCTTCCATCCATCACATCAAGGTGGAGGTATTTTGCTCCGTTTTCCTCTGTAAGCTTTACCTGCCCGGCAAGCTCACCAAAGTCTGCCGCGAGTATTGAAGGTGAAAGTATGTATTCCATATTAGTATCCCCTCTTGTTTGATAATTCCTCATAAATCAACTTGTAGTTCTTATATCTGCTTTCTGATATCTTTCCTTCAGAGAGAGCTGTTTTCACACCGCAGTCTCTTTCTCCTATGTGGATACAGCCGTTAAACTTACAGTCCTTTACATAGTCTTCAAAGTCAGGAAAATAGTCCTTAAGCTCCCTCTTATCTATGTCAAAGAGTTCAAGGCTCCCAAAGCCCGGTGTGTCACAGATATAACCACCCTCTCCTATGTAAAAGAGTTCTGCATGTCTTGTGGTCTGCTTGCCACGCTCTATCTTCCTGCTGATTTCCCCTGTCTCCATATTGGCCTCAGGCACAAGGTAGTTGGTAAGCGTGGACTTGCCCACTCCTGAAGGCCCTGCAAGCACTGTAAACTTGCCCATAAGGTAATCCTTTACCTCATCAAGCCCCAGCTCTTCTTTTACACTTATTTCAATCACCTTATAGTGAGGAGAGTAAATCTCTCTAAGTTCTGATAGCTTAGCCTCATCTGCAAGGTCACTCTTGCTTATTGCAATGGCAACAGGAATCCTCTTTATCTCCATCATCGTCAGAAATTTGTCAAGAAGATTGAGGTTGGGTGCAGGCTTAGCCCCTGCAAATACTATAAGGGCCTGGTCAGGGTTAGCCACGGCAGGACGGATAAGAAAAGACTTTCTCTCCTTTATCTCTATGAGATTACCCTTCTTATCCTCATCAGACAAGACTTCAATCTCCACAATGTCTCCCACCAGCGGCTTGATACCCTTATTCCTAAATATTCCTCTAGCCCTGCATTCATAGGCTTCTTCTCCATTATGTACGTAGTAGAATCCCGCAATTGCTTTTATTATTCTGCCTTCCATTAGTTCGCAGCCTTACTCCAATTCTTGATACGCCATACCTTGCCATCATATACCTCACCATTTACAATGAGGTAGCAGACTGCTTCACTGTCACTTGAACCGATTATATCCTCGATACGAAGCGGGAAGTCGTCATAGCTAAGTGTTCCTGAGTAGACTGTGGATGTCTTTCCATCCTGATCCATCCTTACTTCGATGTCTCCACTCTCTCCGCTTTCAGCAAAAGGATTCTCATCTATGGTAAGCGAAGCTGAATAAGTATAAGATACAGGCTTAGGTCCCTTGCTTATACTAAGTGTAATGGTGCTTCCGGACTGTGCCTCATTGCCACCTGGTATACTCTGGCTTATAACAAGTCCCTTTTTGACGCTGTCATCTTCCTTATACGCTATAGAAGCCTTAAATCCAGAATTGCTAAGTGTAGTAGTTGCCTCTTCCTCGGTCTTTCCAACCACATTAGGTACAAGAGTCTGCTTATTTTCAGGTCCGGTACTAACCAGGATTGTGATAGTATCACCCTCTTTGGCAGCTGAACCTATAGCAGGAATCGTATCTATAACGCTTCCTTCATCAACTGTATCGCTTGCCTTCTCTTCTACTTTAACCACAAATTTCAAGCCTTCAAGAGTAGCTATTGCACTGTCCTTGGTAGCATTTCTTATATCAGGAACACTGCTTGTATCCTCACCCTTGCTGACTGTGATAATAACTTCGTCATCCTTCTTAATCTCAGACCCTTCAGCAGGCTTTACATCCATGACTGTTTCTTTTTCAAATTCCCTTGAGCTCTCAGATTCAAACTTGTAGTTAGTAATACCCGCATCTGAAAGGATGGAAATTGCCTCAGCACGTGTACGTCCCTTAAGTGCAGGAACTGTTATAACTGCTGATTTTGATGCAGTCTCAGAAGCTATTGACGAAGGTGATGCCGCCTGGCTTTGGCTGTTAGAAATAAGCGATGAATCTCCACCTTTACCCCCAAAGAGGTTGAATCCCTTTACCAAAAGTACTATAACCACGATAGCAAGTATCACAATAGCCGCAATTCCTCCAAAAAGGATGAGCTTTTCCATCTTAGGGTCAATGGTCTCCTCATCATCCTCAGGAAGTTCACGGATATTGCGTGGTTCACGCTTTTTGACAGGTTCACCTGCCCTGTTAGTGTTATTATATCTGCCCTTTTTAATGGTCTCAAGCTCCTCTCCTGATATGTTTATAGTAGGAGAATCAGTAACTGCCGCCTGAGAAAAGTTGACATAATCTCCTTCCGGTTCAGCAATTGCCTTCTTGAGGTCGGCAATTAGCTCTGTAGCTGTGAGATATCTGCGCTCAGGCTTCTTCTGCATACATTTTTGAACAATCTTTTCTATGCTTACAGGTACCTCAGGATCAAGCTCTCTAAGAGGCACAGCCTCTTCATTGATATGTAAAAGAGCTACTGATACAGTATTATCTGCGGCAAAAGGCATCTTGCCGGATATCATTTCATAAAGGGTAACTCCAAGTGAATATATATCACTCTTTTCATCTGAATATCCACCTCTTGCCTGCTCAGGAGAGATGTAGTGAACCGAGCCTACTGCCTGTCCTGCAGCTATCGTGTTGGAGGTAGCAGCCTTGGCTATACCAAAGTCTGTGACCTTTACCTTGCCTTCCTTTGAGATAATAATGTTCTGAGGCTTGATATCCCTGTGTATGATATGGTTGGCATGCGCTGCCTCCATGCCCTGTGCTATCTGAATGGCAATGCCCACAGCCTCTTTTAGCTCAAGCTTGCCCTTTCTTTCAATAAACTTCTTAAGTGTTATACCCTCAACAAGCTCCATTACGATATAGTGAAGGCCCTCATCTTCTCCTACGTCATAGACATTTACTATGTTAGGATGTGACAGCACCGCAGCAGCCTGAGCCTCTGCCCTAAACTTAGACACAAAGTTCTTATCAGAGCTATACTCCTCTTTAAGCACCTTTATGGCTACCTGTCTGCCAAGCCTGGTATCCATTGCTTTGTACACATCAGCCATTCCGCCTGAACCGACCAGACTGATAATTTCATAACGTTCTCCGATTAATCTACCTTTGTTTAACATATTTTTACACCTCTATCATTACTACTGTTGCGTCGTCTTTTCCGCCATTGTTTACAGCAGTTTCTATTAGTTTTTTGCAAATTTCCGATAATTCTTTGTCAGCTCCCGCTATTTCCTCCAACGTCCTCTCATCCATCATATTGGAAACACCGTCTGAGCATAAGAAAATCCGGTCTCCCTTTGTTAGCTTTACCTCAAAGAAGTCTACCTCGAGGTCAGGCTCAACTCCAAGCGCTCTGGTGACCTTATTCTTATGTGGGTTAAACCTTGCTTCTTCTTTCTTTATTAACCCACTCTTTATCATCTCTTCAACTACCGAATGATCCTCGGTTATCTGAGACAAAGCCCCGTTTTGAATCACATAGAGCCTTGAATCACCAACATTTGCAATGTATAAAATGTCGTCCTTAATGGTAGCCAGTACAATCGTAGTACCACAACCCTTTAGCTCTTCGTTTGCTTTGGTCTTTTCCCTTATCCCCTCATTAGCCGCCGTTATAGCTGACCTTATAGTGGATATTATCGAACCCCCGTTATTCTTCAGAATGTAATCTTTTACGCTGTCTACACAGAATCTTGAAGCAAAGTCACCCCCATTGTAACCTCCCATCCCATCTGCCACTATGAACAGATTGGAAAGTTCACCGACTGCCCCTTCTTCACATAGTAAACTGTCCTGATTAACACTTCTGTTTTTTCCGGCTCTGGATTCAGAAAATGTTTTCATCTATGTGTCTCCCTTCTATACTCACAAGACAATTATGCCTTCACCGTATAATAAAGTAATGCTGCAACTAAACTCCTTTCTTCCCCACAGCAATTACAGCTTACTTATTCTCATTCTCCATATATTCTTTTCGAAGCTGTCCACAGGCTGCATCTATATCCTGTCCCATCTCCTCTCTAATAGTAGCATTTATTCCTTTATTTTCAAGTATCTTCTTAAATCTAAGCACTCCCCCTAGAGTTGAACTCTTGTAAGCCCTTTCCTTTATAGGGTTAATAGGTATGAGGTTTACGTGGCAGTTCTTTCCCTTAAGAAGCGCCGCCAGCTTCTCTGCATTTTCCGGAGTATCATTTTCACCGTCTATCAGGCTGTATTCGTAAGATATCCTCCTTCCGGTCTTATCAAAATAATAGTCTGTAGCCTCAAGTATCTCTTTAATCGTGTATTTGTTCGCTATAGGCATTATCCTTCTTCTGTCTTCATCCGTAGGCGCATGCAGGGAAATCGCAAGAGTAATAGCAAGATTTTTGTCTGCAAGCTTCTTTATATTGGGGACAAGTCCACAGGTGGAAACTGTAATATTCCTCTGGCTAATATTAAGACCATTCTCATCCGTAATCATCTCCAAAAACTTAAGCAGGTTGTCAAAGTTATCAAGAGGCTCTCCTGTACCCATCACAACTATATTACTCACTCTTTCGCCTGTTTCTCTCTGAATGGTATAAATCTGTGAGAGCATCTCAGATGGTGCAAGCTGCCTGGACAGTCCTAAGAGGGTAGAAGCGCAGAAGGTGCAGCCCATCCTGCAACCTACCTGTGACGAAATACAGACTGAATTGCCATATCTGTACTTCATAAGTACGCTTTCAATCACATAGCCGTCATATAGCTTAAAGACAAACTTGGATGTATCTCCTGATGCTGAGTCTTTTCTAGCCACCTCTGTAATCTCAGTAAATGGCAGTCTTTCCTCAAGTTTATTCCTTAGTTTAAGTGGAACATTGGTCATCTCGTCATAGCTTTTTACCAGCTTTTTATGTATCCACTCATACACCTGCTTCGCCCTGAATTTGGGTTCTCCAAGCTCCGTAATTAGAGACTGAAGCTCACTAAAATCAAGGCTTACAATATCTTTTCTTCCTTCTGTCAAATTATTCTTCCCTCATATATTCTGAAACAAAAAATCCATCTGTTCCAAGTTCCCCCGGAATCAGCCTTATAAAGCCTTTTTTAGCTTCATTTACAAGTCTTTCGCCGTCTTTATATCTATCTACGTACCCTCTTATTTTATCCGAAAAATCCACCGCTGAAAAGCCTTTAAATTCTGAAATAAATGTGAAATTTTCCTCATTCTCAACCTTCGTCATTGTACAGGTGGAATATATAAGCCTTCCACCTTTTTTTACATATCTTACGGCATTTCCTAAGATTGTCCTCTGAAGTTTGGCAAGTTCTCTTATCTTATCCTCTGTTACATTGTATTTTATATCCCTCTTCCTGCCCATAACTCCAAGTCCTGAGCAAGGCAGGTCGCAGATAACAAGGTCAAATCCATCCACAAAATCAGGATTGTACAAAGAGGCGTCATTTACCTTTGTTTTTATCTTAGAAGCCCCTATCCGTCTTACATTTTCTTCAATAAGCTCTGTCTTACTTTCTGAGATGTCACAGGAGATTATCTCATCTACCTCTTCCATCTCTGCAAACAACAGGCTTTTCCCTCCAGGAGCAGCGCAGAGGTCAAGCACTCTCGCCCCCTTAGGAAGACTTACTATCTTACCTATGGACTGAGAGCTTTCATCCTGAATCACAAAGTCTCCCTCTTCAAAGCTCTCAAGGTAGCTAAGACTGTCTAACTCAAGTATCTTAAGGCTTTCAGGGAAAATTGTATCAGTACTTACCTTAACTCCTTCAGCTTCAAGCTTCTTAATGAGTTCTTCCCTGTTCTTTGTGGCTCTTGCAACCAAAGGCCTCTTCTCTTCAAATGCCTCTAAGATTGTCTCTGCCACTTCATTACCATAGTCTTTAATCAAATACTCCACCACAGTCCTCGGTGTAGAATGATTTATTTCAAGGTATTTGATTAAGTCTTTGTCTTTATCGGGTAATGCTATATTTTCTTTATTTCTTGCTATATTTCTAAGGACTCCGTTTACAAAGCCCGATAGCCCCGTAAGCCCTCTTTTCTTTGCTAACTTTACCGCCTCGTTGATAGCAGCACTGTCAGGCACCCTGTCCATAAAGAAGAGCTGATAAACAGAGATTTCTAAGAGAAGCATAATAATAGGCTTCATCTTCTTCACAGGGGTTTTTGAATATCCGTCTATAATAAAATCAAGATACAGCCTTTTTTCAATGGTTCCCTCATAAAGCCTTGTAATAAAGCCCCTTGATGATTTATCAAGATAGAGGTAACTATCAAGAGTATCTTTAAGTATAGTGTGGCTAAGCTTACCTTCCCTTAGGGAAAGGAGCATATCAAGCACTACTTCTCTTTCATTAACAGCCATAATTATACACCAAGTTCCTGTCCTATATTAAGAGTGCTTCCCTTTAGGAAATCACCCGCACTCATTCTCTTTTTACCCTCAAGCTGTACCTCAATCACCTCTATAGCACCTTCGCCACAGGCAATGGTAAAGCTCTCCTTGCCTATCCCTATTACACTTCCTGCCTTGCCACTTCCCTCTACAGCTCTTACCTTCCACAACTTAAGTGTCTTGCCTGCAAGCAGAGTATAGGCACTAGGCCAAGGATCCATTCCTCGTACAAAGCAGTCAAGTTCTTTTGCAGGCTTTGTAAAGTCAATAAGCCCCATCGCCTTGGTAAGCATTTTAGCATAAGCTGTAGGGCTTTCACCCTGCTTTGTAGGGGTAAGGCTTCCCTTTTCCAGCTCATCAAGGGTTTCAAGTATAGTCTCTGCTCCAAGTGCCATAAGCTTGTCAAAGAGGCTTCCGGAAGTCTCATCCGCATCTATTTTAATTGTCTTTTTAAGTAGGATATCGCCTGTATCAATGCCCTCATCCATAAGTATGGTAGTAATTCCGGTTTCCTTCTCTCCATCAAGTACAGCCCACTGTATGGGAGCTGCCCCTCTGTACTTAGGGAGCAGTGAGCCATGTATATTTACACAGCCATATTTTGGCATCTGAAGTATGCTTAAAGGTATAATCTGCCCAAAGGCTACCACCACCATCACATCAGGATTGTAAGCTCTTAAAGTCTTTACAAACTCTTCATCCCTTACCTTTAGTGGCTGATATACCTTTATCCCTTCTCTCTCGGCAATGACCTTCACAGGAGACGGAGTAAGCTCTCCCTTTCTTCCCTTAGGCTTGTCAGGCTGTGTAACTACAGCCTGTATCTCATGTCTTGATGCTATCAAAGCCTCTAAGGAAGCTGCCGCAAAATCAGGTGTTCCCATAAATATTATCTTCATTAGTTCTCCTCATCTACAGGAAGTCCTGCCGCTATCTCTGCAGCCTTTTCAGCCTCCGCATCTCCTGCATTGTACACATTGCCAATAACCTTTTCGGTGTATAAATGTCCGTCCAAATGCTCATTTTCATGGATTAAAGCTCTTGCAAAAAGCTCATCTCCCTCAACGATATACTCTTCAAAGTTCCTATTTAGCGCCTTTACCTTTACATGGTTAGGCCTGGTTACTATACCAGCCTTGCCGGGAACGCTAAGACAGCCCTCCGTTCCTGTCTGCTCACCCGAAGTCTCGATGATTTCAGGATTAATAAACACAAAAGGCTGGTTTCTTTCTTCTGAGCAGTCAATAACAAATATCCTCTTTAGCACACCCACCTGAGGGGCTGCAAGACCTACTCCGTCAGAATCATACATAGTCTCAAGCATGTCATCTATCAGCTCCTGTATCTTTGGGGTATTCTCTTTCACCTCTCTGGCTCTCTTTTCAAGGATTTCATCTCCAACTGTTCTTATATTTCTAAGTGCCATTATTCCTCCATTTATTCTAAATTTTTATTTATCAATGTCTTGCTGATTATTATACCATTATATTATAGCCTATGTAAAGTTTATGGATTGCCGTGCGGCTCAAAGTCAAACTGCACGCTGACTTTGCTAAAATCAGAGCTCTTCTTTACATAGTCTTCAAGCAGGTTCTTAAGTCTAACCAGTTCATCTCTATCAGGCGACTTTAGGTAGATTATCTTTCTATAGATATCCCTAAGCTTAGGAATGGCAGCCCATACAGGTCCATTTACCGCAAAACTCTCTGACTTTTTCCTTTCTAAAAAGCCTGCGAGATTCTCAGCACCCTTACTTACCTCCTCAGCTTTTGCGGCAAAGAGAATAACTGCAAGGAGATGGGTTTCAGGCGGGTATTCTCCAAACTTCCTATATCTTATTTCCTTGGAATAAAAGTCCTTATAATTACCTGTTGCAGCAGCCTGTATCACATAGTGGTCAGGATTGTAGGTCTGGATGACCACCTTCCCCCTATATCTTCCTCTTCCTGCCCTGCCTGCTGCCTGTACAAGGAGCTCGTAGGTAGTCTCCGCTGCCCTGAAGTCTCCTAAAAACAGGGATAAGTCAGCAGCAAGTATGCCAACCAGACTTACCTTCTCAAAGTCATGCCCCTTTACTATCATCTGAGTTCCTATGAGGATATCAGCTTCTCCATTCTTAAAGCTCTCAAGTATAGCCTCATGGCCGTTTTTCCCCGTAGTCGTGTCCCCGTCCATCCTAAGCACCCTGGCAGTGGGGAAGTCCTTTTTAACTATTTCCTCTACCTTCTCAGTACCAAGACCAAAGGTACCTATATAAGGCGAAGTACACTTTGGGCATTTATCAGGCATCTTCTCTTCGTAGCCGCAGTAATGGCAGACCAGCCTGTCAGGTCTGTGAAAGGTAAGACTCACGTCACAGTGAGGACATTTGATGGCTTCACCACAACTCCTGCAGGAGATGAAGCCCGCATATCCCCTTCTGTTAATAAACAATATGGTCTGCTCTCCCTTAGTTAGCCTGTCTTTTATAAGCTCAGATAGCCTCCTGCTAATAATGGACTTATTGCCTTCTTTAAGCTCTTCTCTAAGGTCTGTAATCTCAATCTCGGGAGGAATGGCCCCTGCTGGACGACTTGACAGCATAAGCACCTCTATCTCCTTATCCGAAGCCAACTTCACAGCTTCAAGGCTTGGAGTGGCTGAGCCAAGTACTATAGCTGCCCCCTCCTCCTTCGCCCTATAAAGCGCCACTTCTCTTGCGTGATACCTTGGAGTTTTGGAGCTCTTGTAGCTTCCTTCGTGCTCCTCATCCACTATAATTAGTCCAAGGTTATTAAATGGGGTAAAGAGAGCGGATCTTGGCCCTACTATTATATCTATGTCTCCGTTTTTTGCCCTTAGATACTGGTCATACCTCTCTCCCTGTGACATCCTTGAGTTCATTATGGATATTCTCTCTCCGAACCTCGCAGACAGCCTCTCCACCATCTGAAAGCTGAGTGCTATCTCAGGTATAAGGAAGATAACCTGTTTCCCCCGGCTTATGACCTCCTCCATTATCTCCATATAGACTTCAGTCTTGCCGCTGCCGGTTATACCAAAAAGGAGATATCTTCCTTTTATTCCCTTCCTATAGTCATTTATAACCTTGTCAACCGCCCCTTTTTGCTCGGCATTTAACTCGACCTTATCAGAATTCTTCTCTCCTGTCTTTACAGGCTTTCTGTATAGTAATTCTTCCTTTATCTCTATAATTCCGTCTTTTGTCAGCGAATTGAAGGCAGAGGAGGAGGCCTTCTCCTCCTTTATAAACCTCTCATAGTTAAAGTCGCTCTCTATAGCTCTTCTTAGGATTTTAGCTTTGACCGTATATTTTTTTCTTTCAAATTCCCTGAGGATGTCTTCTGCCTCTTCTCTATCTTTAAGAAGAGATACAGTCCTCTCCTTTATTCTCTCTATCTTCCTTGGGGCCTGAAGTACTGAGCGAAGAGCCTCATTTACCGTACCTCCGTAGTTGCTCTTAAGCCAGTAGGCAAGCTTTATCAGCTTACCCTCTATCTGAACACCGGTTTCAGACTTCCTTAAGATATCCTTCACAAGGCTTTTATCTATGTCAGTATCCTCTTTTACTTCAACCACAAAGGCCTTAGTTTCTCTATTTCCTCTCCCAAATGGAACTATGACTTCGGTGCCTATGAGGGCATCAGAGTTTCCAAAGCTCTCCGGTATCCTATAGCAAAATGTCCTATCAAGCTTGTCAACTGATATTCCAACCACCACCTCAGCGTACACCAAAATCACCTCCATTCATCTTAGATTAATCATTATACACATAAAGGGCAGTCGCATCCCGGATGATTCCTTCTGCAACGGCCCTCATAAAATACTAAAACTCTCTAATTATTCCTCTTCTTCCGCTTCCTCACCGCCTACAATCTTTACCTTCTCGTGATAAAGCTCATCAACGGCTATTGAGAGTGGCTTGCTCTTTTCATTCGCTGCAACATAAGGCTCAGAACCAGAAATTATCTGTCTTGCCCTCCTTGCTGTAGCAAGTACTATGGAATAACGGCTGTTAACTAACTTGCTCTCGCCCTCTTCCACATCTTTGTTTGCAACTTCCATAAGGTCTGAATAAGATGGATGTAACATCATAATGATTATTATTCCTTTCTATATTTGCTAAGATTGCTCTTAAAACTACCCGGTTAAAAGCTCTTTTTCAGGTCATCGGTCAGAGTTTCAATGAAGCCTTCAGCCCTCATTCTCGTATGAGAAGCCGCCTGAATGATATGGTGGATGTCTCTAACTGCATCGTCCAGATTATCATTTACAACTATGTACTCATAGTTATCTATATACTCTGTTTCCTCCGCAGCCCTCTTAAGCCTCTTCTTTATAGTGCCGGCTTCTTCAGTTCCCCTGCCTATAAGCCTGTTTTCAAGCTCCTTAGCATTTGGTGGAACTATGAAGATGAGCACAGCCTCAGGATACTTCTTCTTCACCTTAAGCGCTCCCTGCGGCTCTATCTCAAGGATGACATCCTTACCCTCAGCAAGCCTTTCTTCTACGTACTCTCTTGGAGTACCATAGAAATTGTTCACATACTCAGCCCACTCTATAAGACCGTCGCTCTCTATCATACTATGGAATTCATCTCTTGTCAAAAAGAAATATTCCCTTCCATGAACTTCACCTTCTCTTGGTGCTCTTGATGTAGCTGATATAGAGAGTGCATAGTCCTCTTCTGCCACAAGTTTCTTAACTATAGTTCCCTTACCTACTCCTGAAAATCCAGAGATTACAGAAAGTACACCTAACTTTTTCATACTCTTATTCCTTTATATAGCATAATTATAGGCAAAGCATTTAACTTACACCTTCGATTCTAATAATTTTGACATTCATTTATATAACATATTTTTAGGCAAAGTATTTAACTTCCACCTTCGATTCTAATAATTTGACATTCATTGATACAGGATTTCTAAGGCTTTGCAAGGTCCTTGCATAATATTTATAATCCGCTTATTTTTGTATGTCATAACGTATCATTTTAATCCTTTTCATTCGCCCAGTCAAGTGTACATTTTACAGCCCTCTTCCAGCCTTTTAGTTTTCTTTCTCTCCTTCCCTCTTCCATATGAGGCTCAAAGAGCCTTCCAAGCTGCCAGTTCTTTCTTATCTCTTCTTTGTTTTCATAATAGCCTGTTGCCAGCCCTGCAAGGTAAGCAGCCCCAAGAGCAGTTGTCTCCACGCACTTAGGCCTTCTTACATAGGTATCCATAATATCAGCCTGAAACTGCATAAGGAAGTTGTTGGCAGAAGCACCTCCGTCCACCTTAAGCCCCTTAATCTTAACTTTCGCATCCTCCTCCATAGCTCTAAATACATCGGCTGACTGATAGGCTATGGACTCGAGGGTTGCCCTTATAAGATGCTCCTTTGAGGTTCCTCTTGTAAGACCAAACACTGTCCCCCTGGCATATTGATTCCAGTAAGGTGCACCCATACCTGTAAATGCAGGAACTACATATACTCCGTCAGCATCTTCAACTTCTAAGGCATAGTCCTCTGACTGAGCAGAAGTCCTAATCATCCTAAGGCCGTCTCTAAGCCACTGGATAGAAGCACCTGCCACGAACACGCTGCCCTCAAGGGCGTATTCTACCTTGTCACCTGTACTGGCTGCTATTGTTGTAAGCAGTCCTGATTTTGAGCTAATTGCCTCACTTCCCGTATTCATAAGGATGAAGCTTCCCGTACCAAAGGTATTCTTCACATCTCCCTTTTCAAAGCAGCACTGACCAAAGAGAGCAGCCTGCTGGTCTCCCGCAGCACCTGCTATAGGTATGCTGCCTCCAAAGAGGCTTGACTTTGTCTCTCCGTATATATATGAGCTTGGCTTTACCTCAGGGAGCATATTTTCAGGTATATCAAATATCTTAAGTATTTCCTTATCCCATTCGAGTTTATGTATATTATAAAGCATGGTTCTTGAAGCATTGCTAAAGTCGGTCACATGCACCTTTTTACCTGTAAGATTCCAGATAAGCCAGGTATCAACTGTACCAAAGAGGAGTTTACCCTCTCCCGCCTTTTGTCTTGCCCCCTTTACATTGTCAAGTATCCAGGCTATCTTACTCGCTGAAAAATACGCATCAGGAATAAGACCTGTAGCCTCTCTGATATAGTCTCCATAGCCTTTTCTTACCACCTCGTCTATCATATGCGCTGTACGCCTGCACTGCCAGACTATGGCATTGTACACAGGCTCACCTGTCTCCTTATCCCAGACTACAGTTGTCTCCCTTTGATTGGTAATACCTATTGCTTCAATGTCTTCACAACCTGCACCTATATTAGCCATAGCTTCTATAGCTGTAGCAAACTGTGATGACCAGATTTCCCTTGGGTTATGTTCTACAAGTCCCGGCTCAGGGTATATCTGCGTAAACTCCTTTTGTGCACTGGATACTATATTTCCACCCTTGTCAAATAGTATACTCCTTGAGCTTGTTGTCCCTTGGTCTAGTGCCATCAAATACTTCCCCATAATGCCTCCTTAGCTTAGCTGCCACCTGGCCTTACTTCCATTCTCGTCTTTGGTTACTATTAGCTGTTCTTCTATTTCCTGCTTTAATTCATTGACATGAGAAATAATTCCTATAAGCTTTGAGCCTCCTGCCATGTTTTTAAGGATTTTCACAGCCTCGTTTCTTGCATTGTTATCAAGGGTGCCAAAGCCTTCATCCACAAACATCATGTCAAGACGTACAGCACCGATTCTTGCCTGTATCTGGTCTGCCATACCAAGGGCAAGGGAGAGGGCTGCCTGAAATGACTCTCCACCTGACAGGGTTCTCACATCCCTGCTTTTACCTGTTATATATGAGTATACCATAAGGTCTAGTCCTTTGTTAGTACCCTGACCTGCTTTCTCTATTTCATAAGTCCTTAGCTCAAACTGTCCTCCTGTCATAGAGCTAAATCTCCTGTTGGCAGAGATAAGAATCTTCTCCAGATACTGTCTTTGCACAAAGGTCTCTATGTCCATCCTGCCTCCGGTCACATTGCCTGAGAGCTTTGAGTAGAGAGCATTTATAATTCCATACTCCCTTGCCGCCTCTCCCCTGCCGCTTAGCGAAGCACTAAGCTTATCAAGGATTTCACTGTCAGTCCTGTAGTCAGCCCTTATCTCTTCCAACTCCGTATGGAGAAGATTATACACCTCATCAGCCGTGGCAAAGTCCTTCTCTAAGCTTTGGGTATCAGGTTTTTCCTTATCCTTTACAGCCTCCTTCAGGTTTGTGACCATACCTAGAGCCGCCTTCATATTGCCCTCGTAGGTATTTATTTCATTTTGAAATCTCTCCCTATCGCTTTTTTCATACTCATTTACAAGGAGAGACCACCTTTCCTCAGAGATGCCAAACTGGACAAGGGCTTTTTCATAGTCTTCTCTCTTAGTCTGACAGCTATATAGAAGATTTGGGCAGTCTTCCGAAAGCTTCGCGATAAGGGTTTCCGTCCTTTCTTTTAAGCTCTTTGAGGCCTCGCTCTTCTCCTCCACCTCTTTAGAGTGACTCTCAGCCCTTACCCTTCTTTCATCCTCAGCCTCTTTAGCTGCCAGAGCCTCCTCTTTACTCTTAAATTCGAGTCCTGATTCAATCTCCTTTATAAGGGATATAAGGCCTGCAACCTCCTTGGCTGTCTCACTTTCTTTTTCCTTTACAGCTTCTTCTTCTTTTTTCAGAAGGATTTTCTTTTCTTCAGCTGTAGAAAGCTTCTCCTCTATGAGCTTTAATTCTTTGACCTTAGCATTTATTTCACCCTGCTCTTTTAGAAGCTTCTTTGAAAATGCCTCTAGTTCAGCCTTAAGCTCATTAAGCCCTACTTCTTCATAAGGCTTGGCGTCAGTAAATAGCTCTTCCTTTACCAGACTAATCAGCTTTTCTTTGTCAGCTTTTAAATGCTCTTCCTTCTCACCCGTCCTGGTCTTAGAGGTTTCATATTCTGAAAGCCTTGTGTTTACACTGTCTTTTAGCTTTGACACCCTTTCTTCAAGCCTCTCAATATCCTCTTTTCTTATCTCCTCCTGTCCCTTAGGAAGAGGGCAGGGTGAAGGATGAGAGAGGGAGCCACACACAGGGCAAGGCTCTCCCTCCTTAAGGAGGTCTCTTGCAAGCAGGCCTGCCCTAAGCTCATAAAACAGCCTCCTCTTAGGGATCAGTTCGTCCTCAGCCTCCTTAAAGCTAAGAAGCTCATCCTCATAGGCTGCCTTTAATGTATTTAACTTTTCTTTTTCATTTTTTAGACTATCAAAACCCTCTATCAGGCTCTTTAGTTCACTAAGAACCTTGGCAAGAGTCCTCGCCTTAGTCTCAGCCACCAGTCCTCTTTTTTCAAGGCTTGGCACCTCCTTTAGAGCCTCAGTCCAGGATTTTTCAAGGCTCTCAAATTCTACAAGCCTCTTCTTTGCTTCCTCTACTGCACTTGCTAACTTCTCTCCCTCAGCCTCTTTAATCCCCTTTTCTCTATTCTTCTCTTTAAGGCTCTTAAATTGCTCTAAGGCTGCCCTTACCTTTTCAGATACTGTATTAAACCTTTCTACAACTGTAGATAATTCTTCCTTAGCCTTCTTCTCAGCCAGACTGATATTCTCAAAGGCAGAGATTAGTTCAGGCAGCTTTTCTTTGTTTATCTCCAGTTCATTTACTGCATTTTGATAGGCTTTCTCAGCCTCCTTAAAGCCTGCATAAAGGGACTGCGCTTCATAGGCAGCCTCTATCTCCTTAACCAGACTCACCTTCTTAAGGATATCCTCTTTTTTAGCCTCCAGTTCTCTTACCTCAGCCTCAGCCCTAACAAGGCTGTCAAAGAAGCCCAAAAGCTGCCTTCCCTCAGTTAGCTCCCTATTTATCTTATCTCTTTTTAAGAAGGCCTCTTTATCTTCTTTTTCTTTATGTTCAAGGATGATACCAAGTTCGTCACAGAGGCTCTCAAGCCCGTCTGCCGCCTTTTCAATATCGGTAATGTCAACATCCTTCTTCATATTAAGGGCAGAATAATCCCCTATAACACACTCAGGAAGCCTGATCCCACCAATCAGCAGTTCACACTTGGAGCTAAAGTCCTTAAGCTCAGCCTTCTTAGCATCGCTTCTAAGCTTTAACTGTGCAGTCAGTTCTTTATATATCTCAGTGCCAAAGAGTTTTCTAAACACGGCCTGCTTATCATCTCCTCTTAGCACCTCCATAAATTCTCCCTGTGCTATCATCGAGACCTGCATGAACTGGCTCTTTGTAAGCCCCACTATCTCTTCTATTTTCGCATTGGTTTCTTTTAGGTTTTGAGAATACTCCTCCCCATCAGAGTAGAATAGGGATACCTTTTCTTTCTCATCAGTAAAGCCCTCTCGCCCTCTCTTGTAAGGTCTCTTATGCCTTAGTATCCTCTTAACCCTGAATTCCGCCTCAGCACTTCCAAGCCTTTCAGTAAAGGTAAAGTCTACAAAAGGCTCGTCTGCAAAGTCTGTAAACTGACTCTGAAGCTCCTCTCCAGACTTCTTGTTATTCCCTGAGCTTGCCTCTCCAAAGAGGGCAAAGACAATGGCATCGAAGATGGTAGTCTTGCCTGCTCCTGTGTCTCCTGTAATTAAAAATAAATTCTGCACAGGCTTAGTAAAGTCTATCTCGGTCTTCTTACCGTAAGAACCAAAAGCCTGCATAACTAACTTTTTAGGCCTCATAGACTACACCCCCTTTAAGCCATTGATTATCTCAGTGAGGATTTTCTCTTCTTCAGCATTCATCTCACTTAAGAATGCTCTACAATTATCTATCTCGCTTAGTTCATCTGAAATCTCAGTTAGACTACTACTGTTTACCTTCTTTACAGCCTCCCTCCTTATCTCAAGGAGGTTCGGAAATCTCTCCCTTATTCTGTCAGCCGCGTCTACATCTGTAGTATCATCCTCAGTTAAAATAACTGTCACATAGTCCTCAGTTCCCATCATTATGACTTCTTCAAGCCTTCCCCTAACTACCTTGATGTTTCTAAGAGGTTTAAGCGGAAGAACCTCCGTATTTATCCTGCCTTTTTCAAGCATTTCCACCATAACTATGCCCTTTTCCTGTCCTGCCTCACTTACAGAGCAGGCAAGGGGAGTACCGCAGTATCTGTGGCAGTCTCCTATCAGCTTCCAAGGCTTATGTATGTGGCCAAGGGCTGAATAGTCAAATCTTTCCAGAATGTCGGCATCTACAAGGTCTATGTTTCCTACTGATTTAATCTCAGAGTCCATCCTCTCTACTTCCTCAGGATTCTTACCAAGGGGAAGATAGTACTGATGGCTAACCAGTACATTTCTTTCATCTTCATCTATGTTCTCCCTCTCAATAAGCCTATGAAGAGCCTCATTGTAGGTGAGGTTATTCTCATTTTCATCCAGACCGAATACATTTTTTACAAAAGATGGGCGCACAAAAGGGAGAAGATAAAAGTTTACCTTCCCATATTCATCCTCAAGTACCACCTTTTCAATATGTTCATCTGCCTTCTTAGGCGGAAGCCCTATAAGATGCAGGTTATACCCTGAAAGCACCTTCCTGAACTGATTGATACGGACTGCGCTGTCGTGGTTCCCGCTAATAACCATAATATGCATCTTTGGCGCTACTGCCACAAGCTTCGATATGAAGCTGTCAAATATCTCTATCGCATCAGAGGAGGGCACCGAATTGTTGTACACATCCCCTGCTATAACTATGGCATCCGGCTTTTTATCTCTAACCTCTTTTACTATCTCATCTAAAATGTAGCTCTGGTCTTCACTCAGGTCCTTATTCATAAGTTTTAGCCCTATGTGAAGATCTGAAATGTGGAAAAATTTCATTTATACCCCCCCAATAATATCCTTTTCTAATTTGTGTCACCAGTGGTGTCACAAATTTAATTCCCTTTAATTGGTACTTAGACCATTGTTGTTACTAAATATACTAATCTCCTTGCCCAAGCAGCCCATACCCATTGCTTATCGCAAAGTCACAAAGCTCAGTTAGTTTTTTTGCATATTTTTTTATTTTAGTAAAACTGAGATTATATTTATCAATCAATTTACTTTCCTCAATTTTACAATTTTCTACCCATCTTGTTATAGAGATTGAAAATATTTTTATCATTCTTATATTCTCATTTTCAATGTATGTTTCTCCATATGGTTCAAATTTATAGTAATAATTGTAATTTTCAAAGCTATCTTTGAAATCATACAAAAAATCTCCCATATTCTCCGGCTCAACAACGCACATTTTACTATTTATTTTTGCTAAGTTTTGCGCTAAAAAAATAACTAAAGACATAGCATCTCCCTATTTGATTGGTATTCTTTGAAATTGCAACAAGTTGTTGCAATTTCCATCTGTATGCTTTGAAGTGGAATGCCAAATTTCACTGACTACCCCCTTTTACGCTCAGCTCTTGCAGCAGATATTTCAGCGTTGATCTCTTCAAGAGACATCTCAGGTACATCGGCAGCTTCTTCACGTAAAGCCTTAAACGCCGATCTAAAGTCATCTCTTTTGGTTACTGGCGGAAGTACCGCATCAAAAGGCAGTCCTCTTACCTGTTTACTCTTATTCATCTCATCTTCGTCACTATATGGTCTATTAGCATGTTTAATCACATTTTTATGATAAAAATGCAAATCAGATGTAAAATAAATCATTGAATCCCCCTCACCATCCATACTTCTCTAAATCCACCCTGTTATTCACGACTTCTATCCCGTCTTCTCTTAGCCTCTTTGCCTGTGCGTCAGGGCCCCCGAAGGCAAAGGAGCCTGAGCATTCTCCTTTAGCGTTCACCACCCTAAAGCAGGGAATGACATCAGGTTCGGGGTTCTTGTGCAGGGCATTGCCTACTGCCCTTGCCATCTTCCTATCTCCGGCAAGCTCTGCTATACGGCCGTAGGTAGCCACCTTCCCCTTAGGTATCTTCTTTACAGCCTCATATATCCTCTTGGTAGGCGAGTCTGTTATCAGGGCATAGCTTTCAGCTATCATGTTCTTTATATCCTTTTCAGGGATAGAGCCGTCTAGGATAATGGTATTCCAATGCTCTTTATTTTGATGCCAGCCTGCTATCACCGACTTAAAGGCATTTCTCCAAAAGTCCCTCCACTCGGGAGAGACTTTTACATTGAGATTTATGAAGCCTTCCCTCTCATATATCCAAAGGAAGGCTTTTTTACTGCCTTTTACTCTAATTAGCTGCCAGTTAGTATCCTTAAATGGCATTTCCATATAAGTATCCGGAAATGTAAGCCCAAAGCTTGCCGCTTCTTCTCTGGTTTTCATCCTCTTAATTTCCTTTTAGTTAAACTTAAATATCTTTCTAGCCACCTCATAGCCCCAAATGATAATTTTTCTTCCACCCTTGCCAGGCATTCCCATAATAGCACCAAGGAGGGTATGCTTTATCATACGATTCATCTTAGGGTTCTTGGCCTTTAGGTATCTCCAGATTTCCTTCTTCTTTTCAAGATTCTCAGGCTTACCAGACTTTATGAGGAAAACTGTACATATAGTCATCATCATAGCAAGGTAGTTTGCCATATACTTCTTTAATTTGCCCTCTTTTATCTTAGACAAATCATGTGAGCCTATAAGTATCTTGGTTATCTTAATCTGCTGGTCTATCCTGCCAATCATCACCTTTTCATTGACTGACTGGTCGTCTCTTCCTATGAAATACCTGTAAAGGTCAACATCCATATAGTACATAGTCTTTACAAAAGGAAGAGGATAATACACGAAAATATTGTCCACATAGAAGGTATGCTCAGGAAGCTTAAGTCCAATCTCCTTAAGAAGGGCAGTTCTGTAGAATACAGAGTGCATAAGGATGTACTGAGAATTCCTTATCCTGCCTACATCAGACCAGGTAAAGAATTTATTTTCAGGGAGGCAGTTTGCATATCCCATAGGGCTTGGCTCATATCCCACCTTCTCATACACATAGTTGCAAATGAGCATGTCTAGAGTCTTATTGCCTCTGATTACAGAGCGCATAAAATCCATAACCTTTGCGAGCGCACCTGTGTCCACCCAGTCATCAGAGTCAACCACCTTGAAGAATACGCCTGTAGCGTTAAGTAAGCCTGTATTTACAGCCTGTCCATGTCCACCATTCTCCTGATGTATAGCCTTTACTATGGTTGGAAATCTCTTCTCATACTCCTTTGCTATCTCAAGGGTATTGTCCTTTGTAGAACCATCATCAACCACTATGATTTCTATATCTTCCCCTCCTGTAAGCAGGGTGTCTATAGCGTGGCTCATATATTCTGCTGAATTGTAGCAGGGTATTGCAACACTTAATACTTTCATTATACCATCCTTTCACAAAGCTCTAGGGCTTTTTCTGTAATTGCATCCATATTGTAATATTTGTATTCTGCAAGTCTTCCAAGGAGATGCAGATTCTTATATTCTTTTGCGAGATTTGCGTATTTCTCATAAAGAGCCTTATTCTCATCATTTAAGATGGCGTAATAAGGTAAAAGCCCGGTATCAGGTGCATAGTCAAGGGAATATTCCTTCATTATTGTTGTTCCAATAACCTTCTGCCCCGTCATCTTCTTAAATTCAGTTATCCTTGTATAGTCCTCATCCACCGTGTAATTTACTACTGCTTCAGGCTGAAAGGAGTCTACATCGTGGTAGCTGAAATCAAACTTTAATGACCTGTAAGGCAGGGCTCCAAAGCATCTGTCAAAGAGCTCATCGGTCATCCCCGTAAATATTACATCTCCGTCAAACTCAGTACACTCAAAGAAAATCTTGCCTTCTTCAAGCTTTAAGCAGTCCTTCTCCGAGGTCTGAAGCCTTATATCAATATTAGGGTGGTCAAGCATTTTCTTAAAAAGCTCAGTGTAGCCCTCCCCCGGCATTGCCTGGTATTCATCTGTGAAATAACCGTCTTTTTCGGTTAGGATGACAGGAACTCTTGCCGTAACTGCAGGGTCTATCTCATTTGGCTTAACTCCCCACTGCTTACCTGTGTATTTCACAAAGATATTTTCATACACATAGTCAGCAAGCTCTCTAATCTCCTCATCCTCATTTTCACGAAGCTTAAGGATAGGGATGGCCGCCTCCCTTCCATAAGTACTTATCAGCTTGTCTATGAGGCTTTCTGCCTTTTCCTTATCATATACTAACCTTATGCTGTTTAAGTTAAACGGAATCGGTATGTACCTGCCGTATACATTGCCCACCACCTTGTGATGGTATGGCAGCCACTCAGTGAACTGACCAAGGAAGTCGTATACCTCCTTGCTTTTAGTGTGGAAAATATGAGGCCCGTAGGTATGTATAAGCACTCCATGCTCATCAACCTCGTCAAAGGCATTCCCCCCTATATGGTCTCTCTCTTCAATAACCAGTACCTTTTTTCCTGCCTCTGCAAGCTTTCTTGCAGAGACAGCGCCTGCAAAACCGGCACCTACAATTATTATATCATACATGCTTAACCTCCTAGTTCAGAGCGGATATATAGACATTGCCTGCCGCCTTGAACATTTTCTCTGCTTCTTTTCGCTCCATCTGGCTCTTCTTACCTGTCTTTACATTCATTATCTCAATCTTCTGAGGCGTATATGCCGTAAGGAGTACAGCGGTCTTTCCATCCTTCATTGCAATTACAGGGCTACCTTTGGCTATGTAGTATAGGATGTTGTCAAAATCAACTCCTGTCAGATTGATAGGGGATATTTCAGACTGAGACCTTAGGATATCCATAATAGTTCCCTTTTTATTTAAATCCTCAGTAGAAATATATATTCCCTTTGCAGTAAGGAAGAGCCTGATAGCAGAATGTACACTGTCATCTTCCTCATAAACGTAGTCCACATCCACATCTTCAGCCTTTGCAGACGCACTCACTCTTCCACGTTCCCAGACAAGGCCTCCTGCAATGTCAAGCACATAGCCCATACCCTCGTCAGCTACCTTTATCATGTCTGCTGCCTTGTAGGAAGACTCACTAAAGTCTCCTGCCACGTTGGCAAAATATTTCTCCTTGCTTTCTTTTCCGTTCTCTCCGAGCCTTATGGTAAGGTCTCTAGTGATAACGGTATTTAAGGTAGAGCTGCTTACCTGAGGAATCTTCTCAAGCTTGAGTCCATAAGGCAGGGTGAGATAGTATTCTGTTAAATACTTATCAGTCCTTCTATCCACTACCATTACTTCCTTGTTTGGCTTATCTATGTTGTTTAGGATGTGATCAGTCTTTATCCTAACGAGCTTACCATCCTGCTTCTTAACCCTTTCAAGCTCTATAGTATCATTTACTATATCTATATCTGTTACGTAAATCTTCTTTTTCTCATAGTCTTTCAGTATTTTACCATTTACATCCGATATGATTAACTTCTTATATGGAATGTTGATGATACCGTCTTTTCCATTTACAATATCCTTTTTGTAGGCTACGCCGTATACAAAGTTGCCAGAGATTTTCCCTAAGAGTCTAAGCACCGTCTTTTCCTTAGCATCTATCTCTGTTCTTCTTCTGGTCTCAAGGTCCATAATAATTAGCTTCTTAACCTTTGTGGCGTCTGTACTTTCCTGCCATACTATGTGGTTATTCTCTGAGAGGGCAAGATATGAACCACCCGATATATTCTCAGCAAGGACAGAGAGCTTCCTCTTTATCAGACTGTACGAATATATCTTATCATAGAGTGAAAAATAGAAAAACTGCTCCGTACTTACAAAGCTAAAGTCTGATATCCCCTCTTCAAAAAACTGTGCAGGCAGGCTTACAGGTATATATGCCTGTTCCTCAATCCTGTCATCAGCCCTTAGATACTTATATAGAACTATGCCTGTTCTTCCTTCATATACGCCTCGGTTCATGTAACCGTATACTATGAAGTATAAGTCTCCATTATCTTCCATTCTAAGCACCTTAACGGCATGATTGTCATAATAAGTTCTTTCATCCAAGAAGTCATCACCAAAAAACGAAAAAACTCTCTTCATCTTATTATTTTTCGTTTCATAGTACCAAAGGTCTCTCTCCCTCTCAAATGCAATATATTCTTTTTTGGCATCCATCTTGAAATCAACATCAGGATTAGCTGTAATGCCAAACTTTAGCTGGCTCCTTGCCACAGAGGTCTTTTCAGGGTTGTATATTTCTTCCACATCTCTTTCAAATGCCAGTAAATACGTAACCTTCTCTACTTTATTTACCCTGTAGTATTCCTTTATAGAGTAGTAATTTGGAACCTCTCCAGCTGTCTTTGCAATGTACTTATACACCAGCCCCGTGATGTTCTCCGAGTTCTCAGTGACTGTAACTACTGGCTCTGTAAGCCGTTCAACTACAAGCTTACCCCAGGTCACAGTCTCATAAGAGGAATGGATGTTAACCCTTGCATAGCTCATATTATCCATACTTGCATTGGTTTCAAGATACGGCTTTATCGCTTTTTCATCAGCCTTACTAATGGCGGCACTCGAAAATTTTTCTGCAAAACTGTAATTATCAGCGAACTTATCTCCTCTTGTAAACTTAATGGTAGTAAAGAATATAAACTTTCTTCCATCCTCATTAACAAGCCTTAATTTTAGAGCAAACTCAGTATCCTTTGTCAGCTCCGAATCAAGCCTTATAGAAATCTTCCTCTTGCCCTCTCCATCTATCTCGGGCGTTTCCATTTCACCGTTTGCTATAACAATATTGTCTATCTTATCCTTTACCTCATACTCTACCCTGACAATACTGTTGTTATAGTCATTGATTAAAAAGTCTATACTTTTGTTGTTCTCAAGCGGAGTGATTTCCTGCCTTACTCCAAGTGCATCAATCTCCTGCCCATAGCCATGTAGGAGATTAATCTTTTTACCACCTCTTAGCATATATACCGTAGGGAAACTTGCAGCAGACATCTCTGTTGTCTCCGTCCTCTCCGAGTAGGAAGTTTCCTTTATATTGCTTATAAAATATCCTGCAGAGAGCACAAACAGGACTATCATTATTATCAGTTTATATATAATTTTCTGCATTAAATCTCTCCAAACTCTTTTCCTTGTGTAGGTATTGAAAAGCTTAATTTTTTACCGCTTATAGGATGTGTAAACGCCAGGCTAACAGCCTCAAGGGCAAGCTCCGCCCATCCTTCAACTGCTTTGTAATCATCATTATACTTGGTATCTCCGACTATGCCATTAAACTCATCAGACAGCTGTAATCTAATCTGATGATGCCTTCCTGTTATGAGCTCCACTCTTACTAGAGCTTTATTTCCTGCTACTCTTAACACCTCGTAATTAAGTTCTGCTCTTTCCGCACCCTCTAAATCCTCGCCCACTATGGATGAAATATTCTTTAATTTATCTGCCAGAATATAATCGACCTTATTCCTTATCGCACCTATCTCAGGCTTAACCCTATCAGAATCAAAGCTAACCACAGCCATGTATATCTTCGCCAGCTTATTTTCACTAATCTGCTTGGAAAGTACTGCCGCAGCCTTCTTAGACTTGGCATATACCATTATACCCCTTACATTCCTATCAAGGCGGTGTACCACAGCGACATAAGGCTCACCTGTAAGCTTTATTTTACGCTTTAGCGCTTCTACTACTATATGCTTTTTTAATTCCCTCACTAGGTCTTTATTACCTTTTTTATCCCCCTGCGACAACATCCCTGCTGGTTTTATACATACGATGATATTATCATCTTCATATAGAATTTCAACATTTGATACCATAACTTACCCGTAAGCAATCCTGCCCTATATAGCGGTCTAACTGCTTCCTTTCAGCTAAACTGACACAACTAAATAGTAGTATAACATAAAACGATTCACTTATCACTCATCTTAAGATTATTGTAAGGTTTTAAAATAAGGACCTACAGCATCTAGCTGTAAGTCCCTTGTTTATTATCTGTATCTGTAATAGTCCTGTCCATTGTGGTGGAATAAATGATGAAGTGTATTGTCAAACCAGGATGCTGCCCTATAGGTAGTATATCTCTTTGCCACAAATGCAATTGCGCCATTTGAATAGTCACCATTTTTAAGAACTTTGTCTACAGCCTTTCTGGTAGAATCTGTTACCTTACATCTCCAGAATCTTCCGCCAGGTTTAACCGGCGAAAACTGGTAAACGCCCGTTCTTGGATTGTGTGCAAGAACAACTCCTGTGACTGTGTTAGGAAAGCTTTTATGTTTAACTCTGTTAAGTACCACGCTCGCAACATAGATTTTACTTTTTTCATCCATATAGCCTACTTCAGACTGTACAAGGCGGTAAAGGTTTTCCTTATCCTTTGCACTCATCTTGATATTGTAAGCATTCTTATCAGCCTCTTCTTTCTTCTTTGCTTCCTCGGCCTTTTTTTTAGCTTCTTCTTCCTTTTTCTTCTCTTCAGCCTTCTTCCTTTCTTCCTTCTTTGCATTCTCTGCTGCTACTTTTGCAGCTTCTTCCTCAGCCTTTCTTGCAGCTTCTCTTGATTGTCTTTCAGCATCTGCTGCAAGCCTTGCTACTTCTGCTGCCTTCCTTGCCTCATCCTCTGCTGACTTTATGTCAGATAAAGGAGTCTTATCAGCCTCACCGTCAGCTACGACGATTTCATTAGCTTCGTTATTTTCTGCTTTAGCACTATATGAGTTCGCTGTTGATAACATATTTAGTGATAAGCAGACAGTTAACATACTTAAAATTATCCACTTAAACTCTTTCTTCATATTGGTTCTCCTACTGTGAAAATGTTTACTAGTTAATAGATTATGTATATGTTGCGAATATGTTACAGAATTATTACATAAACTATGTCCGTAAGTATAAGTGCACGGTTAGGATTTGTCAACAAATTTTCATTTTTTTGTTTATTTTGACCGACTTATATTTTGTGCAATATTTTATTTTCGTACTTTATGTACAAAGAAAAGCCTAGTTTTGACGTAAATTTGTACTTCCTATAGAATTGATTTTTTTATTTTTATTTGACATGGATTTTAAACCATGGTAATATTATAAAGGGGTATTTTCTTTTTAAAGGAGGTTTTTAGGTGGAAAATTTACTAAGAGGAGTATATAAAAGAGTTGATTCAAAAGGAAATGAACGTTTTGTTGCTTCTTTTACGTATAAAAATAAGCATATAAGCCTAGGCAGCTTTGACAGTGAAAAGGCTGCAAATTCCGCTTATAAAGAGGCTATTGCCCTTACTTCTACCGAAAGCCACAAAGCCATAGACGACTATGATGAGACCGCCACCCTTGATTTTGAAAAGTGGGTTACCATAATCAACTTTCGTGATAACGGTCTATATGTGAAAAATCCTATATACTTAAGAAAGAGATACTTTGAATACTACCTCTCTACCAGTGACATAATGAAGTTTTCAGCAGATGAACTCTTCTACTATTCCAATCACAAGATACTTAGAAGAGGAAGGCATTTCTTTGTAGCAGACTACGGTATGCAGGTAAATATACTAAGCCGCTATGGCATAAGAAACTTTGCGGTTGCAGGCAGGGATTATGTATTTGTAAATGGGGATGATTTGGACTTTAGGTATGAAAATATAAAGATAATAAACAGATATACCGGCGTCAGGATGGAAAAGCAATATCCGAAGCCGGTATATGTGGTGAAGATAAATATAAGAGGCGCTGTAATAGTCGGACGATATGGCGATGAGGTAACGGCTGCCATAGCTTATAACAAGGCTGTAGACCTCCTTGCGGATAAGGGCTTTAATAAAAACTATGAGCAAAACTATATTGATGACTTAACTGATTCACAATATGAGAACCTTTATAAAGAAACAGAGCTATCAAAGAAATTCCTTAGCTTTGTTTCCTCAATTTCCTTCTAAACGGGTTTAATAAATGTGTTGACAAACACACATTAAAAAGCGTAATCATAAATTGAACTGTTATGCTTATCATGAGCCAGTTGTTCATAATAAAAGAGGTATTGTTCTCAAATTTGATATAATTGCCTACAATCTCAGGCAAACCTATTTGGGCATCAAGCAATGAAAAAAGCGTGATGACAGGATTAAGAAGAAACACAGGGTTTAGGCTGTTATTGATTGAGGGCTTTATTGCATTGTTCATTAGGGCTGCTGATATTGTGCCTAGGGTAATGAACATTATCCATACGTAGGTTACTGCCATAGCAGTGCTTGTTTTTCTAAATATTACAGACATAAGTACTCCAAAGCTTCCTATGTATACGGAAGTAAGCAATATAAGCAACATATACATCAAAAGGTCTGTAAGTCCTGCTCCGCCCATAGTAAATATAAGGGCAAGGATAGGAAGGCTTGAAATTACATAAATCAGCAATTTACTGACTACAGATATCAGCTTACCCATTATTATCCTATAGGGTCCAAGGTTGGTAGCAAGCAGCAAATCAAGAGTTCCATGGTCTCTCTCTCCTGAGACAGCACCTCCGGTTATGGCAGGGACTACAAATATAACTAGAGCGAATTCCAGTCCAAATAAGACTGAATAGAACGTAATAAAGTCCTGTTGAATCGTATACGTACTGTAAATAGGATATCCGTAAGCCGAGATTGCTACAAGGGTAAACAACCCTATGACAGCCACTATAAAGCAATAAAGCCCGACTGTTATAGGAAACTTTATATTTCTAACAGACTGTTTTAGCTCCTTTGTATATACAGCATTTGTTCTATATCTTCCCATAGCTACTCCATTATCTTGATAAATACAGATTCAAGGTCGTGTCCTCTCCTACAAAAAGAAGTTATCATAACACCAGCTTCCACAAGTCTCTTAAGAAGATATCCCTCATCCTCATCAGAACCGCCATAGCTTATGTAAAACTCATTATCTTCTGTTATTGTGAGGTTAAGCACTGCTTCATCTTCTTTAAGAACTTCAGCTGCAATGTCAGCATTTTTTATAACCTTCATTATGATTGGATTTTCTATGTGCATTTTTGTTTCAATGCTTTCTATGCTTCCACTCATAACAATTTTGCCTTCTTCTATAACTGCAAGTCCGGTAACAAGCTCCGATATTTCGTGTAAAATATGAGAGCTTATGATGATGGTCTTACCTTCTTCATTGAGCCTTCTTAGTATGTCCCTTGTCTCTATTCTTCCCTTTGGATCCATGCCCGATGTAGGCTCATCAAGAACTAAAATGTCAGGATTGTGAACCAGGGCACGGGCAAGCCCCAGTCTCTGCTTCTGCCCCCTTGATAAGTCGTCGACAAAGAAGTCAGGCTTATCTCCCAGCCCAAGCTCATCCAAAAGCCTAAGGCATCTTTTCTCTACTTCTCTCCCGGTCAAGTCATAGGCTGCCGCAAAAAACTCCATATATTCTGTGACTCTTAGGTTATCGTACACGCCAAAGTAATCAGGTACATAGCCTATTTTGCTTTTAATTTGCCTGATATTCTTTACACTATCCAGTCCGTTTATTGTTACCTTCCCGGAATCAGCAGGGATAAGACCTGATATTATCCTCATAGTAGTAGTTTTGCCTGCGCCGTTTGCCCCTACGAAGCCGTATATCTCACTATCTCCGATTCTCAGTGAAATCCCATCCAGTGCCTTGGTCTTCCCAAAGCTTTTGACTAAATTATCTATCTCTATCATTATTCATACTCCATTGATATCTTTGGTATATTCGGTATGGTAAATGAAGATATTTCATCATAGGCAGTTTGGTCTATCTCATAACGCAGAGTCAGCTTGCCATCCTTTACATAGGCATCACCCATATAACATTCCTGATCATTACCTTTGTTAAAGCCTGATTTCCCACCGGTATTTACATATTCCTTAATTCTGTTTATATAATCCTCATCAGGCTCAAAAACCACATCATATCTGTCTGTCAGCTTGTTGAGGGCATATACCCTGCAAGGGTTTACCTCTTCCTTGTATCTGGCAAATAGCCTGAGGTCCCTCACCTTTTTTTTGATATCCACGTCATAGGTAATATCAACAGAGTTTCTATTTACCAGTGCATCATTTGAAAAACTGTAGCTCTTATCGTACATGTACATAGGGAGTTTACCTATAGAATTCACGAAGTTATCATACTCTACACCGGTGTCTACTGTTTTTTCTGCCGGAAGCACTACCAATGTGTAGCCTTTAGCAGTGTTCACATCAGAAGAGAACTCCCCGCTAAGACGGTTATTTGCAAGAGCAACAAAGGCAGGCTTCTCATGTCCAAGTATGGAGACTTTATCAAGTACAGAAGTCATGAGTGCTTGAATCTTAGGGTTTTCTCCCTCATAAGCAAAGTCAAATATCCTGTTTAGATATACCGAGTCCTGAAGACCTCCAGTCAGATCATTAAGGTAAACACTTTCTTTTTCTGCTGAAAATCTCTTGGTCTCATTCTTTGGCACATCACCCAAATATATGATTTCGTCATCATATACAGCAAATACCTTACTTAAGTCAGTGCCAAGAGTATTGGTAAATTCTCCCTTTAATACAGTGTTGTCCCTATAGAACTTCCCTGCACTTTTTGCAACTATGTTAGGTGTTCCCCTCGCCCTTAAATACAAGGTGTCAAAGGCAGCGGACTCTAGTACATTAATATCAGTTCCATCATGCTTATTTTCTATGTTATAGACTGTTCTGCTTACTGTTTTTTCTGCTGGCTCAGTAAAGCTTCCATACAGGCTGCCCACCTTATATTCATTGTTAACCTCAAGCGTATATGGCGTATTGGATGAGTTTGTTACTGCGAACGAAACATTTTCATTATCTTTGCCTTCTCTTAGGTCAAGTACAGATACATAGTTCATGTAGATACCATCTATACGACTGTCTGTACTCACCATATAGATGATAACAGTAAAAATAACTGCCCATACCGGTACAAATATCCAGTATTGTACTCTCTTTTTTCTACGTGCCAATATTAGATATGTCACAGGGCTAACCACTATTATATATATGACTATAATTGCTATATACTTGCCTGACTTTATATTCAGGTTGTCAAGAACAGGCACAAGAACTCTCTCAGCTCTCCATACCCAGTCATTTTGATTTTCCCTTGCCAAATACAGCCTTTTAATATTAAACTCAGACATCTCACTCTCGGTTATACTCACACCGCCCTGTCTGTCTCTTTCTTTTAGAATATCCACCGTATCCGTCTTAAAGACATGTTCATAATCATCCGGCCTTATCACAAGGTCAAAGGAACTAAGTGCCCGGTAATCTCCTGTAACATCATCTTCTTTAAGATATATTCTTTTAACTCTAAAATTCTCGCTGCCGGGTAGGACTGCGTCAGCATCCATTGAAAGAAAGCTCGCAACAACTATCTCCGACGCCCCATCAGCATCTTTCGCATCAATATCATCTTCGTAACTCTCAAGTTCTTTTCCGGTGCTATCCATAAATGATACTCTAAAGCTCGGGTCAGAGTTGTTGATAAAAGGATAGAAATAAACCTCCGCATTCTCTCCTTTTTTTATGCTAATCTCCTCACTATAAGAAGATGGATTGTCCCCAATAGCATAATATTTTAGATATACACTTCCATTAAAGTCTTCTTTGGCTTTTTTTATACTTACTTTAACTCTTACCGTAGAGGATACGCGGATATAGCCGGCTACACCGTACTCTATGTCAATGTCTCCAATTGAAGAGACTCCTCTTGTCTCTGCACTCTTTTCTACAGATAACCCTCTTACCTTACCCTCTGCCTTTGCTGATGTCATTAAAATAATTGAAAGAAATAATACGGATAAGACATAAAACAATCTTTTTTTCACGCCGTTATTCTCCTATTTTGCAGGCAATACTATTTCAAATACAGTTCCGGAGAGGTCACTTTTTACATTGACACGGCCTCCGTGAAGCTTAACTATATTCTGCGTGATAGCAAGCCCTAGCCCTGCCCCTCCGGTTTGCAGGGACCTCGAATCCTCAACCCTATAAAATTTATCAAAAATATGGTCTATGTCCTTTTCAGGAATCAGCCTTCCATAGTTGATTATTCTAATGTGTAAATCGCTGTTTTCATTTTCTCTGTACAAGTCAATGATAATCTTCTTGCCGTCTTTACCGTATTTTATGCCGTTGGTAAGCAGGTTCGCTATTGCCCTTGCCATAAGCTCTCCATCTGCTTCTATCTTAATGACCTCAGCAGAGGTCTTAAATTCAAGAGCAAGTCCCGCTTCCTGAAGACTCGGATAACATTCATCGGCAAGCTGTTCCATTAGCTTTACCACATCTATTTCAGTAAGATGAAGCCTAAGCTCTGTTGAATCTGTCTTTGTAAATGAAAATAGCTCTTCTATCAGCCCCTGAAGCCTGATAGCCTTCTCATAAGCAATTTTGACATATTCTTCATTCTTTATCTGAAGCTCCTCATTACTCCTGCTTGCGTGAGCCTTTGCCATAACCAGCTGGAGATAGCCAATTACAGAGGTCAGTGGAGTACGCAGGTCATGAGCTATACAGGTAATAAACTCCTTTCTGCTCTTCTCCTCGTCCCTCTCCTTTGCAAGAATACGGTTTATCTCTCCTGTTGTTCTATTAAGGTTACGTGCCATATTGGATAGCTCATCTTCATTTCTTACCTCGAATTCAATGTCGAAGTTTCCCTCCGAAAATTCTTCTATCCCCCTGTCTATCTGTTCAAAATAGTCTACTATCTTCTTTGTAAAAAAGACAAAATACACAGAAAAAAAGAAGATGAAACAGACTATCATTTCAATGACAATAAAGCCCGCAAATCTACGGCTTTCAGAGAGTTTAATCCTTACATCCTCCTGGTAACGACTGAGAATATTATCGTCAGTACGGCCGTTTATAGTCTTGATATTTTCATTTACTCTTATATCCTCCTCTGCATTATCCATTTGCGAGGCATCACCCTGTACGGATGCAGTTGTACCCGCACTTTGTACCGGGCTGTTTAGGTTTTGTGAATCTCTCTTTATAAAATCTCTCAGCATAAATAATCCAAAAGTAATAAGCAGGGTCGTTATCAAAGAGAGTATCAGACTTATTATTACATAGGTTACTATTTCTATTCTGACACTGCGAAACAATTTATTTTTCAATCTTGTATCCTACTCCCCATACTGTCTTGATTATTTTAGCATTTCTTGCGTCCATCTCTATCTTTTCTCTTAGTCTTCTGATGTGAACCATAACTGTGTTGTTGCCTTCAAATGCCTTCTCATTCCATACCCTTGTGAATATATCATCAGTAGAGAATACCCTTCCCGGATTACTTGCAAGAAGGCAGAGTATGTCGTACTCAATAGGCGTAAGCTTTGCCTCTTTATCGTATGTCCTTACTTCTCTTGTGCTTTTATTGATATAAAGCGGTCCAACTTCGATGATTTCATCATCTGCGGCACCTCCACCCTTTTTCTCTGCGTTAAACTCTGTAAATCTTCTAAGGTTTGCCTTAACTCTGGCAGTGAGTTCAAGCGGATTAAACGGTTTGGTCACATAGTCATCTGCACCATTGCCGAGTCCCACTATCTTGTCTAGGTCTGTAGACTTGGCTGAGAGCATAATGATAGGGATATTGTTGGTTTCACGAATCTTCTTGACCATAGAAAGACCGTCCATACCGGGCATCATGATGTCTAATATGGCAAGTGAAATATCTTCGTCCGCCTTAAGCATAGCAAGTCCTGTAACAGCATCATTTGCCTTTCTAACTATATAGCCTTCACTTACAAGGTGAATCTCCACCAAATCAGCTATTTCTTTATCATCATCTACTACCAGAATCTTTGCTTTAGTATCCATATATCTACTCCTGTGTTTGTTATATTCATTGATTATCCGGATTAGTTTTAAACATGAAAAAATTCCGACCTATACTAGAGTATATCATCTTTCTATCATATATGTATTAAATAATTCTTACAATTTCTTTGACCTTAATATTTTAAGCCAAAAAAAAATAAGGACAGCTAACGCTATCCTTATAAAAAAGAGAGGAGTGGTTGGTAAACAGGGAGTCACCAACCTGCAAATGAAAAAAGTAAATCTATACAAATTGGGGAATCTAGCAAATTTATATTCAGCTTGGAACTTATCTGCTGTTCCTTAACTGATGTCTAGAGTATACCGTACAAATATGAAGTCCGTTTGTAATTAATTTTAACAAATTGTGAACATTCTATACCATTCCAATGAACAAGCCATAAGCATAGAGTCCAAGATAGATTAAAAGTGCAAGGAAGTTGATTCCTACAGCTATTTTAGGTATGGTTTCTGCTATATATTCATCATTCATAGTTTTTAGTGAGATAATAAAGCAGGTAAGCGAAATCACAAATCCAATCACGCCTATGGTTCCCACATAGATATCAGCTGCTCCTCTGGCAAGAGTTGATATGACAACCGCTGCAATCAGCATAATCAGACAGATTATCCCTAGCACAAGACAGATAACTCCGTCTGTAGAGACGATTTTAGAGGAAAAACTAAGCCCTCCTTTTCCACCATGGTCTGATTTAGCCTTTGCTCTCCATCTTCTTTTCTTAAATAATTTCTTTGGCATCTTTTCATCCTTTATATGTAGGTACAATTTTCCTTATTTCTTCTCTTATTCTTTCGCCTGAAGGCTCACTAAAGGCAAGCTTTATAATCTCTTCAAGCTCTGCCTTAAACTTCTCTTCATCCATATCGATTGCCCGCCCTATGTGAATGAGCTTGTTATCTGTATCCCTAAGCCCCTCTTCCTCCATAAGAAGTTCCTCGTATAGCTTCTCTCCAGGTCTTAGTCCCGTGAATTCTATCTTAATATCCTTATCAGGCACAAAGCCTGAGAGCCTGATTATGTTCTTTGCAAGGTCAAGAATCTTCACAGGCTCGCCCATTTCAAGGATAAATATCTCTCCACCCCTAGCATAGGCTCCTGCCTGAAGTACAAGAGAAACTGCTTCAGGTATAGTCATAAAGTATCTTATAATGTCAGGGTGGGTAACTGTAACGGGTCCTCCTGCTTCAATCTGCTTCTTAAAGAGAGGAATCACGCTTCCATTGCTTCCAAGCACATTACCAAACCTTACTGCCACAAACTCTGTATTTGAATGGTGGCCAAATGTCTGTATTATCATTTCACAGATTCTCTTGCTTGCACCCATTACGTTGGTTGGATTTACCGCCTTGTCAGTAGATATGAGCACAAATCTGTCCACACCGTACTTATCGGCAGTTTTAACAGTATTGTATGTGCCTAAAACATTGTTTTTGATAGCCTCATTCGGGCTATTTTCCATAAGTGGCACATGCTTATGTGCAGCCGCATGGTAGACAAGATTTGGCCTGTATTTTGCAAAAATGGAATCAAGCCTGTCCAAGTTACGCACAGAGGCTATGAGCACAACAAGGTCAAGCTCAGGAAAGTTATGTCTAAGCTCCAGCTCTATGTCGTAGGCATTATTCTCATATATATCTACTATAATGAGCTGTTTTGGCTTATGTCCTGCTATCTGCCTGCAAAGCTCGCTTCCTATGGAGCCACCTCCCCCTGTCACAAGCACCGTCTTGCCACTCACATAGCCCATAACCAGGTCAAGCTCAACACTTACAGGTTCTCTTCCAAGCAAATCCTCTACGCTCACATCTCTAAGCAGAGTCGCTGATACGTGGCCCTCCATAATCTCAGTTACGCTTGGAGTGATTTTTAGCTTACAGCCCGTGTCGGTACAAAGACCTATAAGCTCGCTAAGTTCCTTTCTGCTTGCAGAAGGTATGGCTATGATTATCTCATTTATATTGTACTTTTTGACATTTTCAGGGATAGAGTATCTGTCTCCGACCACCTTTATTCCGTTTATATAGCTTCCCACCTTGTTCTTATCATCATCTATGATACAGCAAAGCTCCTTCATCACACTGGCACTTGAGAGGACATCTCTTATAACCATATGGCCCGTCTCTCCTGCACCAACAAGCATTACCCTCGAGGTCTGCACATTTCCCGTAGCGGCCCTGCTGGTTATCTGCATCCTCACCGTTCTGTAGAGAAAACGAATTCCCGCAGTCAGAAGTAAAAGTATAAAAAAGTATAGGAAATGGTAGCTTCTTGGGAGAAAGAAGGCCTCATCCTTTTTTCCTTTTATCAAAGCTATAACCACTTCTGCTGCAGTTGCCACAAAAACTGCAATAATGATTCTTAGCATCTCTACAACGCCCGCATAAGCCCAAAGGCTTGTGTAAAGGTGATTCAGAGTGAAAATGAGAACTGTCGCAATCATATTTAAAAAGAGTACGCTCTGCATATTTTCGATAAAATATACCGGTATCTTGCTAAAACTAAGGTCAAATCTTAAAAGCAAAGCAAGGACTCCCGCAACCCATACGACCACAAGGTCGTATAGGATGATTAGAGTCCTCTTTATAAACTGCTGGTTTTTAGCGTAAAAGTTAACTATTTTTTCCCTCATTGGTTTCACTTCCCACATTATCCTTTTTAGCAATATAAGCATTGATTCCATAGCCAACACCGAGGAACACCCAGTAAAGAGGTGCAAGGGCAACACAGGAGTCATTGAAGATTCCCGCAAAGAGATAGCCTATAATGCCCAGTGATATAGCGACTCCAAAAGTCTCTGTCTCACCGTTTAAGTCTCTTTTCCAGTAAATCTTAAAGGTCTGTACTATATACATAATAGCAATGGCAAGGAAGCAAAGCAGTGCCAGGCCTCCGCTTTGAACTCCAACCTGAAGGAAAAGGTCATGAGGCTTCGTGATAATCATACTGCCAAAGCCGCCATTAAGCCTTCCTATGTAATCATTCTGAGGAAAGGCTATGGTAAATGTGTCCGCACCGCTTCCCAGCAAGAGATGATTGAAAAATACAGGAAAGGTTCTTGACCATATGTATCCACGCCCTGAGGCAAAAGAATCGTGATCCTTGATTATGGCCGCAGGAGCATTGTAGATATCATCGAGCTTGCCACCGCCGGTATATATCTTGTATCCGTTTCCGGTATTCATAAATGCAAATGAACCCTTTGGAGTATTGCAGTTAATGAGATATCCCTTTACATCATCACTTGCAGGCTTCATATACTGGAAGCTAAGGTCTTTGAGCTTATCATCCTTTAAGTACACTAGCGAACCGTCATCGCTAGTCTGGTAGTCTATCTTGCTTCCGTCTGCCTTTGAGAAGTATACAGTTGCCTGTTCTCCGGAGGCGTCATAGCCTATGTAAAATGTGACACCATTGTAGGTGATTTCCGCATGGTCATTTTTAAGCTCTACCTTTTCAAGCAGATAATCGTTTTTCTGCATTGCTAAAGAATTTTTAAGGTAGGTAAGAAGGTTCAAGCCTATGTAGTTAAAGTATATTGCCGCAGAGGCAATGATGACAACGGCAAAACCAGCCATAATAGGCCATCCCTTCTTAAGTTTTTGCCTGAAGAGAATAACAGCAAATACAGCAGATACCGCAAATGCACCAAGGAAGGTCTTAGAACCTGAACCCATAGCGCAAAGGAAGTTGATTATGGTAATGATTCCCCAGAAAGCCTTCTTCCATATTTTCTTTGAAAATACAGCAAGCACAAGGAATATAGGGAATACTAAAGCTGCATAAGAGCCTACGTAGTTAGGGTTGTAAAGCGTAAGGTAAACCTGGTGGTTACCTGAGCCTGAGAATGTAAAGCTAAGGTTCTCTCTGATTTGCTCTGCTCCTTCAAAGCTGCTTGGAATAATAAGGTAGCGTCCTAGCTTGCTTCCCCAGAAATCCTCACCGATAAGCTGGGTAATACCTATATAAGAATGTATTACTGCCAGTACCGCAAGTGCTCCCCTTACAAACTTAACACCATAGCTGTCACTGGCATATACATAAGCATATATCAGTACAACACAGTAGGCAAGGATAACCCAAAGCGTCTCGTGCTGTTCATACATTCCGTGAAATCCAAAGCTTCTGTACTTTGATACAAGCGTTGAAATGGTTGTAAGTGCAGCATATCCAAATACCGCATACATCCACACAGGCAGCTTTATCTTCTTGCCGTCTAAAAACAGCTTGGCACCAAGGGCAAACAGCATAAGTACTGCAACTATGGTAAGTGCCTGCCCCTTCACTATAAGGAAGACATCAAGACTTTCATCTCCACCTCCAAACCATGGAAACTGTGTGAGGTTGGTAGAATGCTCAGCAGCCCTTACTATAAGGGGGATAAAGGCTATCACTATCCCCAACAGAAAAAGGCTGATTTTCTTTCCCATTCCGGCTTCTTCCTTCTTGTTCTTATAACCGTATCTGTAATCCACTTTTCTCCTCCAAAGATATATATTCCCTTTATGGGTTGTTTACTCTATTTCATTGTCTACGTGCTTTACCGTGATTCCATTTACTTCTACTCCTTCACCTACAGGAATCACAATCGACAGAACTCCGTCAACCACCTTGTGCTTCACAAGGGAGGCACTCTCAGGCTTTACCTTTATCTCGATGTCAGGAGCTTTTATACTAAGCTGTTTAACCACCGGGAGGTTGTTGGCTATTATGGTAGCCTTCTCTCCTGCCACCTCATTGAAGGTGTCTTCAAAATGCTCAAGCTTCTCCCTCTCAACACCGCTCTTACCTAGAAGCTCCTTTACCTCATAAGAGGTTAGCTCAACAGGAGCAGGTATTTCCTTGTTTAGCTCTATTACTTCCGCTATATTTTCCTGCACTCTCTGTACTATCTCAAGACTTACCTCATCCTTAAGAGTCTCTGTTATAAGAGAGTTAAAGGTCTCGGTCTGTGCCACCGGTGAAGGCGGTGATACTGTCCCAAACACTGCCTCCACGAAGTCAGGGTATAGCTCCTCTGCCTTCTTTGTATAGTAGAGGAGACTGTGAATATCAGGTCCTCTGTCATTAAAAGCAGGGAATAAAAAGGCTTTGTCAGGTGCCTCTACCACCCAGTCTCTCACTCTTTCGCCTATGCGGTTTGCATCTGAGTCATAGCCCAAAGCTGCCTTTGATAGCTTAACCGGGCAGATAGCACAGAGTATATACTCGTAAATGACATCCGAGGCATCTTCTAAGGTCTCACCGTCTTTTCCTTTTCCTGGTACATCATAGTTGCCGTGGATTGTAACTATGTAGTATTTATCACTGCTAGGATAGTTAGCTATAATAAGGTCAAAGAACTTCTCAAGCTTCTCCTCATCTTTTAGTCCGCTGTCACGAAGCTCTAAAAGGAACTTCTGCTGCCCTTCACCAAACTCTGCCTCAAGCGGAAACTCCATATTTATAAGGTTCTTACCAAGAGTTCCTCCCAGGCACTTATGGAAGATACTTAAGTGCGAAAGCAACTCCTCCTCTGAGAGACTGCTAAGAGCCTCTTTTAGCACAAAGGTTTTTTCCTTCTCTATGCTGACATAGCAGGCTGCCAGGCTATCGATGCGGTATCCATCTTTGCCAAAGAGCTTACGTATCTCAGATACTTCTGTTTTATTCATATTCTCACCTTTTTACGGCTATTATACTTACGATAAAGTAAATGAGCCTTTTTTCACATCTTCTTATTATAGCAAATAATTACGCAGAAATAAAGAGCTTCATTAGATACATTTTCAATCCGCTGCTAGCGCAGAAAGAATAGTAAATAATAAAGCTCTTAGTTTTTCCATATTTAAGGCAGATTGTTAAATAATTCCTATGTCAAAGACATTTGACACTTGTATCATCATATTATGCTTCTGAGAAAAGGGCAGTTGAGAGGTATCTGTCTCCTGTGTCAGGTAATACAGCGACTATAACCTTTCCCTTATTTTCAGGTCTTTCAGCTAGCTTTCTTGCTGCAATCACAGCAGCACCTGAGGATATACCCACAAGAACTCCCTCAGTTTTTGCAATTTCTCTTCCTGTATCGAGGGCTTCCTCGTTCTCTACCTGAATAATCTCATCATAAATACCGGTATTAAGTGTCTTAGGCACAAACCCTGCACCTATACCCTGTATCTTATGTGGTCCCGGAGCACCGCCTGAAAGTACCGCTGATCCTGTAGGCTCAACTGCAACAACCTTGACATTAGGATTCTTTGACTTAAGATACTCTCCTGCTCCTGTAATGGTACCGCCTGTACCTATACCAGCCACCAGGATGTCCACCTTACCATCTGTATCCTCCCAGATCTCAGGGCCTGTAGTCCTTTTATGTACCTCAGGGTTGGCAGGGTTGTCAAACTGCGCAGGAATGAAGCTGTCCTTTGTCTCCTTTGCGAGCTCTTCAGCCTTGGCTATGGCGCCCTTCATGCCTAGCGCTCCCTCTGTGAGTACAAGCTCAGCACCATAAGCCTTAATTATATTTCTACGCTCCACACTCATTGTATCAGGCATAACGATGATAAGTCTGTAACCCTTAGATGCTGCTACTGATGCAAGTCCTATACCTGTGTTTCCGCTTGTTGGCTCTATGATAACGGAGCCAGGCTTAAGCTTTCCTTCCTTCTCTGCTGTCTCGACCATGCTAAGAGCGATTCTGTCCTTTACTGAACCTGCCGGATTGAAGTATTCAAGCTTAGCAAGTATGGTTGCATTAAGCTTATGCTTAGCTTCGTAATTGGTAAGCTCTAAGAGCGGTGTCTTTCCAATAAGATCTGTGACTTTCTTGTATGTTGCCATGTTTTTTTCCTCCCAAATTCATAATCTTATATTATATTGTTTAATTCCTACATCACCTAGTTATTTTATAGGTTTAATCTCTGATAACTATAATACTCTATTTATTTTACAATGTCAACTGCGTTTTTTATCAGTACCTTATTTTAGTTATTATCATCAGTCTATCGAGGTTAGGCTGTCTGTATTTTGTTAAATAACACAATATCAGAATGTATTAGAACTTTCCATGGCTTCCTCCGTGAGTGCTTCCCGAGCTGCTTCTATGTGTGCTGCTGCCTCCCCTTGATGAACCTGATGAGCTTGACCTGCTTCTCCTTGTCTTAGACAGAGTCTTATACAGGAAGAGATCCTCTGCGTCAGTTAGACAAAAACTGTCCTGCCTAGCATAGTTATTTGCCTGCAGTTCAGGCTTTACTGTCTTTAGCTGTCTGGTAAGGATAATACATATAATAAGTGAGAAAAAGAGGGCAGGCAGGGCTGAATCCTTTACAACGTCTAAAAGTTTTTCTTTCTTTGGTACAAGCCCCTCATCATAGGTCAAACCACTGTCATAATTGGCAAGCATTTTGTCGCATAAATTAATATAACGTATAAAACCGCTGTAAATATCTCCTTCTTTGATGACTGGTAAAAAGTCATTTTTCATATACTCTTTTGCCTCATCAGGAAGTGCATTTACTGCCCTGCCATTTGTGTATATAGCCCAGGTATTAGTGCCAAAGTCCATTACAAGCAGTACCCCATCTCTAGCTGCTCCAAGGCCAAAGTTATTGTCCTTATAGTACTTTTCTGCGTAGGAGAGTATGTTATTTTCATTAACCTCGTTCTTTAGCGTCAGTATGGATATATCTGCATTTCTGGCAGAGCTTGCCACATCAAGCTTTGAATTTATACTATTCTTATTCTCAGGCGACAGCACTTTCGCATTATCCACCATCCTGGCAGCTTTTCTCCTCTGACTGTAGTCTTCAGTTGGAGTTTCGCTTTTTTCCTTAGGCATATTGCCCACATCATAGGCTGCACCTGTTCTATATTGCTCAATGAACTTCTTACAAAGGTTGGCATAAGTCTTAAACCCTTCATACGCCTCACCATCTGAGAGATACTTGACAAACTTATCCGATATGTACTTCTGTCCTGCATCGGTAAATATATATATACCCTTGCCCTTTGTAGATATAGCCCAGTCTCTTGTACCATAGTCAACTACAAGGATAATGCCGTCTCCCTTATAGCCAAAGCCATAATTATTATAATCATAGTAATCGTCTGCAAAGGCTGTAACATCTTTTCCTGCCTCATTTTCCACCGTGAGAACGACTACATCCACCTTCTCTTCTTCGCTTATTTTATTTAGCTTTTTAAGGAGCTTTTTCTCTTCCTCATCTGTTAGTACATCTGCCTTATCAACAAGTCTCGGATATTTAGCATTGTACTTCGTGTCCGCAAGAATCTTGATACCGGACATTTTAGAAAGGCCTGTCAAAGAGAATATAAAAGCAAAGAGAAAGAGAAGAAGGTAAAGCCTGCCACGCACTAAGCCACGTGCTTTTTTATCATAAATATTTCCCAACTCTTTTTTCCTCCTACAAGCGTGTTACAAAATGTGCTATGGTAAATATAAGCGTAAGTAAGGCAGTTGCACCTACAAATATCTTTGCCCTAAGTACCTTGTCAAGAGGAAGGTCGCCTACAAACTTGCCTGTCTGACCATTCATTGCAAAGATATACGGCTTATCCTTCCATCTGGTTGTAAATACCCACACCGGATAGAGGGCATACCTTGTTAATGTGTTGTCTATATTTACAGAGCTTTGCTCAGTCGTCACATAGCTATAGCCGGTGACTGTATTTCTAAATGCCTGCTCTACTGAATTTCTGATTCTATCATTTACGACAGTCTTTTGCATATCTGAGCTTACATCATATTTATCTGCCAGAAATCCCGCAAGGTATGCTGTCTGAAAGTCAACAGCCTCACGCAAATCAAAGGGCTCAATGGACTGCATAAGTGTATCATCCATCTTCACTGATGCATCTGCAGGAACCGCCCTAAATGCATACTCTCCCGCTCTAGTGACTGCATAATTGCTTGTCTCTGTGTAGGTATAAGTGCTGTCACTCCAGCTCCTTACCTTCTTACACTTGAATCTGAATCTGCTGTTTGTAGCCGCATCATAGAGCCAAAAAGGCACATATAGCCCCTTTATTTCTTCTATATTGTTTTCATCCTTAAATATCTTAGGAAGCAATATCTTCCCTTTAAGAAAATTATAAAACTTATCCTTAGCCTGCTTCTTATCTAGCTTAAATGGTATAACAAGGTCGGGGCGGAGTCCCTTTTCCCACTTTCCCGTCATTACTACAGGATTGCCGCAAAAAGGACAGGAGGTTGCACCAAGGGTATCATCTCCCACAATCTCTCCACCGCAGGAGTTACAGGAATAAACTGAAAGACCGTCTCTTTCTCCATCTTCCCAGCTTCCCTTAGGAGCTGACCAGTTTATGGTCTCTTTCTCATCACCATTTAAGATGTTATCATAATCCTTTAAGGTATCCATATCGAATTCAGTGTCACAGTATGGACACTTCATCTTTTGAGCTGCGGTATCAAACCTTATTGCACCACCACAGTTGGGGCACTTGTATTCCATTAAATCCATAATTTTCTCCCTTGTTACATCTTTTCCAGCTTTTCTGCAATCTGTCCTTCCACATACTTTACTTCAGCTTCAAGCTCTCTGGCTGAAGTCCTTACCGCACCGCTTCCAAATATTATCATCTGAATAAGTGCATCTGAGGTAGCCACCCTTACCATACCTTTGCCTGTAAGCTCTAAGCTCGTTTTAGCTATGTAGCGGTCAGCAGTCTCAGCTTCTTTGGTATATACAATCCAGAGGTCCCCCTGCTTAATGACATTTTCCTTTCCCCCTTTTACCTTATAAGCATCAAATACAAGGATGAGCTTACATCCTTTGTACCCCTGATAATTGGCAAGTTTTTCTATGAGCTTATCCCTTGCACTATCGATATTTATATCTGCAAGCTCTTTTAACTCCTGCCACGCAAATATGATATTGTAGCCATCCACCAATAGGTAATCATCCTTACCTATACTGCTTCTAACCCTCTTTGTATCAGTCTGAACCTCAGGGTATTCATCTGCCCTAGCTCTCCCCTTCCAGCGGTTTCTTGCAGACTCTTCTTCCTTCCTTTTGTTGGAAGATACGGCCGACTTAAGTATACTGTCTATCTCGTCAGTTCCAAGGAAGACCTCTCCTCTTTCACTTCCCACCTGGCTTGGTAGTCTGTTTGCATATCTTAAAAATGCCTCTTCTTCCCTCTCTTCCTCCTTTGTATTTCCAAAATAAGGAAGATGCATATAGTTAATAACTTCATTCCAAGGCACTACAAAGCCTGCTCCATGTGAACAGAACACCGAATCTGCTGTATTTTCAATGTCTGCTTCAGGATAATATCCCATAGCTTCTATGACTTCACAAGCATTGTGGCAGACCTCGTAGTCAGATGGAGTAAGTGAAAGAACTCCCTCTCCCTTTGTATAGGCTCTAAGTTCTAAGGCGTAGTTCTTAACCTCTGATACAGGTACCTTGCCGGTAAGTACAGCCTTCCCAGATATATTCTCAGGCGAAGTAAAACTTCCATTCATCTTGCCTATATCGGTCATCGCCCTGCCTATGGCATCTTCAGGTACTTCAAGCTTAAACTCATACACAGGTTCAAGAAGAACTGAGCTTGCCTGCATCAGTCCCTGCCTCACTGCCCTGTAGGTGGCCTGCCTGAAGTCTCCTCCCTCTGTATGCTTAAGGTGCGCCCTTCCTGCCACAAGAGTAATCTTCATATCTGTAATAGGAGAACCTGTAAGCACTCCCTTGTATTCTTTTTCTTCAAGATGGCTAAGAATCAATCTCTGATAGTTAAGGCTAAGCTCATCTTCGCTTACATCGGAAGCAAAGCTAAGCCCACTTCCTCTTTCAGCAGGCTCAAGTCTAAGTTCCACCTCAGCATAGTGCCTAAGTGGTTCAAAATGTCCTACTCCGTATACTGTCTCAGCTATAGTCTCCTTGTAAAGAGTATGTCCTTCTCCAAAGCCTATATCCACATTGTATCTTTCTTTTATCAGATGCTTAAGAACCTCTGTCTGCACTTCTCCCATAAGAGAGATAGTAATTTCCTTCTTCTCCTCAGAGTACTTTACTGATAGTTCAGGTATCTCTTCTGAGATTTCCCTGATTTTAGGAAGGAAAACATGAGCAGGCTCATCTTCAGGAAGCTCTACCTTGTAGCTCATTACCTGCTTAAGCATGCTTCCTATCTCACTTCCTTTAAGCAATCCAAGGCCTGCTCCTGCCTTCGTTTCTTTAAGCCCTGTGACTACGCAGACCTCTCCTGCTTCTACCCTGTCTCTGTTTTCGTATTTTCCACCTGAATACACCCTTATCCCTGTAACTTTTTCATCCCCTATCATATCCCTGACCTGAAGACTTCCACCCATAAGCTTCATATAGGTGAGGCGGTTGCCTGCTTCATCCCTTGCTATCTTAAAGACCCTGGCTGAGAATTCATTGCCATAAACAGGTGGAACAATAAGAGATGCAAAGCTTTTAAGGAATTCATCAACCCCCTCATTTTTAAGGGCTGAACCAAAGAAGACAGGAAAGAAGTTTCTGTTTTTAATTAGATTTTGGATGTCTGCAAATCCTATATCCCCTGTCTCCATATAAGTTTCAAGCACAGCTTCATCAGTAAGAGAAACCTCTTCTACAAATCTATCGTATTCTTCTTTATCACTATCCGCATCCACATAGTCTATTATATTGGAATCAAGCTTGTCCTTTAGCTCTATTAGTATCTTCTCTTTTGAAGTATCAGGCTGGTCCATTTTATTTACAAAGATAAAAGTGGGGATATCATAGTGCTTAAGTAACTTCCATATGGCAGACACCTGAGACTGAACACCTGCAGATGCACTTATTACAAGCACTGCTACATCAAGTACTGACAGTACTCTCTCCATTTCTACCGAGAAGTCAACGTGTCCCGGTGTATCAAGGAGGGTGAAGTCCTTACCAAAGGCCTGAAACTCAGCCTGCTTGGAGAAAATGGTAATTCCCCTTTCTCTTTCAAGCTCGTAGTTGTCTAGAAATGCATCCTTTTTATCTACCCTTCCGGCCTTTTTAAGCACTCCCGCTGAAAGCAGAAGACTTTCTGAAAGTGTGGTTTTTCCTGCGTCTACCTGTGCCAGTATTCCAAAAACTATATGTCCCATATCTTCCCTCTAAAATCATATTTATTAATAAAAGCCACAGACGAACTTCTGTGGCCTTTAATTTAATAGTTCTCTATAAATATCATAGAGATTTTTATAAGATTTAGCAAGTGAATTTATTACTATATTATCCTGACCATTTACATTTTGGTGGAAATATCACCTCACATTCACAATTCAAAAGCTGTCCTTCTTACATCACTATACAGGAGAAGATGTCTGTGCCCATAGTATAAATGATTCGGATATAAGCAATTTATTAGAAGGAGCCGTGGCTACCTCCATGAGTACTGCCTGAGCTACTTGTATGTGTACTGCTTCCTCCTCCTGAGGAGCTTGAAGATTCTCTTCTGGTTCTTGAAAGCTGCTTATACAGGAAGAAATCTTGGGCAGTATTTACATAAAAGCTGTTTCTTAATTCATAGCTGTCAGCAGCATACTGCCTTCTCACAGTCTTTAGCTGAGAAGTCATACCGTAGCAGACTACAAATGCAAGGAGGAGTGCAGGGATAATGGAGCCTCCTATTATTAGGGCTAGGTTTCTGGTCTTTGGAAGATTATTTACATCATAAGCACTTCCTGTCTTGTATTGTTCGATAAATTGGTCGCAAAGATCAGCATAAATCTCAAATCCCTTGTATGAATCTCCATCACTTAGATATGGCAGAAACTTGTCCGTCATATACTTTTGTCCTGCATCTGTAAATATGCTGATTGCCTTGCCCTTTGTGGATATTGCCCAGGCTCTTGAGCCATAATCCATAACCAGAACTAAACCATCTCCACCACTTCCATATCCAAGACCATTATAATCGTAATAGTCATCTGCGTAGGCAGTGATACCACTCCCTGTTGTCTCATCTTTAACAGTCAAAATAGCAACAACTATCTGCTGTCTTTCACTGATTTCATTTAATTTGGCTAGCAGGCTTTTCTCCTCACTGTCCGTAAGCACGTCAGCTTTATCAACCAGCCTTGGGACCTTAGCCTCTGCATATACGGAGGTGAATAGAAAGCTAAAACTGCTTATAAGTGTGAGGAAAAAGACAAGAGCCAATGCCATAAAGCAGGATTTTTTACTAAGTTTATTTATCATCATCATCCATTCCCTCCCCTCTAAAATACAAAGTATAGGACAAGAAAGAGAATTATAGCCGTTACAAGACTTATGCCTGCAAACAGCTTTGCTCTCAGACTCTTGTCTACGGGGAGGTCACCGACAAATTTACCGGTCTGCCCATTCATGGCAAAGATATAAGGCTTACCCTGCCACCTCGTGGTCAACACCCACACAGGATAAAGGGCATATTTTGTAAGCTTATTATCAATATTAACAGTAGACCATTCCTTGGTGACTGAGCTATAGCCTGTTACTGTATTTCTAAATGCGTCTTCTACGGAGTTTCTTATACGTGAATTGACTGTCTGAAGCTGTGTATCAGAGCTAACATCGTACTTATCTGCAAGGAAGCCTGCAAGATAAGCAGTTTGAAAGTCTACAGCATCTTTAAGGTCGAAAGGCTCGATTGACTGCATAAGCACATCATCCATCTTGGCGGATGCATCAGCAGGAACCGCCTTAAACTCAAGATTACCGCCTCTTATTACTGCGAAGTAGCTTGTCTCAGTATAGTAGTAGCTGCTGTCACTCCAGCTTCTTACCTTTGTAGCCTTAAATCTAAGCCTGCTGTCAGTGTCTGCGTCATATAACCAAAATGGTACATAGAGCCCCTTTATTTCTTCAATGTGGTTCTCAGACTTGAATACCTTAGGAAGAAGGAACTTGCCACCAAGGTACTGAGAAAACTTCGCCTTGGCCTGCTTTTTATCTAACTTAAACGGAATAACGAGGTCAGGACGGAGTCCTTTTTCCCATTTACCTGTCATTACTACAGGGTTCCCACAATAAGGGCAGGAAGTCGCTCCAAGAGTTTCATCCCCGACTATCTCACCTCCACAGGAATTACAGGTATATACAGAGAGGCCGTCTCTTTCTCCTTCATCCCATTTTCCCTCAGGAGCGGACCAGTTCATGGTTCCCTCGGTATCTCCCTTTAGTATGTCGTCATAGCCACGTAGGGTGTCCATGTCAAATTCGGTGTTGCAGTATGGACACACCATCTTTTGAGCGGTTGTATCAAATCTAATTGCGCCTCCGCAGTTGGGGCACTTATACTCCCTTAGTGCCATTATTTTCTCCCTTATTCATTAAAATACGGTCTATACACCACTATGCCACAGAGTCCCTATAACTTTCCCTTCTATGTGGCATAGAGTGTTACGAATATTTATGGACGCTTGGTACCACAGTTTGTACAGAAGTTACCGTTGTTTTTATTGCCACAGTTAGGGCAGAACCACTGCATACCCTCAGCCTGAGGAGCACTGCCCTGTGCCTGTGAAGCACCACCCTGAGCCTGAGCTGCACCCATCTCATAGAGGGCATTTGCATTCATTCCGCCTGTCTGGTTTGCCATGTTCATACCCATAAAGCCCATCATTGCTCCGTTTGAATTGCCTGCAGCTGTCTTCATAGCCTCTGCCTGCGCCTGTGCGAGGTTGGCAGCTGCCATGGTAGGGTTTCTAAATGCACCTGATAGCTGAAGATTCTTGATTGCTGCAGAATCCTCTTCAGAAAGTGTGATTGGGTTAAGGGCAACAGAGATAATATCAAGGCCTCTAAGCTCCTTCCACTTTTTAGAAAGTACCTCATCCATAAGGTCTGCAAGCTCCATAGCATGGCTTGGAAGTCCGCTTGGCCTGATTCCCTGCTCACTAAGCTTACCAAAGGCCGGTTGGAGAGCAGATACGAACTCCGTCTTAAGCTGGGTGTCTATCTCATCTCTTGTAAATTCATCAGCGACGTTGCCACATACATTCTGATAGAAAAGAATAGGGTTTTGAATCTTATATGAGTATACACCTGAACAGCGCACAGATACATCTATGTCAAGACCTACGTTGGCATCAAGCACTCTGAAAGGAATAGGGTTAGGTGTACCAAATTTGTTGTCTGTGAGTTCCTTTGTGTTGAAATAGTAAACCCTCTGGTCTCTTCCTGCCTGTCCTCCATAGGTAAATCTGCCTATCATATCCTTAAATACGGCACCTACACTCTCACCAAAGCTGCCTGAGAACACACTTGGTGACTCACCCGAATTAAAGGTATATTCACCAGGCTCGGCACAGATTTCGGATACCTTTCCGTTATTTACTATAACAAGACACTGTCCATCTGCAACTGCTATACCTGAGCCATCTGTAATCACATTGTCACTGCCGTGCTTATTAGATGACTTTCCACCTATTCTCTTGCTTCCCTTTCTTACAAGTACGTCAGCAGGAAGCGCATCACAATAAAAATATTCCTTCCACTGATCTCCTAGTGTTCCTCCTACAGCTCCTGTGAAAGCTTTAATAAGTCCCATCTCACTACCTACCTTTCTATTTTTACAATTTAGTAGTTTTACTTTTTATTTTGTGTAATTCTTTTACAAGTTTAAAACTAAACAGGATATAAAACTTTATGGCTTTATACCCTGTTTATTAAATTGAACCCCTAACAGGGCAAACTATTATATTATCTTACTCTAAAGCTAACCTTAGTCGTATTGCCGGCATAATCCTTAACTACAAGTGTATATCTTCCGCTAAAATATGCGATGTGACCACTCTTAATGGTTTTACCGTTTAACTTAGCTGATTTAACACCTGAGTCCTTATCGGAAAAAGTAATTTTTACACTGCCTCTATAAGTTCTTCCATTTACTACATTTACGCTAGGAGCCTTCTTGTCCACTAATCCCTTAACCTTAAAGAATGCTGAGTAGCTTGTACCCTCCTTAACATCAGTCCAGTTATTTGGTGTAGTTTTATCTGTAACCCTGATTGTGTAGTATCCGTTTCTCTTAACCTTGAACTTAACGGTATTGTCTGCATTTAACTTTAACTGGATGGCATTCCTATCAGTAGAGTTATTCCAGCCAACACTATTTAAGTAACCCCAGTAGTTAGCATTTTTCTCACCGTCTCTACCTACCTTACCATAGCGGTACTGAGCATACTTAAAGAAATCTCCCATTGCTGTTGAGAAAGTAACTGTTGCACTCTTTTTATCTTTATTAACCTTGTAGCTGGTCTTCACAATCTTGGTTACAGGAACTGCAACTCCAACTACATTTATATTACCATCAAAGTCACCATAGTTTTCATGCTTTGAAAGGATGCTCACATAGTATGTACCCTTCTTAAGTATAGCTGTGAGTTGCTGCTTACTGGTATCTTTCCAGTAACCAGCTTCAAAGGTTCCAACCTTTTTTGAAAAGGCTGCATCTGCATAAAGTGCATACTTAACAGATACACCATCGTGATTGTTAAGTGAGAGGCTGCTTCCTAAGAATACCCAAGAGTCCTCGTTAACTGTAAACTTAAAGTAATTGTTAACTGCCCCGCTGCCCTGAACAAGGTGTGTCTTCTGAGAAAATACCACGTTTAAATCGTCCTGACCCACGAATTTGTCTGCTGTCTCGATATTTCCTTCTGCCGGCTCTGTTGTTGTACCCGCAGGTGCTACACTGTTTGCTGCCGCATCTGCCTCTGCTGCCTTCACTGTAGCAACAGGCTGTGGAACAACTACATTGCTCATCATAAGTGCTGCTAAAAGTAAAACGCCTAATTTCTTATTCTTCATAATCCCATTCTCCTCCGATTAAGATATTTGCAAGGTTTTAATAACCTTATATGAAGTATAGTATCATAACACATTTTGTTTTTCAATAGATGTCATTTATTCTTAAGAAAACTGTTAACTTTTTGTAGTTTTTTGTTTTATTTGATAAAGTTGGCAAATACAGAGACTCCAATCAAAGTCAGTATACCGCTTACAATCATAGCAAGACTGCTGACACTTCCCTCTATTTCACCCATTTCCATAGCCTTTGCAGTACCAATGGCATGAGATGCACCACCGAGGGATATACCTCTGGCAATCGGTTCATATATCCTAAAAATCCTGAATACTGTGATGGCGATAATGTTGCCTAGTATACCGGTTATAATGATGACAGCAACTGTAATAGCCACTATACCACCAAATTCTTCTGCAACTCCCATTCCTATAACCGTGGTGATTGATTTAGGAAGGAGGGTTATATACTCCTTATGCGACAGCCCAAAGGCAAGTGCAAAGAGCAAAACACATACCATGTTAGAAATTATTCCTGATATAATGCCTGTCATAATGGCTGCCACATTTTCCTTTAAGATAGTCAGATTCTTATACAATGGTATAGCAAGGCTTACAGTCGCAGGAGTGAGCAGATAGCTTAAATACTGTGCACTCTTATTGTAGTCCTCATAGTCTATGTGGAAAGTAAGTATTCCTGCTATGACTAAGATGATTGAAATAAGAAGGGGGTTAAGAATGGCAAGCTTGAACTTTTTCCTTAAAAGCAGCCCTATTTCATAACCGATAATGCTCACTACTATACCAAAGGTAGTGCTATTTTCTATTAATCCGTTCATGTTCCTTCCTTTCAATCAGTGCTTGCGTTATTTTCCCTGATATCACCATTACTACTACTGTAGAAACAGGCGTAATAACAAGTACCGGTACCAACATGTCTTTTAGCTCATCAAAAGATGCAAGGAGTCCAACTCCTGCAGGAATGAACATAACCGGCATTATCTCTATAAGGAATACCGCTGCATCTTCTACTGCTCCAAGCTTAACTACCTTAGTCATAAGGCAGAGCATCATAAGGCAGAGACCGTATACGCTTGAAGGTATGGGTAGGTGCACAAAATATTTTATGCCCTCCGCTATACAGGTAATCAGCATAATTATGCCAAATTGTCTAAAATACTTCATCTACTTTCTCCCTCTTTTTTCTACCCAGTCTGTTTCCCGATTTAGCATCCTCTTAATGTATTCACCGGTGTATGAGTTCTTATTGACTGAAACCTCCTCAGGAGTACCCTCAGCTATCACCCTGCCTCCTCTTGCACCACCTTCAGGTCCTATATCAATGATATAGTCCGCAGTCTTAATTACATCAAGGTTATGCTCTATTACTATGACGGTATTGCCTCCCTCAGAGAGCTTCCTAAGTATATTGATTAGCTTGTGCACATCCGCAAAATGAAGTCCTGTGGTAGGCTCATCAAGTACATAGATAGTCTTTCCAGTACTTCTTTTACTAAGCTCAGTGGCAAGCTTAATCCTCTGGGCTTCTCCTCCTGAGAGCTCGGTGGATGGCTGTCCAAGGCGGATGTAGCCTAGCCCCACCTCACTAAGCGTTTCTATCTTTCTCCTGATAGTAGGTATATGCTCAAAGAAAGCTAATGACTCATCTACCGTCATACTGAGCACATCATATATGGACTTGCCCTTGTACTTTACTTCAAGGGTTTCTCTGTTGTAGCGTCTGCCCTCACAGACTTCACAAGGCACATATACATCAGGTAGGAAGTTCATTTCTATCTTGACTATACCGTCACCTGAGCAGGCTTCACAGCGTCCGCCCTTTACATTGAAGCTGAATCTTCCCTTGCTATAGCCCTTTGCCTTGGCATCCTGTGTGGCTGCAAAGAGGTCGCGGATAAGGTCAAATACACCTGTGTAGGTCGCAGGATTGGAGCGGGGCGTTCTTCCTATAGGCGACTGGTCTATGTCTATTATCTTGTCTAGATTCTCCGCTCCAATAATAGCATCATGCTTTCCCGGTATGGTTCTCGCCTTGTTTAGCTTCTTTGCAAGTGATTTGTAGAGAATCTCATTGACAAGGCTGCTCTTTCCGGAGCCGGATACTCCCGTAACCACAGTCATTATACCAAGCGGGAATTTCACATCTATATTCTTTAAGTTATTCTCTCTTGCGCCCTTTACTTCAAGGAAGCCTGTAGGAGTCCTTCGTTCAGTCGGAACCGGTACCTGAAGCCTGCCTGAGAGATAGGCTCCTGTAAGTGAGTTTTTACATTTCATTATCTCTTTAGCTGTTCCCGTAGCTATAATCTCTCCGCCGTGTTCTCCAGCTCCCGGACCTATGTCTACTATGAAGTCGGCGGCAAGCATCGTGTCTTCGTCATGCTCAACAACTATTAGGGTATTGCCTATATCGCGTAGGTTCTTAAGTGAGGCAAGAAGCTTGTCATTATCCCTTTGATGAAGTCCTATACTTGGCTCATCAAGGATGTAGGCAACTCCCACAAGGCCTGAGCCTATCTGGGTAGCAAGCCTTATTCTCTGAGCCTCCCCACCGGAGAGAGTACCTGTCGCACGGGAAAGAGTGAGGTAGTCAAGTCCTACATCATTAAGAAATGCAAGCCTTGCCACTATTTCCTTAAGCACAAGGTCTCCAATTTTCCTCTGGGTAGAGGTAAGCTCCACATTTTCAAAATAATTCTTGGCATCCAATATAGAAAGTTCGGTAACATCGGAAATATTCTTATCTCCTACAGTAACCGCAAGGGCTGTGGCTTTCAGACGCTTTCCTCCACAGGCTTTACAAGGGGTGGTGCGCATAAAGCTCTCATACTCCTGCTTGCTTGACTCTGAGAAGGTCTCCCTGTATCTTCTTTCCACATTTTTTATAAGTCCCTCAAAAGGCACATCATATACGCCTTCTCCACGCTGCCCCTTATAATGCACCTTAAGTACCTTACCGCCTGTTCCGTGGAGGATGACATCCTGTACTTCTTTTGAGAGCTTCTCAAACGGAGTTTTGAGGTCAAATTTATATGCCTTAGAAAGAGCTTCAAGAGTAGAATGGGTAAAGCTTCCCTTTTGATTGGAGGACTGCCAGCCAAGCACCACTATGCAGCCTTCTGCGAGGCTTAGGCTTTTGTCAGGTATCATAAGGTCCGGATCAAACTCCATCTTGTAGCCAAGTCCAAAGCACTCCGGGCAGGCACCGAAAGGATTGTTGAATGAAAAGGTTCTTGGCTCAAGCTCTTCAAGGCTGATATTACAGTCAGGGCAGGAGAAACTAGATGAAAAACTAAGTCTCTCCTTGCCTGAAACTTCCACGATGAGTAGCCCTTCTGAGAGCTTCATTATCTGCTCTATAGAGTCTGACATTCGCCTCTCTATACCTTCTTTAATTACAAGACGGTCTACAACTATCTCTATATTGTGTTTTTTAGTCTTTTCAAGCTTAATCTCGTCAGAAAGCTGATGAAGTTCACCGTCTACCATTACCCTCACATAGCCTGCCTTAAGGGCACTTTCAAATACCTTAACGTGTTCTCCCTTCCTTCCCCTTACTACAGGGGCAAGAAGCTGAAGCTTGGTGCCTTCAGGAAGCTTCATTATCTCATCAACCATCTGGTCTACAGTCTGCTTGTGTATTTCCTTCCCGCAATTAGGGCAATGTGGTACTCCTGCTCTGGCATAAAGGAGCCTTAGATAATCGTATATCTCAGTCACAGTACCTACTGTAGAACGTGGATTTCTATTGGTTGACTTCTGGTCTATGGAGATAGCAGGAGAAAGCCCCTCTATGCTCTCTACCTTCGGTTTTTCCATCTGCCCTAAGAACTGGCGGGCATAAGAAGAGAGGGACTCCATATACCTTCTTTGACCCTCCGCATAGATGGTGTCAAACGCAAGAGATGATTTGCCTGAGCCTGAAAGCCCTGTCATTACGACAAATTTATCCCTTGGTATATCTATGCAGATTCCTTTGAGGTTATGTTCTCTAGCCCCTCTTATCCTGATAAAATTCTTTGAATTTACTGTGTTTTTCTTTGCTGGCATATTCTTCCTCGTATGATATAATGGGTTATAATCTTTGTTTATCATAGCAGAAAGATATTAATTTTTCAACGGTAATTCGAACGAATGTTTATATGTTTTCTTATACATATTTCATCATATTTTACTAATTCTCTATCCAGTCAATCAAATCACTTGTTGTCATGTTCATCCAGTAACCGCCAATCCTCACTAATTTGCCATCTTTGTAGATATGAAGTCTGGGATAGCCTGTCACTCCCTGACTGATTGTAAGCTCCTCATCATTATCTACATCAACCTGTGTAAACTTATATGTCGGTCTAAGTTTCGCTGCTTCTTTGTAAAGAGGCTCTAAAAGCTCGCAGTAACCACACCATTTTGCACTGAAGTCTACAATGACTATCCCTTTTTCCTGAAGCACTTCTTTATCAAAGTTATCTCCGGTGACTGTTATAACCTTACCAAAGGCTCCGACACTCTTCTTTGCGATATTTAACTTAAGTGTTTTGCTGACCTTTTTGTTAGCTGACAAGGTAAACTTAAGATTCACTTTACCGCTCTTTAGTGCCTTAACCTTGTATACCTTTCCTGACTTTTTGATTTTGACTTTTTTACTATCCTTTGTACTGATCTTAAAGCCTTTATTCTTGTTTGAAGCAGTTACAGTTACAGTGATGTCATTACTTTCACCTGTTCCTATGGTAATCTCATCTCCTACTGTAAGCTCAGCCTTTGACTTTGAAAGTACAATGCTGTCCGCCTTAGCGCCAGCCTTAATGTCTGCCTTGGTGTCTGCCAGTGTAAGCTCTGTCTTGGCAGTAAATATCAAGCTGCCTGCAAGAGCTCCTAACATAAGTGATTTTAAAATTTTGTTTGTCATAATTTCTCCTTTATTTGTTATTCATATTTCCAGTATCCTTTTTTAACCAAAACCTTCTCTGTCCAAGCTTCTTTAACAATATAAAGTATACCCTATTATTTGCCAAAAGTCTAATGCAGATTTTCCACATTAGACTTTACTCTCTAGCGCAATTCTTATATATTCCATAGACAGCAAAAAAGCCCTGTAATCCACTTTTAGCAGACTACAGGACTTTTTCTTAGATCACAGCCAATACGATAGTTTTCATTCTAACCCTATTGCTAATTGTATCATATTTAATTTTGTTTTTACCTATTTAGAAACTTTTATCGAAGTTCTATCCAGTCAAGAAGATCCCAAACCGTCATATCCGTCCAGTAGCCACCTTCTCTAATCAATTTACCATTTTTATAGAGATGTAACGTAGGAAAGCCTTCTATTCCTTGCTTTTTTACAAGCTCTCGGTCTTCATCACCATCAACCTTGGTGAACTTATATATCTGCCTGATTTTAGCTGCCTCTTTGTAAAGAGGATCCAAAAACTGACAGTAACCACACCACTTAGTGGTGAAATCAACAATTACAATCCCTTTTTCCTGAAGCACTTCTTTATCAAAGTTCTTTGCGGTAACCTTTATTACCTCACCAAAATCAGCAACACTCTTCTTTCTGATGTTTAACTTAAGAGTTTTACTAACCTTTTTGTTGGCTGATAAAGTTAGCTTAAGATTTGCTTTGCCGCTCTTTATTGCTTTTACCTTATAAACTTTTCCTGACTTTTTAATCTTAACTTTTTTACTATCCTTAGTACTAATTTTAAATTCCTTATTCTTGTTAGAAGTGTATACATTTACAGTAATGTCATCACTTTCACTTGTACCTATCGTAATCTCATTTCCTATGGTCATTTTGACCTTTGACTTAGAAATTACAATACTATCTGTCTTTGTATCAGCTACAACCATCTCTGGCTTAGCTGTAAGTACTAAGACTCCTGCAAGTGCCACCAGCATAAGTGATTTAATAATTTGCTTTCCCATAATCCTTCCTTTATTCGTATTTCCAGTATCCTTTTTTTACCAAGACCTTCTCTGTCCAAGCCTTTTTTACAACAACTTCTTTTGTCTCTATTCTTTGCTCCGCAAAGCTATGTTTGCCGTTTCAAGGCTTTGGGCGGTGTGCCTGCCAGTCTTCATCTGAATAGAAAACTTCGCCACACTGGCATACCCAGTAGACAGTCATTTCCTGCTTTGTTACAGCAGGATGCTTAACTGTCTTGTATACTGCAGGGACCCAGATTTTCTTTTTGGCAGGTTTATTACCTGACTTGTTCTCATTTCCTTTTTCGGTTTTTTTATCCTTTTTTTTGTTCTTATCTTTATTTTTCTTTTTATTATCCGATTTATTATCTTTTTTACCGTCTTTCTTGTTGTCTTTCTCGTTGTCTTGATTAGTGTCTTGTTTATTATTTTCTTTACTATCTTCTCTATTGTTTTCTTTGCTCTTTCCCTTAATGTCTATTCCCTTTTTAAGCTCATTTTCAGGCTTGATTGCTTCCTCTGTCTTTTGCCTACCTAGACCTTTAATCTTACAGCCTGAGTTACCTGCTTTATCTTCAGCTGCAAGAGCTGCCTCTGTAACCGTATTCTGATTAACTTCAAGCTTAACGAGCTTGCCGTCCTTCTCTATAATACGCACCTTGGAACTCTCACCGTCTTTAAGTTTGTATGCAGGATGCCCACTACAGCCTGTTGCTGCAAAGACCGAGCCTGAAAGGATGAACGCTGCTATTACAGATATTTTCTTCAAGTTAGATTTCATATTAACTCCTAGTCATTGCATTTCCCTAAATATATTTACATTTATATACCATCCGCCAAATATAATTTGTTACTTCAAGTACCAAAGCATAAGAATCTAATTAAGTCTTGATTGCACGATAATTACCATCTTTTGACTACAATATCTTTATGATTCGCCAAAAGTCTAATGCAGATGCTCCACATTAGACTTTTAGCTAAAACTTTGTTAATTACTTTTCTTGCAAGATTTATTTGTATTCAATTATAGTATTGTATCTTCCCATACTGTTCATATTGAATGTAAGCTTGTCACCCTTCTGTGTGAACTTAACCTTCTGGAGCTTACCAGCTCCATCAATGTAGTACACATTCTTAACCGGCTTCTTGCCGGCAACTGTAGTAGTTACCTTGAAATTGCCGTATGCAAGAGGTGAGAGCTCAACTCTGTACATATTTACTGTGTCAACATCAAGTACAAGGTACTTCTTGCCTTTAAGCTCAGGTACCTTAACATTCTTAAGCACTCTTGAAGAAAGTGCGTACTCACCGTTGCCAAATCTAAAGCCTGTTACCTTGGTTGTGCCGTCAGAGCTTACCAAAGTAGTGTCATTCTTATGAGCCTGCTTCTTGTTGATGAGGTAAAGTGCCTGGACACTTCCACAGCTTAAGTGGTTAAATACATACTTCTTTGCGCCGAATTCTGACTTATCCTTCACTGTAAGCGGGAAGGCATCTATAGCGTAGTTGCCCTTTACTACTTCCATGACATAGTTGGTATCCTCAAGAAGTGAAAGGTCTACCCATCCATCTACTACCTTAGCTTCAAATGCCTCTCTAGGAGAGATGAACTTAAGTGTTACATTGTTAACCTTCTTCTTGTTATTGCCAAGTACATATACAGGAAGCTTGTAAGGTACTCTGTTAGCTAGCTTTTCATCTGTCAACGCTTTCTCACGCTTAGCAAGCTTAAATCCCTTGAATTCACCGTATGGAGCCTTGCTTGTAATAAGCTTCTTACCGTCGTTACTGATAGTTACGTAAGCATTCTTCATGCTGTATTCTTTATCTAAGGCTGAAATGATGTAGTCATTTCCAACTATTAGCTTAAGTCCTGAAAGCTTGCCGTTCTTTGAAAGAACAACCTTCTCAACCTTCTGCTTTGTAGCATTGTAAACTTCAAACTTAACCGGCTTCTTAAATGCTGCTGACTTAAACTGTACAGGTATATCCTTAACTAACGCCCTCTTTGTATTGTAGATAATCTTGTAGTCTTTGAGGCTGTACTTCGCACCTGTAGCACATTCATCAGTGTCAAGAGCAGGACCTACAGGAATCTTGCCGTCAAGTCTTATAAGGTCTACATAGTAGCTTGTCACAACTCCTTCCAGATTATCAGGGTTCTTGTATCCCTTAAGTAAAGCCACATACTTTCCTTCTTTATTAAGCACAAATCTAAATACAGTCTTATTTTTTAGCTTGTAGAGAGGATTCTTATCAAGTTTCATCTCATACCATACACCAGCTTCTCCATTAAGTGAAAGTAAGCCATCATTGGTGCTATATATCAGTGTTGATTTGTTATTATCCAGTCTTACAAGCCTAAAAGGAAGTACGCCCTGTGGCTGATATCCATGGTCGCTCAGTATAAGGTTCATTAAGCAGGAAGTAGACACAGGAAGCTTGGAAGGCTTACCGTCTGTCTTCTTAATGACAATCTTTGAAATCTCTTCCTCTGGTGCTTCAATACCCTCATCATAATCATACTTTAGGAGCACTCCGCCTTCATAACGTGCATATACTCTAAGAAGCTTCTTACTCTTATAAGCACCAATAACTTCATAGTTATTATAGTCAGCATTAGTCACATCAAAGCCAAGCTTATACTGCTCATCTGCCTTAAGTACTATTCTTGATATCTTACCGTCTTTCACTTTATAGTGTGCAGGCTCAGCCCAGATGTCCTTCATGCGGAAGTTGTCTAAGGTAACACCATCAGGAACCTTGGTGCCATCTTCAAATTCAACAGCTATATCAGCAACCTTTACATCCTTACCATGAGGAATTCTCTTGCCTTTTACTGCTGCTCCTGAAGACTCGCCGAGAGCTGTCTTGTCGTCTGTAATGTTGTTTATGATTTCAATTGGCTGCACAACATTCCCAACCTGAATTCCACCAGGGACTACCACAGGGCCTGTGTAAAGAGGGGCTTCAGTCTTCTTTATAAGTGTAATCTTGGTAAATGGGGTTGACTTATTTGTATAATCATATAAGCTTTGCATTATATATGCTTTACCACTATCATCGACAAATACATCTACTGTTGTCTCATCACCATAAACTGACTCTTTTACCTTAGCCAACTTTGAATTAACAGTTGCATTAGCGAAGCCTATTGATGTCAATGTATTAGATTTTATTGTGAGATTTGAAGCAATTTTACCATTTTTAACAGGGAGTTTAGTACCGTCCCCATTTCCCATTATATTAATTAATACACCATCTTCAACCTTGCTACCATCCTCATACACAACATCAAAGTTTGGAAGTTTGACATCATTTTTATCTTGTTCTTTAAGTACGGTAATTTTAGTTAAAGGGGTTTCTGATAATTTATTATTTTCACTATCATATTCTCTAAGCTTCCCATCTACCATTTTAAAGAGTAACTTGGTTGACTTTTTGCCGGATTTAGTAACAAATCGACAATTATCAGGCTGATAATTGTCATTAAAAATAGAAATACTAAGCGTATATTCAATATTCTCAACTAATTTACTCTTATCAATTGTAATCCCGTCACTTGTTACAGGCAATTCGAAACCAAAATCAGGGTACTCATCCTCCTCAACATTAAAAACATCACCATTAAGGTTTATGGATTCACTATCCATACCAACCACGGTAATTTTGGCTTCATCCGCAGCATAAACAACTTTTCTTTCAATTCCTGTTAACTTTTCTAACGCTGTGTCTGCCCCTGCTGGTACTACAAGCGAACTAAATGCTAGTGAAACTGACATAAAGCCCGCTAATAACGCTTTTCTCTTCATCTCTGATTCTCCTCATCGTGAATAAAATAAATAAAAGTTGCTACTTAAACGATTACTTAGAGCAGACTGATTATATCCATAATATTATTCGAAATTTAATTTTGCTGAGTTGGCCGGAAACAGCTGATTAATGAATTCTCAAGCAAATACCATAGATATAACTTATCTTCAATGTGAATTGATTAAGTATAATCAATCATTGTTTTATAGATTTTCCCTATAAATAATATTAATTATAGTTTTTATCTATATTGTCTGATTAATCCTTATTTTTTATACTATTTTTTGTATATTTTGTCAAGGAGTATTTAATAAAACTATAAATAATTAACCCTTATTGTTAATGGAGACTTAATATAAATTACAGAAATTATTGTTAAAATTAATAAGAGACCGAAAGAGAAAGCTAAATATACACAATTCGCAATCGCGGTAACATAGTTTATAATATGTTACTCCAAGTTTCTTTTTCCTAAACGCGAAATCTTTTGCGATTTATGATATTGCCTCTCCACTCTTCGGTCTCTCAGGAAGATTATTTTTTCAAAACAGTTACTTACTCATATCTTTACTTTAGGCATTTTCCCCACTTTACATAGCAGTCAAATCAACCAAATGCTTTTTTAGCTCAATAATCTCATCTCTAAGCTTTGCCGCAAGCTCGAAGTTCAGCTCAACTGCTGCCTGATTCATCTTCTTGGTAAGCTCCTTGATAACGGCCTTAAGCTCAGTCTCGCTCATAGATTCAGCATCCTTTATTATCTTGGAGCTGTCTTCCTCAACCTTCTTAGATATGCTGATAAGGTCACGAACCTTCTTCTTTATCGTCTGAGGAATGATTCCATGCTCCTCATTGTACTTCATCTGGATGGCTCGTCTTCTCTCGGTCTCCGTTATAGCCCTGTTCATAGAACCTGTGATTGTATCTGCATACATTATTACATGGCCATCTGCATTTCTTGCTGCCCTACCTATGGTCTGGATGAGGGAAGTTTCCGAACGAAGGAAGCCCTCCTTGTCTGCATCAAGTATCGCTACCAGAGTAATCTCAGGTATATCAAGTCCCTCCCTTAAGAGATTGATACCAACCAGTACATCAAAGACATCAAGCCTCATGTCCCTTATAATCTCTGACCTTTCAAGAGTATCTATGTCAGAGTGCAGATACCTTACCCTGATGCCTGCCTCCCTCATATAGTCGGTGAGATCTTCTGCCATTTTCTTGGTAAGTGTGGTTACAAGAACCTTATTTTTCTTCTCAGTTTCCTTCTTGACCTCGGCTATCAAGTCGTCAATCTGCCCCGCTGTAGGTCTTACACTGATCTCCGGATCTACAAGTCCTGTCGGCCTTATGATCTGCTCAGTCCTAAGAAGCTCGTGCTTTGCCTCGTATTCCGAAGGAGTTGCAGATACGAAGAGCATGCGGTCTATTTTATTTTCAAATTCCGTAAAATTAAGAGGTCTGTTGTCAAGGGCTGAGGGTAGTCTGAAACCGTATTCTACAAGTGTAGTCTTTCTCGAACGGTCTCCCGCATACATTCCTCCTATCTGTGGAATCGTGATATGTGACTCATCCACTATGATAAGAAATTCGTCCGGAAAATAGTCGATAAGGGTAAAAGGCATACTGCCCGGCGGTCTTCCCGAAAGAGGGCCTGAATAGTTCTCTATACCGGAGCAAAATCCTGTTTCCCTCATCATTTCTATGTCAAAATTAGTTCTTTCTTTGATACGCTGTGCCTCTATCAGCTTATCCTCACTCTTGAAATACTTTACCCTGAGGTCAAGTTCATCTTCAAGTTTGGCAAGGGCTTCTTTCATTTTTTCAGGGGCGACTACATAGTGGGAAGCCGGGAAGACTACCACATGGGAGAGTTCTGCAAGCGCAGTCCCTGTAAGCACATCAACCTCTGATATCCTGTCTATCTCATCACCAAAAAACTCAAGCCTGATGGCTCTATCTGTGGATGCTACAGGGAAGATTTCCACTATATCGCCTCGGATTCTAAAGGTACCACGCTTAAAATCCATATCATTTCTGGTGTACTGGATGTCTACTAGCCTCTTTACAACCTCTTCCATGTCCTTTATCTGCCCCGGTCGCACGGAAAGAGTCATATCCTCGTAGTCGATAGGATCTCCGAGTCCGTATATACAGCTCACACTTGAAACCACAACAACATCTTTTCTCTCAGATAGTGCAGCTGTAGCGGAGTGGCGGAGCTTGTCTATCTCATCATTTATGGCGGAATCCTTCTCTATGTAGGTGTCAGATGAAGGCACGTATGCCTCAGGCTGATAATAGTCGTAGTATGATACAAAGTATTCTACTGCGTTCTCAGGGAAGAATTCCTTGAACTCACCGTAGAGCTGAGCTGCCAAGGTTTTGTTGTGTGAAATGACAAGGGTGGGGAGGTTTAGTTTGGCTATGACATTTGCCATGGTAAATGTCTTACCTGAACCCGTAACCCCAAGCAGAGTCTGGAATTGGTTACCCTCTTTGAAACCATTTACAAGCTCTTCAATAGCCTGTGGCTGGTCTCCCGTAGGGGCGTATTCGCTATGTAAAATGAAGTGATCCATGTTAAAATTCTCCTAAAAGTCATCTTTTAAGTATCAATATAGCATATTTAGAATGAAAAGTATAGAAAAGAAGAGCCCGGAAATTTGCGATTTCAAGGCTCCTAAATTGATAATTTTTAATATAAAATGAGGTTTTGGTCATACATAAGAGGGGATTTTGATTAGTATGCTTTAAATACTCACGAATATTTATATACGAAAACCTATCCTTTAGTTTTCTTATTCTTTGCCTTCATCATAAGATCCTTAATTTCATCCGAATCTGTTAATTGTCTAGCTGAAACCTTTCTTTCAGAAACAAAAGCATTGGCAGACTCCTCCAAAGCATTTGCAAAAGCCTCAACTTTATCTTTTCCTGTAATGACAAAATTTCTTGTAATACTCGAAGTTGCCATAACACAACACCTCGTTCTTATGTATTTACTACTAATCAAATACGATTTATAGCTATATTCTAATCTATTTCTCAGCATTATTCAATAAATTTTTTTAACACTAATATCTAAATATAGGGCTTAATTAAACTTCCCCTTCCTCCTTTTCCTCTTCAATCTCATACATCACCTTAGCATGATTTTCCTTCAACAAATCCTCAGATAAAAGCCTTCCTGTCTTTTTATCATTACACCTTCTATAAACCTTTCCAACCCTGTAAATGTCCTCTCCCTCACGCACAAACTTTTCATCCTTTATATACACGTGATAGCTCACAGGCAATTCCTTTTCAGAGCGAATCTCTCCACAGAGGTACTCTTTTGTTGTATACACAAGAATCTGAAAGGTCTGGTCTGTATCATTTCTAAATCTATAGTCTATATGATTGTAGAAAATAGAAGTTCCCGTCCCAAAAGGAACCTGCCTTCCAAAATCAGGGAAGAGGTCAAAGCCATCATGATGGTGGTGTTCAGTGATAGTAAGAGGTGTGTGAAGCACCATCCAGTGCAGTAGATTGGTAAATTGGCACATTCCACCGCCAACACCTTCCGAAACCTTGCCAAGAGAAATGGTCATCCCCTCTTTGTAGCCCTTTTTCGCAGTGCAATTGCCCACAAGTCTCCAGAATGAAAAGACCTCACCAGGCCTAATCAATATCCCCGAAACCTTAGGTGCCGCCAAGCCAAGATTCACCACCTTATTTTCCTGTAAATCCTGCCTTACACCTCCAAGTCTTCTTCTCATCAAGGACTTATGCTCGTAAAGTAGGACAGGAAGCTTCTCTGTCTTCTTGTCTTTCGCGAATTTGGTTAAATTCTTAAAATCCCTTATCCTTCTTTTGATTCTTTCTTTCCACAAGGAAATTTCATACGTAAATGGAGAAATTTCACAAAATAGTTTTCGTTTCTTCATTACCCACCCCACAGGATTTATTCTTATGATTATTATACAGGGTGGGAGATGGAAAGGCAAGGATTGAAAGGTGGATCAAACCTGCTCTGATTGTTCTCTTTGTGAAACTTATTGTAGCAAAATGCCTGTCCCTAAAATTGGACAGGCACACTCTCTGTTTCTATCTAATAGAATTACTTTTCCTTTCGTATATATTGCTCCTTGAATGCGCCAAAATTCTTCAGCCAATAAACCACAGTATTGTAGGCGTTTTCATAAAAGTTAGGATTTAACTTCACGGATTCAGATTACACTAAAACAGAATTCTTATCTATAATTTCTTCGATTTCAGGCACACTTTTTTCTGCTATTTCAGATATCTGCTCAAGTGTATAGCCTTTTTGATGCATCTTCATAATAAAGTCTATCAAATTCTTTGCTGTTACTTCTGCTGTTACCCTATCCACTATTCCCTGACTTAAGTTACACATAGTGTCCACTTCCTCATAAATCATTACTAATTAAAATTGGTTAAACTTGTGCCAAAATCTCATTATTTTTTTCGATTATCATTTTTATTTCTTCCACGCTCTTATCAGTGGCAATTGAAATCTGGTCTAATGAGAAATTATTACTGTACATCTTCATCACAACACTTTCAATCGTCTTTTCCGTAGCTTTTTCTTCAATTCCTAAGCTCAAGTTACACATAACATCCACATCCTTTCTAATTTCATCATTTATCGGAATATTATACTCTTTTTCAATTATTTCCAACTTTTCTTGTCCTTTAAGCTCTCCTGAAAGCAATGCACCAAGCAAACGGTGTAGCTCATATTCTTTCTTCTGTTCTGTCAAATCTTTTGCAAGACCAATTAATACGATATTAATCATATCCTGCTTCCCTTCCCACGTTCTAGAACCCAAAACTTTCCTATTGGCCAACTGATAATAATCCAAGCTGTTTTCAGGCATATTCATACAAATCCAAATGGTATAAACACACTTAATATCATCATAGTTAGTATTTACAAAGTCCCTCTCTTTCTGAGAAGATATCAACCTGCAGGCATAGAAAATCCCCCTGTTTAAGATATTATATCCTGATGGGGCATCTTTCTGTGCCTCAATATTTATTATAATCTGCGATACTCCATCTTTCAGTCTCACATAAAACACAATATCAAATCTTACCGTACCTTCATTTATATCTATACTTTCTGAATTAAGTCCTGCTAGTCTTTTTCAACCCTGCTTTATATTAGTAAGCCCGGGCTCTACAGGAACAGAACTGATACAAGGCTCTCCTTCAATGTACCCTTCTACATCTGCGGGATTCATATCCCTAAATTCTTCAACTGTACTTGTAAGAATATGTGCAAGTATGCTCTTATTTCCTAAAAGCCTTTTGGCATTCTCATCATACTGTGCCTTATCCCCTGCAGAATTAACTGCATTTTTTATTTCAGTATTCAATACTACTTCCCCCCTAACCCCTTCTTTCCATTATTATAAGCTAAATCCAGATAATAAGCAACTTGAAAAGCGAATAAGTTTCCTATGCACTTTGGACTGTAGTTCTTCAACGTAAATGCAACATGGTGTTGCACTTACTCTGACAGGTACCCCTGTTGCATTTACATTGAAAGATATCGTTGCAAGAAGTATTGCTGATTTCCTCGAGAAATCCCCTTCTACCATTTCAAGAGAAATACAAAAGCATTCACTTGTCAAAATACCTAATATCTGTGACTGCAATGATTATAATGGATGCAATGTTAAGCATGTATGCGGTTCCAAAGACTGTAATAAAAATGCCGCTCATGCCATCTTGCCAAAAAATACTGTGAACATTATAACAAAAAAAGCTGTGAACACTGGAACGGTTCCTCTATAAAGCTGTGCAACGGATGTACAAAAAGAGGATACTGCCGTCTGGAAAAACACTTCTACGATGCTAAAAAGGCTCATTTAGCTTACTGTGACACCCTTGTACAATCACGAAATGGTTTTGACCTTACTCTTTATGACATAACAAGGATAAACAGTATAGTCTCGCCACGCATAAAAAAAGGACAGTCACTTTACCATATAGCCAAGAGCAATGTAAGTGAACTTAATATTAGCGAGTCTACTTTAAGAAGGCTTGTTATGGCAGGGGAAATGGATGTAGGAATAATAGACCTTCCACAGGCTGTTAAGCGAAGAAAAAGAAAGGTTAGAACAGCACCAAAACTAAAAAGTGTTAGAAAAATCGGACACCTATACTCTGATTTTAGAAAGTATATTTCTGAAAACGATGTCCCTGTAGTACAGATGGACTGCGTTGAAGGTAAAAAAGAAGATTCTCAGGTTTTGCTCACACTTTACTTCACACAGTTTCATATGCAGCTTGCATTCAAACTTAAAGAGCATACTGCAAAATGTGTTAAGGAGCTTTTTGACAGCCTCGAAAGAAAGCTTGGAAAAGAACTTTTAAACAGTTATGTGAGGAAGTCTTTGTTTGGCAAAAGCCCATATGAGATAGCCATAACCACACTGCCTAAGGAGTTTTTTACAAAACTAAAGCTTAAAATAAATTCTTTTATCAAATTTTATATATATCAGACATCTATAATAAATTGGAGGGGGGGGTACCAAAAGCATCATTGCACTTAATATAACTGCTGAGGTTACCGCAAATGCCAATGTTATTTGATTGGAATACATAAATATCATGTTAATTACAGCTACAACCATCAATATCCATCTTAACCTTCTTTTATATACCAAGGTCTCAATATCGTCCAAAGGCTTATTTCTATGTCCTATTGGTGCATATAGTAAAAGTATAGTATTCGAAATTACCATCAACAGAACACTTGAATATACATTCCATACAGATAATTTTATACTACCAAGTGCTATTGTCACAGCAATCACTGATATTAAATAGCATCTTAAAGGGCTGTTAGAGTGATAACCTCCTGAATATGATCTAATAAGCATCAAGTAAACAACAAATACTAAGCTCTCTGGAAGCATTCCCATACATAAGCCCATTATAATCGTTGTAAATAAATTCAGTAAAATTCTAAAAAGCTGAGTCAGACCATACACGTATACGTCTTTGCTAAAAGCTATGGGCTCTCCACCCTTAATGATATTTGTCATGATTTTCTCGGATAAAGTTTCCATAGCTAAAACCTGCGAAGTTTTTTGACATTTTCAGGCATCTTAGACTGATGAAATACAAAAACGCAAGAAGTATTTGCGCTCACAAATGCAAAAAACAATGCACTCATACAAACTGCCTTGTTCATAATTTTAGTCATTTTATTTCTCATACAATATTATCTCCTATTCTATTCTGTGAATTCATCATAAACACTCCAACATATTTTAAAAATACAAATAAAAACAACGTCTAATATGTTAGGTTTGAAAAATTAAAAACTACTTTACCTATAATATCTTCTTTCTTTACATAAGGATAACCCCAAAATCTGGAATCATAAGAGATATTTCTGTTATCTCCGAGTACAAAAAATTCATTATCAGGAACAGAAAACTCCCCGCTAAACATCCGCGTATCTCCATCATCATATATGTATTTTTCCTTAATAATTTTATTGTTAATATAAAGCTGATTATTTAATATATGAATCTCGTCACCAGGTAAACCTATAAGCCTTTTCACATATTTCTCGTCATAAGCAGCTTCATTAGGATTAAATATACGATGATTAAAAACAATTATATCACCATAGACTAATTCCTCTAAATTTATGCGTGTTACCAGTAAAATATCTCCTTTTTTTAGTGTATTATCCATAGATGAAGTAGATACCGTAACTACGAAGACAAATCTAGAGATTGTAAAACATATTATTATACTTAAAAGTAACGGAAGCATCCAATTGCAAATAAACTTCTTCATAACAGCCTCCATTTCTTTCCAAGTAAATTGTGTAAAATTATGCTGTTGCACTAATGTAACAATATACAGTATTTTCCTTAATGCAACAGCACTAAGTACCATTCCAAATTAGAAGCTATTAATATTTATTACCTTGGCTTGTAGGTGTTACAACTGTACCATCCGGATTAACCATTTTGATAAACTTAAACTCGTTCAATTTTCCCAGGTACCTATATCTTCCAAACCATCCATCGCGTCTTAAAAATTTAACCGGTCCAACGTAATAGGCTTTTGCACCATCTAGTAGTTTGACTACTTCTTCAACAATAACTACCTCTCCCTGATATGTGTCATATGACCTTATCACGTCATTTCTAGTTGCTGACGGAGTAATTTCTTCTAACTTAAACTTATTAGGAATTTCAGCGCCAGCTGCAAAAACTCCTTGCATTGATAATAAGGTTATGGCAAGTGAGAAAGCTAATGTTTTTAGAATTATGTTTCTTTTCATACTTAGGTTTCCTTTCTGATATGATTTTACTGCAATTCTTTAATAATTCTTACTACACCATTGGAATCACCTCCTAGTATTCACTATTTATTAAGCTGTTTTCATTATACACTATTAAAAAGCTCTATGCCCAAAATGTAACGAAATGTAGGTTTAAATGTAATAACTTATATTTTGAAAATACATTAACACAAAAAAATACTCCAACATCACCATTTATATCGATGTTAGAGCATTATACATTTGGTAACCTCAACAATATAAAATCACCATTACTTCAAACCTGTTATCTACAAGTTTCATATCTATCATTCCATTATATTTTTCAACAGTTCTTTCAACATTTAGCAGACCTATTCCATGTTTATGTTTATCTTTTTTTGTTGAAATAAAATACTTACTGTTTTTTATCTGTTCTACATGCTTATATGAATTCACTAACCGGATAATAAGTCTTCCGGATTTGTACTGCATATCAATACTCAGATATTTATTCTCTTTTGTTTCTTTTACCGCTCTTACCGAATTGTCAAGCAGATTACCAAGTATCGTAGTTAAATCAAAATCTGAAACTTCCAGCTTATCAGGAATATTTGCATTCACTAAAAATTCAATATCGCTCTCTACAAGTCCTAAAAGTTTATAATTTACAATGCTGTCAACTACAATATTTCCTGAATTTACCAGTTTTTTTCTGCCTTCCATTTCTTTTAACAGTTCCCTAACATAACCTTCATATTCATCTTTTTCTTCATTATCATAAAGAGTTTTAAGCACAAATATATGATTCTTCATGTCATGCTTAAGTCTCTCTACATTATTCATATTCTCTTTTACTAAATCAAACTGTTTCACGTAATATTCATTTTGCTGTTCAATTATAGCCTTTCTATTATTTTCTCGCATTATATTTAATGTACTGCTATATAAAAAGTAATTTGCAATATTCACCAGTGCTATGAGAGTTACTGCTAAAATAACCTCTATTTTATTATCAAGAGTAGAAATATTCAAAAATAAAATCAATAATACTAACGTAACTATAGGCACACTCACAATCCCTATCCATGAGGAAAAAGGAATATCAGTCTCTTCTCTTTTTGTCATCATATAACCGTCTAAGATTATAACCACTAAATATGTACATAATCTTACACTTATAATCATATACATTGACTTCAAATCAGTTTTTTCAAAAATATTTAATCCAAGATAGTTTGCTGATATTATAAATGGAACTTCAACCAATATTTGAATCAGGTATGTGTAAACAACCGCCATTACCCTCTTTTTTATACTTATTCTGTAATTAAGGCTAATAAGAAAATACATTAAAAGGTTAAATGACAGTAGAACAAGAGGTATATTTATATACATAAAATTCATACAGCTTAATAAATAATAAACAAAGTAAATTCCTATTAAAGCTTTTTTACTCTTTATCTTCTCAACACCACAAAATAACCCCATAAGTTTATATACTGTATAAACTCCCAAGACATTAATTATTACAAATATAATATTAATTAAGCTCATCTTCCATCCTCTTTTTTTCTATCCTAATCTGTATTTCCTTTATCTCTCTACGCCTGGGCTGGCTTATAGGAATTCTGTCTCCGTTAAAAGTAATAATTTTATCTGGTTTGAATTGTTTAATCTGCTCATAATTTACTATATACGAGCGGTGAGGCTGTATAAAAAACTCAGGCAGTTGTTTTTTTACTTCTTCCATTTTCCCATAAAAGCTATAGGTTTCTTTTACACAGATTATTTTAATTTCTCTCTTGTAGCTTTCAAAGTACAATATTTCCGAATAAGGAACCTTTATAGTACTCTTAAAGCTTGCAAACTTGAAGATTTTATTTTCTCTATTTGAAATTTTAAGTGCCAGAAGAACAGCTTTGATAACCTTTTCCTTCTCAATAGGTTTACTTATAAATGTCATGGGCTGAACATCAAAGAGCTGTCTATCATAGCTATTTTTGCCGGATATGTATACTATCTTAGTATTATAATCTTCGATTTCATCCCTTATGACATGCCCCACCTCCACACCATTAATCTCTCCAAGCTCAATATCTAAAAATATAAGATCATATCGTATATTATCTTTTAATTCTTCTATTAGAGCTATTCCATTATTAAATACATCAATATGTAATTCTCCATTTTTTAGTTTATCACTGCTTAAAATAACACTCTTTATGTCATCACATACTGCTTTAACATCATCACAGATGGCAATTCTAAACATTATATCCCCCCAATAATCGCTATTTATTCAGGCTATTTGTCTCTTATCACTTAGTATTACAGAATTTAATGTTAAAATTATGTCATTTTCTAAAATTATCTATACATAAATCTCATAATTATTAGCTTTTATTATTCAATTTCGCAGTGTAAATGGAGGATTAATTGCCTTTGACTTTATCGCAAGTCTGTAATAGAATTAAAGGATATGAATATTGTTAATATTCAATGATTAGTGGTGATAGTGTCAGAAGTATTTGGCACTCATATCAATACATATTTGATTCTAAGGAGATATCATGGCGGAAAAAACAGCTAGAATTTCTTATCGTATGGACATGACAGAAGGTCCGCTTACTACCAAAATAATTAAATTTACTATCCCTGTAATGCTATCCGGTATACTTCAGCTACTGTTTAATACTGCTGATGTTATAGTTGTAGGAAGATTTACAGGAAAGACTGCTCTTGCCGCTGTAGGCTCTACAGGCTCACTCATCAATCTCCTAGTCAGCCTTTTTATGGGACTATCCATAGGTACCAATGTCCTTGTCGCAAGGTACCAGGGAGCAAAAGATGATAAGTCTGTTTCTGAAACCGTACATACCTCTGTCGCACTTGGCATTATTGGCGGTTTCATCCTGCTTGTGATAGGCATTATAGCTACCCGTCCCCTGCTTGAAATGATGTCTACCCCGGAAGATGTTATAGACCAATCCACTCTTTATATGAGAATATTATTCCTTGGCATGCCACTTAATCTCATACTTAACTTTGGTGCTGCCATTCTTAGGGCTATCGGAGATACAAAGCGTCCTCTATACTATCTGACTATAGCAGGTGTGATAAATGTGATTCTAAATATTCTTCTTGTCACTGTATTTAGCTTGGGTGTAGCCGGTGTTGCTATTGCAACAGTTATCTCTGAGGGAGTTTCCTGTGGGCTCATACTTCTTTGCCTGAAGCACGAAACAGGAGCAATCAGGCTCCACCTAAATAAGATTAAGATTACTACCGAGAAATGTATTGATATTATGAAAATAGGGCTTCCTGCCGGACTTCAGGGCTGTATCTTTTCAATATCAAATGTACTTATACAGTCCTCAGTCAACTCATTCGGCTCAACTGTCATGGCTGGAAATACAGCGGCCAGCAACATAGAGGGCTTTGTATATGTAGCAATGAACTCCTTACATCAAACCTGCATAAGCTTCACCAGTCAAAATTTCGGTGCCGGGAAATTTAAGCGTATAAAAATGGTGCTTATCAACTGCCTGATTATTGTTACGATAACCGGTCTTGTACTTGGCAATTCTGCTTATTTCTTTGGTAAGTTTCTGCTCTCTGCTTACAACAATGAAACTGAGGTGATAAGCTATGGGCTTATAAGACTGTCCATTATATCTACAATGTATTTCTTATGCGGACTGATGGATGTAATGGTTGGTGCGATGCGTGGTATAGGATATTCCATCCTACCTATGATAGTTTCACTGGTAGGTGCATGTGGACTAAGGATAGTATGGATATATACTGTATTTGTGAAGTTTAGGACACTTGACATACTATTTATATCATATCCGGTGACTTGGACAATTACATTTTTAAGTCATTTAGTCTGCTACTACATAGTTACAAGGAAATATAAGGATAAGTTTAGAGAAGGCTAAATTATAAGCTGCTTACCTTACAAGAATTCTAAAGCATACTATTGATTTTTTAAAATATGCTAATAAAGAAAAAAATGATGACTGTGGATTAGTCCCTGCCATCATTTTTTCTCTTTTCCTGCATGGAATGAAGTATGATATTCTTTGCGGCCGCTGCCTCTTCTTTGGACAAACTTGGTACTCCTTCAAGTGGATATGTCATTCCAAGCTCTTTATATTTATTTACTCCCATTGTGTGATAAGGAAGTACTTCTAGTCCGACTACATTGTTAAGCCCCGCCATGATTTCACCCACTCCTCGAAGCTCCTTTTTATTAAATGTAATTCCGGGAACTACTACATGCCTGATTGAAATAGGGATTTTGTGTTCTTCAAGCGCCTTGGCAAAGGCTAGAACAGGCTCAATGGAATTGGCTGTAAGCTCCTTATGTCCCTCCGGATCGGAGTGTTTTATATCTAAAAGTACAAGATCAGTCACCTTAAAAAGTTCAGAAAAATCAGCCAATCTCTTTTCATAACTCTTGTAAGCGCCGCTGCTTAGATATTCTTCCTCTGTCTTTCCATTATTAGCAGGCTTAAGAGGATAATATATTCCCGAAGTATCCAGACAGGTATGTATCCCTTCCGACTTAGCCCTCTTAAACAAAGCAGTTACAAACTTAAGCTGTCCAAGCGGTTCACCACCTGTACAGGTTATACCGCCCTTTCTGTAGAATTCTCTCTTAGAATAATATCCTGCAAATATCTCATCAAGAGTCATTTCCTTACCACCTGCAAAGTCCCAGGTATCCGGATTGTGGCAGTATTTACAGCGCATTGGACATCCCTGCAAAAATATCACATACCTTGTTCCCGGACCATCAACAGTACCAAAGGTCTCTATAGAATGTACTCTTCCTTTAATCTCTTCATTTCCCATAGCTGCCTCCAAAAAAGGCTGTCACACCAAAGCTACTTTAATGCGACAGCCACCCAAACTTCTTATACTCCTTCGTGGAAGGTTCTTGAAATAACCTCATCCTGCTGTTCCTTTGTAAGCTTTACAAAGTTTACTGCATAGCCTGACACACGAACGGTAAGCTGTGGGTATTTCTCAGGATGTGCCTGAGCATCAAGCAGGGTGTCCTTAGTAAATACATTTACATTGAGGTGGTGTCCACCTTTTTCTGCATAACCATCAATAAGGTTTACAAGGTTATCAATCTGAGCTTCACTAACTGACATAGTATTCTCCTTTCATTTTGTCTGCTTCACAGACTGTTATTACCCTAAATACTTCACAAATATCTGTAAAGTTCAGGTTGGTTAATTAACTGTTCTTTTATCATCAACAGGTATCCGTATACCTGAAAGACTGCTTTACTCTCCCTCAGGGATAATGACATTTGGCTCATCGCAGGCACAAGCAAATTTATTGTCAAATTCAATTGAATCGCCAAAGAATATCTTGTCTCCCTTGCCGAGTGCATCAGGAATAATTGAGAAAGTATTTGAAATACCATCCTGTGCATCCTTAAATGGAAGCTTACTAACTGAGCTAAGACTTGCCATAGCACCGTGGGTATCACGTCTGTGCATTGGGTTAGCTCCAGGTGCAAACGCTTCACCTTTCTTACGGCCGTCAGGTGTTGAGCCGGTTGCGCGTCCATAAACTACATTTGAAGTGATTGTAAGTATTGATGTTGTAGGTACGCTATCACGATAGGTATGATTTCTCTTGATGTAGCCCATAAAAATGTCAACTACATCATAGGCAATATTATCTACTCTGTCATCATCATTACCATACTTAGGGAAGTCACCCTCTACCTCGTAATCAACTGCAAGCCCTGCCTCATTGCGGATGACCTTAACCTTAGCATATTTGATAGCTGAAAGTGAATCCGCAACAACTGAAAGTCCTGCAATACCGGTTGCAAACCATCTATGTACGTTCTTGTCGTGAAGAGCCATCTGGATTCTCTCATAGCAATATTTATCGTGCATATAGTGGATGATATTGAGTGAGTTGACATATACTCCTGCAAGCCATTCCATCATGTCATTAAACTTCTCCCAAACCTCATCAAACTCAAGGTAATCACCTGTAATAGGACGGAATTTAGGTCCAACCTGCTTGCCGCTAACCTCATCTGCTCCTCCGTTTATAGCGTAGAGGAGACACTTTGCAAGGTTTGCTCTAGCTCCGAAGAACTGCATTTCCTTACCAAGTCTCATAGAAGATACGCAACAAGCTATGGCATAGTCATCTCCGTGAGTTACCCTCATCAAATCATCATTCTCGTACTGAATGGATGAAGACTGGATTGAGGTCTTAGCACAGAATCTCTTGAAGTTCTCAGGAAGTTTAACTGACCAAAGTACCGTGAGGTTTGGCTCAGGTGAGGTTCCAAGGTTTGAGAGGGTATGAAGATATCTAAAACTCATCTTTGTAACCATGGTTCTTCCATCTATACCCATACCTGCAATTGACTCTGTTACCCAAGTAGGATCTCCTGAGAAGATTTCATTGTAATCAGGAGTTCTTGCAAATTTAACACAGCGAAGTTTCATTACGAAGTGGTCAATAAATTCCTGAATCTCTTCTTCTGTATATTTTCCTGCCTTAAGGTCTCTTTCTGCATAGACATCAAGGAAGGTTGAGGTACGTCCAAGACTCATCGCCGCACCGTTTTGCTCTTTAACTGCCGCAAGATAAGCAAAGTACAGCCACTGTACAGCTTCTTTGGTATCGTGAGCAGGTCCTGATATATCAAAGCCGTAGATTTTGCCAAGCTCCTTAAGTTCATTAAGAGCCTTAATCTGCTCTGAAAGCTCCTCACGAAGTCTTGTGATATTGGAGTACATTGTAGTTCTTGTTGTCTCTTTTTCTTTCTTCTTCTCTTCGATAAGTCTGTCTACACCGTAAAGAGCAACTCTTCTGTAATCTCCTATTATACGGCCTCTTCCATATGCGTCAGGAAGGCCTGTGATAATGTGGCTGCTTCGGCAGGCTCTCATTTCAGCTGTATACGCATCAAACACGCCGTCATTATGTGTCTTTCTATATTTGGAATAAAACTCCACTATCTGAGGATCAACTTCGTATCCGTTACTCTCACAGGCTTTCATAGCCATTTTGAGACCGCCGTTTACCTGAAGGGAACGCTTGAAAGGTACATCTGTCTGGAAACCAACTATAGTTTCTTTCTCCTTATCAAGGTATGCCGGTCCGTGTGAGGTGATTGTAGATACTATCTTGGTATCCATGTCAAGCACTCCGCCTTTAGCTCGCTCTTTCAATGTAAGATCCATTACCTGATCCCACAATTCCTCGGTTCTTTTTGTAGGTCCTGCAAGGAAGGTATCGTCTCCCTCATATGGGGTATAGTTTCTCTGAATGAAATCACGAACATTGATCTCTTTTTCCCAAATCCCCGGTGTAAAGCCGCTCCATTCTTCTCTCATCATTAACCTCTTTCACTTAGTATATAAGTTTTGTTAAGTGTTGTTTTTTCTTCTTGACTTAAATATAGATTACGTACAATCTAAAGTCAACTAATTTTGATAATGTTTATCTTTTAATACATAAAAAGCCCTGAAATACGCATATATTGTACTTTTAAGAGTACAATATATGACTTTTAGCACTTCATATTTAAGAATATATTTCACAGTGGTATGATAATCAAAACTTATTGTGATTATAAACATTTATAATAAATATGCCTCTTTATTTCGTATTTCTATTTGACTTATTTAAGTTATCGTGATAAAAGGTATAGTATGTTTTGCAAATGAAAAAAGTGAGTAAAGGAGTTCAAAATGAAGAATACAAAGATTATCGCATTAGTAGCTGCACTTTCACTTACACTTGGTATCTCAGGTGCTGTAACAGGTTGTGGAAGCAAAAGTGATAGCACAAGTAAGACTTCCACTGCAGGTACCGCTTCTGCAGTAGCATATCAGTACATTCCAGCTGCTGATGTATTAAAGGTTACAGACAGCCATATCCTTGATGTAAGAGAAGAAGAGAACTATAAGAAGGGTGCTGTTGAAGGTTCTGAGTGGCAGCCAATCTTCCCTCTTGATGATACTTCTCTTGAGTCAGCTATGAAGGAATATGCTACTTCTAAGCTTAATGATGGAAAGAACATCTACATCGTATGTAACTCAGGTAAGAGAGGCGCTGAGAAGACAACCGGTATCTTAATTGAAGCCGGAATCGATAAGAGCAAGATTTTTACTGTGGAGGGTGGAGCTAAGGCTCTTGCTGAAATTGATGGAGCTCTTAAGCCTGTACAGTAGTTATACTCATTATAGGTCAGTTTATTATATTTGGGATATAGACTTATGAAGGCTGTCTGTAGGTTTTATGCTTGCAGACAGCTATTTTTATTACATTTTTATTGATTGGATTTTGTGAATAATCTGTGTATTTTTTATCTATTTTATTGACTTTTTATTCTCATAGTGTTATTTATTGTTACTGTAATTTTCAATTAGGAAAATAACAAAAACACAAAAAGGAGATTAAAAAAATGAAAAAGACAAAATTAGTTTTAACTGCAGCTCTTGTACTTGCTGTTGGTACAGCAGGTCTTGTTACAGGATGTGGAAAGAAAGAGACAACAACAAGCACTACAAATACTTCTGCTTCAGCAAATAAGAGTGCTTCAACAACAAGCAATGCGAATACTTCTGCTACAGGAAGTAAGACTTCTTCTACAGGAAGTGCTGCTGCCTCTACTACAGGAAGCACAACTTCTTCTACAACAAGCAGCTCAAGCACATCAGGCAACAAGTAATATTAGTTCTTTCTTAAGTGGTTCCCCGCTTGTAGGGGAATCATTTTTTGTTTTGAAGATTCTTCTGTAATTTCTTAAGAAATTAAATTTCTCTACGTAGAATACGTATACTTTCTTATTTATTTTTGTATACCCTCTTGTAATTATTGCTTTATTGAATTAAAATTTAGTAGATAGTTTAAGAAATTTCAGTTAGTAGATTCAGGAGGATATCATGTCAAAAGTAATAGTAATGGATCACCCATTAATTCAGCATAAAATCGGTATTATGCGTGTCAAGGATACATCAACCAAAGAATTCCGTGACTTAGTTTCAGAAATAGCGATGCTCATTTGCTATGAGGCAACAAGAGATCTTCATCTTGCTGATAAGCTAATAGAGACGCCTTTAGAGAAGACAATAGTTAAGGAAATTGCAGGAAAGAAGCTTTGTATTGTACCTATTCTTCGTGCAGGACTACATATGGCAGACGGTATACTTAATCTCATACCTAACGCTAAGGTAGGCCACATCGGTATGTACAGAAATGAAGAGACCTTAGAACCTGTGGAATATTTCTGTAAGCTTCCTAAAGATGCTGATGAAAGAGATATTTTTGTAGTTGATCCAATGCTTGCTACGGGTGGTTCTGCAATAGCTGCAATCAACCGTCTCAAAGCAAGAGGAATAAAGAGTATTCGCTTTCTCTGCCTCATAGCTGCTCCTGAGGGGGTTGAGGCTCTTAGCAAAGCTCACCCTGATATAGATATTTACATTGGTGCAGTCGATAGACAGCTAAACGAAAATGGATATATTCTTCCGGGTCTTGGAGATGCCGGAGATAGAATCTATGGAACAAAATAAAATTTAATGATGTTAGTGTTAAGAATATTTAATGCCATTTGATAGGAAAGGAATCAACACACTCAGATAAGTGTATTGGTTCCTTTTTCGTACCATTCTACGGATAGTAGAGCTATTCTACAAATTGTAGGTTGCACTCTCCTTTGCTCTGGCTCTATAATATAGGCACAATCACTTATTAGGAGGTAAAGTATGGATACTGGGAAAATAAGCAATTTTATTTTAATGGCTAGAACAAAGGCCGGACTTACTCAAAAGGAGCTTGCAGATAAAATAGGTGTGAGTGATAAGACCATATCAAAGTGGGAAACAGGCAAAAGTCTTCCAGATATCTCTTATTATGAAACTTTATGTGATGCTCTTAATATCAAAGTAAATGAGCTGCTTTCAGGTGAATATCTTAACGAAGATATTTACCTTGAAAAGGCTGAAACAAATATTGTCGAGATTATTCGTGAGAATAAGTTTTCCAAGAAGAAGGTAGCTGCAAAATTGTTTGCAGGACTTGCTTTGTTTATTGCAGCTGCTCTTCTAATAGGAATACTTTCAAGTCTTAATTTAAGTGAGGTAATCGCAGGTCTTTTTGACTTACCAACCTTGGTTATTTTGGTTTTTATCAACCTTGGTGCAGTGCTTATATCCGGAAAGCGTTCATTTGATGATATCCTTTCTCTACTTAGGCACATTGCCATTCCTGCAGGTGTCTTACTTAGTATTATCTCACTTGCTATGGCCGTAGCGGAAATTTCAGATATAAATAATCTTGCAGCCTACCTGGTTATTTCCTTGCTCTCTACCCTTTACGGGATAATTGAGTATATAATTGTTGTTATTATAAGTAAGTGGTTGGAATAATTATAATCCATTGATATATCAGACTAACTGTATAATGAAATAAAACCCACATCTTCCAAAAGAAAATGCAGGTTTTAAATTTAATCAAAGTAACTTAATAGCCAAATATTTAGTCTGCAAGTGCCTGCTCTAAGTCTTCAATGAGGTCTTCGATGTCCTCAATACCGCAGGAAAGTCTTAGAATCTCATCTGTTACTCCGTACTTAAGTCTGTCTTCCTTAGACATACATTTATGTGACATGGTAGCAGGGTGAGAAATAATTGACTCAACACCTCCCAGGCTCACTGCGTAAATAGGTATTTTAATTCTCTCAACAAACTTATCCATATCTTCCTTCTTGTGAAACTTAAAAGATAATACGGCTCCACCGGAAGTTGCCTGACTCATCTGTATCTTATAGTATCTGCAGGATGGTATTCCCGGATAATATACTGTCTTTATCTTTAGCTGCTTAGCAAGAAACTCTGAGATAGCAGCTGCGTTAGACACAGACTTCTCCATTCGAAGTCCCATGGTCTTCATTCCACGAAGTACAAGCCAGGCATCCTCTACTCCCATGATAGCACCGAAGTTCTTCTGGAAAAGTCCAAGACAGCCTATGTATTCATCACTGTTGGTTGCAATCATTCCTGCTACCACATCACTGTGTCCATTTATGAACTTGGTCATGCTTTCTACAACTATGTCTACTCCAAGCTCAAGAGGGCGCTGATAGAAAGGAGTCATAAAGGTATTATCTGCTATGGTTATTAGTTTGTGCTTCTTAGCTATCTCTACAAGCTTCCTTATGTCCGTTACCTTAAGAAGAGGGTTAGATGGAGTCTCAATGTAGAGTATCTTAGTATTCTCCTTTATTGTACTTTCAACTAATTCCAAATTGTCATAGTCTAGGAAGGAAACCTCCATATTAAGCCTTGGCATAACCTCTGTAGCAAACTGGAAGGTACCCCCGTACACTTCGCATGGGAAGATTACATGACCTCCTGCTCCTGCAAGCATAAGCACATTGCTAATGGCTGCCATTCCTGATGAAAATACGAGGGCATGCTTAGCGCCTTCAAGCTTAGCTACTGCACTTTCAAGTGCCATAACTGTAGGGTTTCCGAATCTTGTATAGCTGTATTTCTTGCCATCTACATAACAGCTCTTCTGGTCAAACGTAGATGTCTGATACTTAGGTATGGAAGCCGCACCTGTATATCCGTCAATTACCGGATAACCATGAAGCATATTGGTATTTAATCCTTTCACTGCCATTACCTCCGGTTCCTATTTTTTCTTTGAATTTGAATTGATATATACAACTATAGGAAGTACTACATATCCTATTATCATAGCTGTGATTGCATACCAGTTAAGATGTGAAACTCCTTCAGCATCTGTAACTGAGAACTGTCCCTTCCAGTTAAACTTATAAAGAAGAATAACTGTAAGTACAACTGAAATTATAGGTAAGACTACATCTGTAATTATATTTTTCTTTGCATCGATAATCTCTTCTTTCTGTTTACCCATAAAGAATACGATAACACCAAGAGGAACAATAATGAACTGTGCAAATCTTGCTATTGAGCTGATTATCATAATTCCCTGCATATCATACATAAATGACATAGGAACAATTATAGCAAGTGCTGCTGTCAGTACGAAGGCATTGAGAGGAATATCATTTGCATTACGCTTTCCAAGGAAGGCTGGTAAGATACCATCTTTAGCCATCGCTTCACATACTCTAGGAGAATGGAATGAAGCAGCTACATTTATACCAAACATAGAAATAAGGGCGCCTATGACAATAATTCCTCTAATTATCTTGTTTGAAAATACTGAAGCAAGTACAACTACCTCCTCTGACTGTACAAGGGCAACAGGATTTATCATCATTGCCACAAGCACTATACCAAAGTAAATTACAGCAATTATACCGATGGCAAGAGGAATAGCCTTCGGAAGATTCTTCTCAGGATTTTCCATATCGCTAGCACCGGAAGCTACACTTTCAAATCCGGTAAATGCATAGAAAGCTGAGATAACAGCTGTTACAAATACAGTTGCATCCATAGCAGGAATTAGCGCACTACCGTCGGCATTGGTAAGAAGTTCAACATCTGAAATGTGATTCTCGCCTGTCATAATTATAATTACCACACCTGCAATTATAGTGATTGCAAGAGCTGCCATTTTTCCCGCTGTAGACAAATCACTTATAAGTGTCAAGAAAGCTGTACCCTTAACATTTATTACAAATAAGAGAAGCATCAGCACTAAAAATCCAACGGTCACATTAACCATATTTTTAGGATCCATGCCCGCTATTGAAAGTGCATTCTTTACTACACCTGTAGCCATAACTCCCCAGGCAATACTTGCAGATACATATCTGGTTACACCTATGAACATACCTGTATTGGCTCCAAATGCAGCTCTTGCATAGGAATAGGCTGCACCATTTTTAACTACGTATTTGCTTGCTGCCGCAAATGTTACTGCTAGCACTGCTGCAAATATAGCAGCACAAATATAGATAAAAGGCGCCATGCTTCCTGCCTGCTTAGTAACTCCTCCCGGCGAAAGGAAGATTCCCGTACCGATGATTGAGTTGATTGTAAGAAGCACTATAGACCAGAATTTCATTTTTTTATTCATTCGCAGCCTCCTTTATGAAGCGTATAAATAATTTATTCATCATTTCCACTGTCAGGTGTAACATCTCAGGATGCCACTGTACTGCAACAAGGAAAGGATAATCAGTCTTTTCAATGGCTTCAATAACTCCGTCAGGAGCTTTAGCAGATATGGCAAGACCGTCTCCTACCTTTTTCACTGCCTGATGGTGGAAGGAATTTGCTCTAATTTTCTCCTCTCCAAAGATATCAAAGAGTTTTGAAGACTTATCAAGAGTAACAGAGTGTGTCACCATTGAAGGAGAATTTACCTGATTGTGCTTTAGCACTTCAGTTCCAATATAGCTAAGATCCTGGTAGAGACTTCCGTTAAAGTATGTGTTGATTATCTGTAAGCCCCTGCAAATGCCAAGTATTGGCTTCTTTGCTTCAAGTGCAGCCTTAAGGAGAGCATATTCAAAGTCATCCCTTTCCGGAAAAATATCACCAAGTTTTGGCGTAGGCTCTTCTCCATAATTCTTAGGAGCTACATCCTGTCCGCCTGAAAGCAGGAGACCATCTACCATTTCTATCTGCTCCTTAATAACTTCTTCATTCTCATTAAATGGAATAATAAATGGAATACCCCCATTCTTAATTACAGAGAGGATATAATCATTGTTTACATATGACCTCTTGTAGCCTGCAAAGCTACCTGAAGAGTCAATTATAAGGCTTCCTGAAATTCCAATTACGGGCTTCTTCATATTTTTCATTTCTCCAATCAATATTATTTTTACTTGTCTAATACAAATTCAGTTTACACTATTTAGTCGATGTTGTAAAACTATATTAAGTGTTTTTTACAACAGATGTATTTATGACCTAAACTTAAACACTGTAGTGCTTCTATACTCCTCTCCCGCACTTATTATACTTGACTTAAAGTTTTTCTCATTGCAGGCATTTGGAAAATACTGGGTTTCAAAGCAGCAACCCGATCTTCTGCCGTAAATTACTCCACCTTTTCCCTTTTTATTCTCAAGGAAATTAGCAGTGTATATCTGCATTCCCGGTAAATCCGTCATCACTTCCATAGTTATTCCGCTCTTTTCAGAAGAAAACTCTGCCACCTTCTCTATCTCTACTACAGTATTATTTAATACATAGTTATGGTCATAGCCTTTTGCAAGCTTAATATAGTGATAATCCGAGTCTACTCCCTCTCCCACAGTCTTAGCTACTCTTAAATCCATAGGAGTGCCTTCCACATCCACAAGTTCACCGGTTGGTATCATATCTTCTCCAATGGCTGTAAACCTATCCGCATTTACATAGAGTTTGTGTCCGAGGATATCTCCCTCTCCGTCTAAATTAAAGTAGCTGTGGTTGGTAGGATTAATAACAGTATCCTTATCAGCTACTCCCCTGTATTCTAAGATAAGTTCATTATCCTCTGTAAGTGTGTAGGTTATACTTAGCTCTGCCTTGCCCGGGAATCCCTGTTCCATATCCCTAAATGTACGCATAAACCTAACTCTTACAGCATACTCATCTTCAAGAACTTCAGCATCAAAGAGCATATAGTGAGAGCGGTTACTTCCACTATGAAGATTATTCTCTCCGTCATTCTTTTCAAGTTCATAGGTAACTCCGTCTATGATTACCTTGGCTCCACCGATTCTGTTTGCATTTCTGCCTACAAAGCTACCCAGAGCCTCGGCATTATCATAATATCCTTCCACATTATCGTAGCCTAAGTTTACATCTACCTGCTTACCCTCTTTATCAGGTACAATTATATCTTTGACTATGGCGCCAAGATTTAAGAGGGTTACCTTCATTCCTCTCTCATTGTTAAGAGAATAACATTTCACTACTGATCCATCTTTTGCTCTCCCAAAATCACTTATTTCTACTTTCATAGCTTTCTCCTTAATTTTCAACAATATCTTATACGGCTTATATCTGTCTGTCGGGCAAATGACTGCAAAGCCGCAATACCCTCCATTATATCTCTTGATACATGGAATCTCGTGGATTTCAATAAGATAATGTGGGTGACATATAATAAAATTGGTATATAGGCTATAGACACTACACAGCCTTATAACCTATATACCATTTATTTAACATGTTATCAATAGAAACATCATATTTAATCTTGTAAACAATCCACAGCATTAAAAAATATGATATATTTGTAGTTAATCTTCTTTTGCTTTAACCGTAATTCCCAGTTCATCAAGCTGCTTTGTATCAACCCTGCCCGGTGAACCAAGCATAAGGTCCATTGCATCCTTATTTTTAGGGAAGGCTATTACCTCTCTTATATTCTCAGCCCCTGCAAGAAGCATTACAAATCTGTCTACTCCATAAGCAAGTCCTGCATGAGGAGGCACTCCGTACTTGAAGGCATCAAGGAGAAAGCCGAATCTGTTGTGAGCCTCTTCCTTGGTAAATCCAAGGAGCTCGAACATCTTCTCCTGTACATCATCCTGGTATATTCTTACAGATCCTCCACCAAGCTCATATCCGTTTAATACTATGTCATAAGCCTTTGCTCTTATGCTTCCCGGATCCTTGTCAGCATTTGCCCAGTCTTCTTCCATAGGAGCAGTAAAAGGATGATGCTCAGCCTGGAATCTGTTTTCATCCTCATTCCAGCTAAGAAGAGGAAATTCCACTATCCAAAGGAAGTTAAACTTACTCTTGTCTATAAGTCCAAGCTCTTCTCCAAGGTCAAGCCTAAGTGCACCTAAGATATTCCATACAAGTGAAGTCTTGTCAGCTGCAAAAAGAAGTAAGTCTCCCTTTTCACCCTTCATAGTCTGGACAAGCTTATCAAGCTCTTCTTCTGTCATAAACTTTGAGAAAGAGGACTTATAAGTGCCGTCTTCATTCACAGCAAGATATGCAAGTCCCTTGGCTCCAAAGCCCTTAGCCTTGTCTACAAGCACATCAATCTTCTTACGAGGCATGGCTGCCTGTCCCTTTACATTGATACCTCTTACACTTCCGTTTTTCATTTCAAGAGCCGAAGTAAATACTCCAAAGCCACATCCTCTTACTACCTCTGATACGTCTACGAGCTTCATCTCAAATCTGGTATCAGGCTTATCTGAGCCGTAGTCATTCATAGCATCCTTCCATTTCATCCTAGGAAGAGGAAGCTCTATGTCTATGCCCTTTGTTTCCTTCATAATATGCTTTATAAGACGCTCATTTACATCAAGCACATCGTCTACATCTACGAAAGAAAGCTCCATGTCTGCCTGAGTAAATTCAGGCTGTCTGTCAGCTCTAAGGTCCTCATCTCTAAAGCATCTTGCTATCTGGAAATATCTGTCAAAGCCTGAAAGCATAAGAAGCTGTTTAAGCACCTGTGGCGACTGCGGAAGGGCATAAAAGCTGCCTTGATTTACACGGCTTGGTACAAGATAGTCTCTTGCCCCTTCAGGAGTAGAGTTACACATAATAGGAGTCTCTATCTCTAAGAACCCCTCATCTGCCATAAAGTCACGCATAAGACGTAAAACCCTGCTCTTTAGCATAAGCTTCTCCTGCATATCAGGTCTTCTAAGGTCAAGATATCTGTATTTAAGTCTTAATTCCTCCTTGGTCTTAAGGTCGTTTACTATCTCAAAAGGTGTTGTCTCTGCCTCAGAGAGTATCCTTGTCTCCTTTACCCTTATCTCAATATAGCCCGTAGGTATATTCTCATTGACAGCTGTTCTCTCGGTTACTATTCCTGTAGCCGCTACTACGTATTCATTACGAAGCTTTGCTGCCTTTTCAAATACTTCACTTCCACAGTCCTGCTCCTCATACACCAGCTGTAAGATACCTGAACGGTCTCTGAGGTCTATGAAAATAAGACCTCCCTTATTCCTATATTTAGCGACCCAGCCCATTACCGTAACCATCTTGCCCACGTCAGCCTTACTAAGCTCCGTACATCTGTGGGTCCTTTTCATACCCTTCATTGATTCTGCCATAGTTTCATCCTCTTTTTATAAAGTTTATCTAAAGCCCGTATAAGGCTTAGTTACAATATATCTTAAATTCCATGCCTCATTGAAAATAATTTGTCATATAAATAAGGCATATTAGGAATATTATATGTCATCCCATCTACAAACACTATCTCCATTCTCTTGCGTCTGTATAGGAAAACGCTCTTAACTTGAGGCAGCCATCCTAAGAAAAGCTGACATTCCACGCTGCCGTCAGGAAGTAAGTAGGTTATGATTTCTGTTGGGGTAAGCTCATTAAATATCTGTCTCTCAGAATCCCACACCATCACGTTTCCGTCTCTGCCCATCAATTTTTATCTCCTTATCCGCAAATAAACTTTGCTTCCAAATCTTCCAGTTTTACTTCAGTCTGGGTTCCTGTTTCCATTTCTTTTAGCATAACTACACCACTCTCTATCTCATTCTCACCAATAACCACAGCAAAGTCTACTCCCAGCTTATTCGCATACTTCATCTGTGCCTTTACCGAGCGGTCGAGATAATCAGTTTCCACTATAATGCCCTTATTTCTTAGTCTTGTAACTATTTCAAAGGCCTTACTCCTAACTTCATCCCCCATCACACCTACATATAGCTTAGGATGAGGCATTTCACCAAGGCTTACCCCCTCTTTATCAAGAAAATAAAGTATGCGCTCGATACCCATACCAAAGCCTACCGCAGGAATATCCTGCTTACCGTCTATTTCTTTGATAAGTCCGTCATACCTTCCGCCTCCACAGAGGGTGAAACCATCCTTATCCACAAATTCAAACACTGTCTTAGTGTAGTAGTCAAGCCCTCTTACTATCCCTGTATCTACTTCATAAGGGATGCCTAGCTCACTTAACATAGTCTTTAATTTCTCAAAATGCTCCCTACACTCTTCATCAAGGAAGTCGATTGTCCTTGGAGCCTTCTCGACTATAGCCTTACAGCTTGGTACCTTACAGTCAATTACCCTTAAAGGATTCTTCTTCATCCTCACCTTACAGTCTTCGCAAAGCTCTGACTCATAGTCTTTTAGATAGTTCACAAGGGCATCATTGTAATTCTGTCTGCATTTACCATAACCTATGCTGTTGATGTGAAGTTTTACATCCTTTAAGCCAATTCTTTTAATAAATTCGCTTATAAGTGTAATGAGTTCAACCTCAACTATAGGCTCGGGAGAACCTACGAACTCCACACCAAACTGGTGGTGCTGTCTAAGCCTTCCACTCTGAGGTCTCTCATATCTGAAAGCCTGAGTAAAGTAGAACATCTTGATGGGCTGAGGAAGTGCATAGAGATTATTTTCAAGATAAGCCCTTATAGTTCCCGCTGTTCCTTCAGGCTTGAGGCTTATTTCCCTGTCACCCTTATCCTTAAAGGTATACATTTCCTTTTGTACTACATCTGTAGTATCGCCAACGCTCCTGTTGAAAAGTACAGTATGTTCAAATGCAGGGGTTATAATTTCTCCCATATTGTAAGCCGCACAAAGTTCCCTTGCTATAGCCTCTATCCTGGTGCGCTTCCACATATTTTCCCCGAACCAGTCCTGGGTTCCCTTTGGTCTGTTTGTAATCATATCTCTCCTTACCACAAGTCTAAATTAACTGATGTTTTCTGATATATATTTTTGCTGCTTTTCTTATTATCTTCTATTATCTGTGACAACTTGCCAAAACTTTCGCTGTTTACTATTCTTTGGAGTGCAAGAAAACAAGCCATATCATAGTTCTTAATCTCTTTTATCATAAGTCTTATAGCCTTGTCCACAGTGAAGGCATCCCTATAAGGCCTATGCGCCACCAAAGCTCCGAATACATCGCAAATCCTAAGTATCCTTGCTCCAAGCGGTATGTTTTCTCCTTTTAGGTTGTTAGGATAGCCTGAGCCGTCATAGTTTTCGTGATGATAAAGAACTGCATCAAGTATGGTATGCTCGTAGCCCTGTTTCTTTAGTATACCATAGCTTAGCACGGAGTGCATCCTTACATATTTAATTTCTTCAACCTTTAGCTCTCCATCCTTCCTTCCGTAGAGATAGTTAGCTATTCGAAGCTTTCCTATATCGTGTAAAAGTCCTGCCTGAGCCATTTTTTCAACAAATTCAGAAGGCTCTCCCAGCTCCTTTGCCACCATTTCAGCCAGATTGCTCACAACTATACCGTGTTTCATCAAGTCATCCAAATCAATTTCTAAAACAATTTCGTGGGACAGCTTACAGCCTGAGTTGATGTCAGCTTTTATCATTATAGCATCTCTCCAAATTCTTCTAAAAATTTTCTTTTACGCTCAATCATCTCATCAATTCGTTCAATATAGTCCATAACAAATTTTACATTTTCAGTACGCTCGATTCTATTGCCATCTCTAAATACAAACTTACAGGACGAGCCTGCTCCAAGTCCTATGATAGGGTGTTTTTCTTCCATAATAAGAACGTTGTAGAGGCCTTCCTTGCCAGGTCTTGCATAGCCTACATTTTCAAGGTTGTCAGCTATATTTTTCTGCCTGTAAAGATAATATGGCTCATAACCGTTTTCCCTTGCATATTCATAAGTTAACTCCTGCTGCCTCGCAGTATCCATAGGGATGACATCTGAAAGTTCATCAAGCTTTAGCTTAAGTGATGCCGCCCTCTTTATTGCAAGTGCGTGTACTGTAAGATCATCAGGGTTTAGCTTTTTTATCTCAGATAGAGTATATTCGGTATCCTTTACACTCTCTCCCGGAAGCCCCACAATGAGGTCCATATTGATATCTTCCATCCCCTCTTCTCTAGCCATATGAAAGGCAGTCCTGACAGATTCTGCATCGTGCATCCTTCCTATGAACTTAAGTGTTTTATCAGACATGGTCTGAGGGTTGATGGACATACGCTTCACGCCAAGCCTTTTCATTACTTTAAGTTTCTCTCTCGTAATGCTGTCAGGCCTTCCTGCCTCTACGGTAAATTCCTTAACCCCTGCCATAGGAAGCTTCGTATTGATGTAGTCAATTAAAAGCTCAAGTTCCTCCGCAGAAAGTGCGGTAGGTGTACCACCTCCTATATAGACTGTAGTTAACTTTTTATGAGGTAGGATGTTTGAGGCAAAATCTATTTCCTTGAAAAGTGCTTTTAAGTATTCTCCTACCTTTTTCTTGTATGTACCAATTGGATAAGAGGTAAATGAGCAGTATAGACAGGTAGTTGGACAAAATGGAATTCCTATATAAATGCTGTATCCATTTTTATAATCCATTCCCCTTAAAAGAGAATTCTCCTTTTTGGCTATCTCTATAGAAAGTTCTGTCTTCTCCTCTCCACATAGATACTGCTCGTGGTAAAACGTTCTTACTTCTTCATCAGATCTGCCTTCTTCTATATAGTCACAGGCTATCTTAGTCGGACGGATTCCTGTAAGAGTTCCCCAAGGAAGCTCTTCACCCGTATACTCTTTTAGTATGGAGTATAATACCTTTTTTAGTTCATTTTTGTATAATCTTCTATCCTCTTCTATTTCACTGTACTCATATTTTTTTCTTACAGTCTTTTTCATATCATCCTTGAACCACATTTCTATCAACTTCTCATCATTATGAACTGATAGCACGTAGCCAGAGACTTTTGCGTCCACCTCTTGAGGTTCTTCAAAGTCACATATAATAACCTTCATATCTTCCCTGCTAAAAAATGCTCGAACTAAAGGTCTTATATCCTGTTCAAAGGATGCGTCTTCAAGTCTGATTTCAATCATCCGATTTTCTTTCTAAACATTATATGATATGGGCGGCAAAGCATTGACACCCTATGATAAAGTTACAGTAATTTTCATATTCAATTTATCTTAAATATGGATTGTGCATTATCTCTCTTTCAATGGTTGTGGCAGCTCCATGCCCCGGAAATACTGCTGTATCAGGAGGCAGCTTCTTAATCACTTCATTAAGCGTCCTTTTCATTGTGTCTTCATTTCCTGTAGGTAAATCAACCCTGCCCACACTTCCTGCAAATAAGGTATCTCCCGTAAAAGCAGCCTTCTTAAAAGCCTCATTATCAGCGAGGTCTTCCGTATAAAAGCTGATACTTCCCACAGTATGCCCCGGAGTATACAGGACCTTAAACTTAAGGCCTTCAAACCGAAGCTCATCGCCACCTTTTACGTACTCGTCAGCCTCTAATGTAAAATCCTCGCCTAAGAATCTTCTCGATAGATTAAGATTAGAATCCTCTAAGAGCTGCCTGTCAGCCTCTCCTGCATATATTTTGATGCCATACTTCCTAGCAAGGGCAGGGGCAGCCATAATGTGGTCAAAATGCCCATGAGTTAAAAGGATAGCAAGTGACTTTGCCTTCCTCTCCTCAATGCAGTCTATTATCCTCTCTGCCTCATCAGATGGATCTATAATGAGGCAGTTTCCATTGTAAAATACTAAATATACATTGGTGCTTACCATTCCAAGCACCAGCTTTTCAACTTCTATCTTCATCAGCCTGCTGTCCTCTCTATATCGATTACTCCGTCAAGGCTTCTAAGCTTTGAGGTAAGACTGTTTAGATGATTTCTTCCCTTTATCTCAAACATCAAATCAAGAGTAGCTATTCCCTGCTTATTGGTTCTCGCAGAAACCGAAGTTATATCGATGCCGGCCTCTGTAAATACTCTTGACACCTCAATAAGAAGTCCACTTCTGTTGTTTGCATACACCTTTATTTCAGTAGTGTAGAGCTTATCTGTCTGAGAAGTGGCCTCAGGCGACCATTCAGCCTCAATAAGCCTCTTTCTATCCTCCTCAGGAAGATTCATCACATTGATACAGTCAGTTCTGTGTATGGAAATCCCCCTTCCTCTTGTCACAAAACCAACAATTTCATCCCCCGGTACCGGAGAGCAGCATTTTGAAAAATGAACAGCCACATCATGTATGCCCTTTACTACAATTCCGCCCTTTGAACGGCTGGTCTTGGCAGGGGTAACGGACTGGTCTTCGTATTTATCAAGAATATCATCATCAGTAAGTTCAGATATTTCTTTTTTCTTCTTTTCTTCTACTAACTTGTTGATAATCTGACCTTCTTTGAGGCCTCCACGACCAACAGCCGCGCAAATAGACTCCCAGTCCTTAAAGCCGTACTTTTGCATACAAATCTGCATAAATTCAGGCTTTAAGAGGTCACTTAGCACATAGGCATGTGACTTAGCGTAGTTAGCCATAAGCTCTTTGCCGCGGGTTATGTTGTCTTCCTTAAGTTCTGTCTTAAACCACTGATTTATCTTAGACCGTGCCTGGGTACTCTTTACCAGCTTAAGCCAGTCAAGGCTTGGCCCTTTTGAGTTCTGGCTGGTTATAATCTCAATTCTGTCACCGTTTTGGATAACATAGTCAATGGTCACAAGTCTGCCGTTTGCCCTTGCACCAACCATCTTATTACCTACAGCAGAATGGATGCTGTAAGCAAAGTCTATAGGTGTAGAACCAACAGGCAGATTCTTTACATCTCCTGTAGGAGTGAAGCAGTAAACGCTGTCCGAGAAGAGGTTTAGGTCATCTTTAATGACGCTTAAAAACTCCTTATTATCAGACATGTCCTTCTGCCATTCAAGTATCTGTCTAAGCCAGTTATACTTTGCTTCCTCGCTGGCCTTATTGTTCTTACCGTCACTGCCTTCCTTGTATTTCCAATGGGCTGCAATACCATATTCAGCCGTTCTATGCATATCGTAGGTACGAATCTGAATCTCAAAAGGCTGCCCCTTAGGCCCTATTACAGTAGTATGCAAGGACTGATACATGTTGGACTTAGGCATAGCTATATAGTCCTTAAACCTGCCTGGAATAGGCACATACATCTCGTGTATTACACCGAGGGAGGCATAACAGTCCTTGAGGCTGTCCACTATTATTCTGATTGCAAATACATCATAAATCTGGTCAAGGGTTTTATTCTGATTTACCATTTTCTTGTAAATGCTGAAATAATGCTTAACCCTGCCTCCGATAGTAGCTTCTATGCCTGCTGCCTTAATGTGCTCAGCCACTTCCTGTTCTATAGACTTTATAAATTCACCTTTTTCAAGGGCTTTTTCTCTGATTTTTTCATCCAAATCCTTGTAGACATCAGGATGAAGATATTTCAAGGATAAGTCATCCAGTTCAACCTTAATCTTGCTGATACCAAGTCTTTGTGCAATAGGAGAATATATGTCCATAGTCTCCCTGGACTTTTCTATCTGCTTTGCAGGAGACTGATACTCCATAGTACGCATATTGTGAAGTCTATCAGCAAGCTTAATAAGGATGACCCTTATGTCCTTTGCCATAGCAAGGAACATCTTACGAAGGTTCTCAGCCTGAACATCTACCTTATCTTTTGAATACTGTAACTGAGTTAACTTGGTAACTCCGTCAACCAGAAGAAGAACTTCTTCTCCAAAAATATCCTTTATTTCTTCAGGAGAACAGGCCGTGTCTTCAATGACATCGTGTAATATTCCTGCTATGATGGTTTCTTTGTCAAGCTCAAGCTCTGCAAGTATGATAGCTACACATAGAGGATGGCAGATATAAGGCTCTCCGGACTTTCTAAGCTGTCCCTCGTGACAGCTGTCGGCAAGTTCATAGGCTTTTTTAATAAGGCTGATATCTGTTGAAGGATGATATTCGTATATGGTCTTAACTAACTTATCAAAAAGTTCTTCCTTAGGCGTAAATTCCGCAAACGAATCAAGCTCCTTTTCAGAAGCCATCATTTTTTTCTTAATACTCTCATTGGAAGACATGTAATCAGTTATCTTACTTCTTACCTCTTCCGCATCTTTTACAACTATTTTTTCGTTATCTGCCATATACCTTACCTAAGCCTAAAAAGACCATCCTTTCTTATCGGATATTTATGAAGACTATTATATTTCCATTAGCTCTAAAAATCAAGATTAGCGCAAAGCTTGGTAGATTATTACCACTATACCTAAGGCTATTCTATACCAGCCAAAAGGCATGAAATTCCTCTTTTTGATATAGTTCATCAATCCTCCTATTACAAATATTGAAACCACAAAGGCTGTAACAATGCCAATTATAAGTATCATGACTTCAAGACCGGTGAACGCTATCCCCCCTGCAAACAGATACTTTACAGTCTTTAAGAGGCTCGCTCCAAACATAACAGGAATAGCAAGGAAAAATGTAAATTCAGCAGCAACCTTTCTTGAGAGCCCTAACATAAGCCCTCCTATTATAGTAGCGCCAGACCTTGATGTCCCCGGGAAAATAGCTGCCAGAAGCTGAAACACTCCTATTATGAGAGCTTCTTTATATGTTATTTCAGACAGCTTTGTTACCGTTGTTTTCTTAATATAAGCAAATCTCCCTTCAATCAATATGAAGATAACACCTACCACTATAAGTGCAGCTGCCACCATACTTGGATTGTAGAAATGTTCGTCTATGAAGTCATCGAGTGCAATACCTACTACAGCAGCAGGAAGGCAGGCTATAACTATCTTCGCCCACAATTTCATAGTACCCATTTTGAGATATTTCTTACCCTTTACTTCCTTAACAGGCCATAGTTTATTCCAGAAAAGTAATACTACAGCCATAATGGCTCCCAGCTGAATAACCACATTAAACATCTTCCAGAAGCCTTCTGACACATTTAACGGCATAATATCCTGTAAGATAATCATGTGCCCGGTAGAGCTTACAGGAAGCCATTCTGTAATTCCTTCAACTACTCCAAATATAATAGCCTTTAATATTTCAACAATAACACTCATATTTCCCCCGAATGTATATACTCTTAAGGTGCATCTTACACCCTGCCAAAACTCTCACAAAACAAAATGAGCGCCACAGAACTGACGCCCACTATAAGCAAATCTACTTTCCCGGATACTTTACTATAGAAACCATGTCATAGTTCTTAAGCTTCTCTCTCCCTTTAAGGCCTTCAAGCTCAATAAGGAAAACTATCTTAGCTACCTTCCCGCCAAGCTTCTCAATAAGCTTACATATGGCCTCTGTAGTTCCTCCGGTTGCAATCAAATCATCAACGATAACAACCTTATCTCCGGGCTTTATCGCATCTTTATGGACTTCAAGCTCAGCAGATCCGTATTCAAGGTCATACTCTACAGATACGGTTTCTCCTGGCAGCTTACCCTTTTTTCTGATAGGTACGAAAGCCTTATGCATATTGTAGGCTATAGGTACTCCAAAGATAAATCCTCTTGACTCAGGCCCGATAACAATGTCAAAGTCTTCATCACCGAGCGCAGCTGCCATCTGGTCAACTGCCATCCTTAGTCCGTCCTTGTCAGACAGGACTGTGCTTATATCCCTAAACATAACCCCTTCTTCAGGGAAATCAGGTATTGTTCTAATGTAGTCTTCGATTTTTTTCATTATGTCTGTAACTCCATTCAAAAGTTATTCATGTGATAACTAATTAGTCCTTCCACAGCAATGTTTGTACTTCCTTCCACTTCCACAAGGACAAGGATCATTAGGACCAATCTTCTTTTCAGCCCTTCTTACAGGTGCCTTACCTACAGATTCATCCTTGTTGGTTCCGGTTACCTTTACAACCTCTTCTCTTTCAACAGGCTCCTCAATCCTTACATGCATAAGTGCACGTACAGTATCTTCACTGATTGCAGTAGTCATGTCATCAAACATATCGTAGCCTGCAAACTTATACTCTACAAGAGGATCCTTCTGTCCGAGAGCTGCAAGTCCGATACCTTGGCGAAGCTGATCCATATCGTCTATGTGTGACATCCACTTGGTATCAATAACCTTAAGAAGGATGACACGCTCAATTTCTCTTAACTGCTCAGGCTCCGGGAACTCAGCCTCTTTCTCCTCATAAAGCTTAACTGCCTGCTCCTTAAGCTTCTGAACCAGGTCACTCTTTCTCATGTGCTTACGCTCTTCTTCTGTAAGCTTAATCTCTTCAAATGGGAAGATAGGCAAAAGCAAACGGTTAAGTTCAGCAATATCCCAATCTTCTGCAACAGAATCATCACCTATGCACATATTTACCTTGTTCTCAACAGTTTCGGTTATCATCTTGTAGACAACCTCTCTCATGCTGTCTCCGTCAAGTACCCTTCTTCTCTCCGCATAGATAATCTCTCTCTGCTCATTGTTTACCTTATCGTAATCAAGGAGATTCTTACGGATACTGAAGTTGTTGCTCTCTATCTTCTTCTGCGCTCTTTCGATGGCGCCAGTAAGCATCTTGTGGTTAAGCTCCTCACCTTCAGGAAGCTTCATAGTATCAAACAAGGTCTTAAGCTTCTCTGAACCAAAGAGTCTCATAAGGTCGTCTTCAAGGGAGAGATAAAACTTAGACTCACCCACGTCACCCTGTCTACCTGCACGGCCACGGAGCTGGTTATCTATACGTCTTGATTCGTGGCGCTCAGTACCAATGATTCTAAGACCTCCAAGTTCAAGCACACCTTCACCAAGCTTAATATCGGTACCACGGCCGGCCATGTTGGTTGCGATTGTTACATTTCCCTTCTGACCTGCCTCAGCAACTATCTCAGCCTCAAGTTCATGGAACTTAGCATTAAGTACCTTGTGAGGGATATGTCTCTTCTTCAACATATCAGAGAGTTCCTCAGACTTTTCAATGGAAATGGTACCTACGAGTACAGGCTGCCCCTTCTCATAGGCTTCTGCTATATTATCAACAATGGCATTAAGTTTTTCTTTTCTTGTCTTGTATACGGCATCATCATGGTCAATTCTCTGTACAGGGCGATTGGTAGGAATGGTAATAACGTCCATACCATAGATATCCCTAAACTCCTTTTCCTCTGTAAGAGCTGTACCAGTCATACCGGCTTTCTTCTTATACTTATTAAAGAAGTTCTGGAAGGTGATGGTTGCAAGAGTACGGCTTTCTCTATTAACCTTAACCTTTTCCTTAGCCTCTATAGCCTGGTGAAGACCATCCGAATATCTTCTACCCGGCATTACACGGCCTGTAAATTCATCAACTATAAGAACTTCATCATCCTTAACTATATAGTCCTTATCCTTAAACATAAGGTAGTGTGCGCGAAGAGCAAGGATGATATTGTGCTGGATCTCAAGATTTTCCGGATCAGCAAGGTTCTCTATATTAAAGAATTTTTCCACCTTAGCCACACCATCGAGAGTAAGGCTTACATTCTTATCTTTCTCATTTACTATGAAATCACCTGTCTCGACTACATCTTCACCCATAATGGCATCAATCTTGCTAAGTTCCTTGTTTGCCTCACCTTTTTTAAGCTGTCTTGCAAGAATATCACAAAGCTCATAAAGCTTGGTGGACTTTCCACTCTGTCCTGAGATGATAAGAGGAGTTCTTGCCTCATCAATAAGCACGGAGTCGACCTCGTCGATAACCGCGTAGTGGAGGTCTCTCTGTACAAGCTGATTCTTATAGATAACCATGTTATCCCTAAGATAATCGAAACCAAGCTCGTTGTTGGTAGCATAAGTAATATCGCAGTTATAAGCCTCTCTTCTTTCTTCAGGCTCCATATCATTTAATATACATCCAACTGTAAGCCCAAGGAAAGAATGAACCTGTCCCATCCATTCACTATCTCGCTTTGCCAGGTAGTCATTGACGGTAACTACGTGTACGCCCTTTCCTTCAAGTGCATTGAGGTAAACCGGCATGGTAGATACGAGAGTTTTACCTTCACCTGTACGCATCTCTGCAATTCTTCCCTGATGAAGAATGATACCACCCATAATCTGAACTCTGTATGGCTTCTGCTCGAGAGTTCTCCAAGCAGCCTCACGTACTACCGCAAAAGCCTCGATAAGGAGGTCGTCAAGGGTCTCACCCTTTGCGAGTCTTTCCTTAAACTCTGTTGTCTTAGCTTTTAATTCATCATCACTTAAAGCTTCCATTGCAGGTCCCAGTTCTTCTATCTTATCCACTGCAAATTTAAGCTTCTTTACTTCTCTTTCACTATGACTTCCAAAAATCTTCTCAATAAAACTCATAATCTTCCTCTTTTGCTCGATTTTTCCCAATTTCTTGGGTTAAAATATATATCGGTAAATCAGACTCACTTATATATCGTGATACATTTACTCATGTTATCCATTTTATCATTACTTTTACAATGTTTCAATAAAAAAATGCCCCGAAGGGCATTTTTTACATTTTGTTCACAATCTCATATTAGAATTCAGGCTCAATAAGTCCGTAATCTCCGCCTTTTCTCTTGTAAACAACATTCACTTCATCTGTTTCTGCGTTCCTAAATACATAGAAGCTATGATTCAGAAGCTCCATCTGTACGCAAGCTTCTTCAGGATCCATAGGCTTCACTGCGAACCTCTTAGTCCTGATAACCTTCACATCCTCATCTTCATAGTCATCTTCCTGCATAAATTCGGAGGTAAAGCTTCCTACATTCTGCTTTGAATCAACTATCTTTGTTTTATATTTTCTAAGCTGTCTTTCAATTATATCTTCTATAAGATCAATAGAAACATACATATCATCGCTTACCTGCTCGGCTCTTATGATATGTCCCTTAACCGGTACAGTCACCTCAACCTTCTGTCTGTCTTTCTCTACCTTAAGGGTAACATGAACCTCTGTATCCGGTGCGAAATAATGTTCAAGCTTACCAAGCTTCTCTTCAATAGCACTCCTAAGTCCGTCTGTAACGTTGGTACCTCTTCCTGTTATAACATATTTCATACAATACCTCTTTCTGCTGTAATACTTTGTTACAGCCTTGGTTTATACCCCATTAAATGGGTTTCGGGCTATCTTTATTATACAATAAAGTAATATAAAAATCAAATATATCTTAAAAAATTTTCTGCTCTATTCTATTTATTATCTGAATATTACTGTTATGATATCTAAAATGTTTCAAATAATATCTGTCAAGTCTGAATATACTTTTTTAGTGCATTTACACATTTTTATCAATACAGACAAAACAGATTTTCATCCTTGACAGGGTGGATATACCTTAAATTTTTGTGGATATTGTGGATAACTCTGTGTATAACCATTAATTGACTTAGTTTCGACATAAATCCTGTGGATAAATTTTGATGATTATCCACCTCAGAAATTTTAACAACCTTGATACGCACAATTTAATTTTACATTTTTTGTGCAATTTACACAAAGCGCCCTTTGTCAAGTTTATTATAAACTTTCTTTAATTCAGAATATTCAGAATAAAAACGCTGCCATATCTTCAGAATAAAAAAGCTACCATATCTTTAGAATATCCAAATGGATACATCTATAGATATGATAGCCTATATAAATTCATGTTTAATTATTTAACGATTCTTCTCGCACAGCAAGGTGTCTGATGATATACAGATGATACTATGATGCCTGTACGAGGAGTACTTGCGTGTACAACTCTTCCACCACCAATATAGATAGCAACGTGTGAAATGCTTCTTCCGTTGGCAGCATAGAATACTAAGTCTCCAGGCTGTAACTCACCCATGCCAACTGCATAGCCGTTAGAAGCCTGTGCTCTTGATGTTCTGTTAAGACCGATACCAAAATTTGCATATACTGACATTACAAATCCTGAACAGTCAGCACCTCTTGTAAGACTTGTGCCACCCCATACATAAGGATTGCCTACAAAGTTAAGTGCGAAGTTTGCGATATTCTGACCCTTTCCACTTCCTGCAGCACTTGTCTGTACCTTAGTCTGTGTTTGTGTCTGTGCTACGGCCTTCTGTGTATTCTTGGTCTGTGCCTGAGTCTGTCTCTGTCTAGCCTGTCTCTGTGCTGCTGCCTGAGCCTGTGCCTGCTGTGCTGCCTGCTGCTGTCTTGCAGCTGCTGCATCCTGCTCAGCCTTAAGTGCTGCCTGCTGTGCCTCTAACGCTGCTTCAGCCGCTGCCTGTCTTGCCTCTTCAGCCTTTTCTTCTTTAATAGTAATAGCGTGCTTCCACTGAATCTTAACCTTTACATAGTCAGCTAAAACCCAACCGGTAATCCTGTCATCATCACCATCACCATCGCTGACAGCAACCTCATACCAATCACCCTTTTGCTTTAACACAAGGAGCTTCTCTCCTGCCGGAATCTGAGTTGCAATCCTTGAATCGGTATTTGCTTCAAATCTAACGTTAAGAGTCTCTACCTTAACCTCAGCAACTTTTGTGCCATAATCGTCTATAAGCTTTTCAGCATCAAATCCTCTTGCTAAATATTCTGCCTTAATAAATCCCTTTGCATTACCGGATTCAATCTTAACCCAGTCGCCTTTGGTCTCAAGAATATCACACTTGCTTCCTTTATAAAGCTTTCCGATAATCTCGCTGTCTTCTCCTGCTTTCTTCCTTATATTTACATAAGGGTCTGCAATTGAAATACCAATATTCTCATACTTAGACTTAACTTCATCTTCAGTTGATTCCATCTCGTCAGCACTCTTATTTTCTTCCTCGCCATCGTCAGAATCATCTGACTGCTGGTCTGCGCTTATCGCAGGTGCTGTAGCTGTCTGGTTATCCTCAACTACACCTTCAAGTGATTCGGTATCAAGGCCAAATGCAGAAACTAAATCAGAATTAAAAGAACTAAGAACCTTGTCAACAGGAACTACTGAGTCAAGCTTAGTCTTAACTACTCTGTTCTCTCCCTGTACATAGGCGTTATCAACAAAAAGCGAAATACCTGCAAGTCCGCTAATCTTAGCGTTACTTCCGGCCTTAACTTCCCCATTATTTGAAAGCATTGCTGCTGATACTGCAACAACTGCTACTCCCATCCCACATCTGCGGATAAAATCTTTACGACGCATAAGTTTCCTCCTTGAAAAGAACCTTCATAACTTAATTTACAATCAATATGTTACAAATTTATTAACTGTACAAATGAAATCATACCACAGTAAAATTCTTTTGTCAACCTTTTGTAGATAATTTTTGAATTAAATCATGTAATTTTTGTAATAAATACGCAATTCTGCCACACTGGCTTTTGCCAAAACAATTCAGTATTCAAGCCTATCGGGAGGCAAGGCCTTCCTACTTAAGATTTTTTTAATATTTGTAATATTTATATTTTTTCTTACTACATTTGTAGAAGATATAATTTATTAAATTTTATTCTACGCTCATAGAATAATCTTCCTTTTGACTGTAACTAAGCATTGTGTTATTATTGTAATAAACCCACATTGGGGATTAGATAAGATACGGGGGACTTTGGTATGAATATTACTTCCTTAGTAGTAATGGCCGCAGGCATGGGGAGCAGATACGGCGGTATCAAGCAGCTCGACTCCTTTGGACCGGGTGGCGAAATAATAATGGATTATTCTATTTTTGACGCTGTTAAAGCGGGTTTTGATAAGATTGTAATTATAATAAGAGAAGATATATATGATGATTTTATGGAAGTCATCGGAAATAGGATAATGGAAACTGCAAATGTTCCTATACATATTGCCTTCCAGTCCTTAGAGGACCTTCCAGATGGATATGACATTCCTAAAGGCCGTACAAAGCCTTGGGGCACCGGCCAGGCCATACTTTCCGTTAAGGAATACATAGATGAGCCTTTTCTTATAATAAATGCCGATGATTTCTATGGAAGGGAGCCCTATGTAAAATCTCAGATTTTCCTTTCAAACACAATACTTAACCTTGAAAAGCCAAGGTTTTGCCTGGCTGGTTATACCCTTAAGAACACTCTAAGCGACAACGGAAAGGTGACCAGGGGCATATGTAAATGCGACGAAGGTGGCAGACTTATATCTATAGAAGAAACTTATGGCATAGAAAGGGAAGGTGACAAAGTTGTTGGCCTTGACGCTTCAGGCAATAAGCGGAGTCTCTCGTTAACTGACACCGCTTCCATGAATATGATGGGCTTTACCCCTTCAATCTTTCCTCTGCTTGAGAAAAAGTTTTTGGCCTTTCTCGATAGCCTTGATAAAAATGATCCTTTGAAGGCTGAGTTCCTCATACCAAATGCAGTTAATGAGCTCTTAAAAGACGGCGAGATAGATGTAGAGGTGGTAAAGACTTCAGCTAATTGGTTCGGAGTTACCTTTAAGGAGGATAGAGAGAAGGTGAAGGCGTCTCTAAATGACCTTATAGAGCATGCCGTCTACCCTACACCACTTTGGAGGTAGTATGTTTAAGAGACTGCTTAATCTGCTGTATCCTACAAGATGCCCTGTCTGTGATGACATCGTTATACCAAGGGGGAACAGGGTATGTGATACGTGCAAGGATATACTTAAGCCCGTAGCTCCTCCTCTTTGCTACAAGTGTGGAAGACAGATAATATCGGAGACGGCCGAGTACTGCGACACCTGTTTACGCTACAGTTTTAGCTTTGAGAAGGCTTTTTCTCTGTGGCCGTATAACAACACGGTTAAGGCTTCACTTTCCGCCTTTAAGTACAAGGGCAGGAGGGAATTTGCAGACTATTACGCCGACAAACTATACGAACATTTTGCCCCTCTTATAGATAAACTGGAGGTAGATATCCTGGTTCCGGTCCCAATCCATGCTGACAGACTTTTGACTCGTGGTTTCAATCAATCTGCACTGATTGCTGTAAAGTTAGCAGAGAGGCTTGGACTGCCTGTCTCCGAGGATTATCTTCTACGCTCAAAGAACACCCTTGCTCAAAAGAACCTTGATCACATTGCAAGGCGGGCAAACCTAAGAGAGGCCTTCCGTGTAAATAAAAATTCAAAATATTACGGAAATTATATAAAGAATGTCCTCCTCATTGACGATATTTATACCACAGGAAGTACAGCCGATGCCTGTGCAAAAGCACTTAAGGATGCAGGCAGTGACAAGGTTTACGTACTTTGTGTGGCCTCAGTAAGAGCTACATAGGCTAGCGAAGCAGGTGTTAACGGGATTTAAGGCTTCATTATCCTCTGTGGCCCTCATCAGTACAGCATTATAATATTTGGAAAGGAATGATTATAGATGGAAGTAACAAACTGCAAAGCTTGTGGCAATCTGTTCAACTACACCTCAGGTCCAAGGCTATGTCCCAATTGTATGAAAAAACTCGAGAAGAAATTTGCGATAACTAAGGATTATATCCGTGAAAACCCTCATGCTAATATAAATACCGTAGCCAAAGAATGTAAGGTTTCTATTCCTCAGATTAAAAAATGGATTAGGGAGGAACGCCTTTCCTTCTCGCAGGAATCCGGTATCGGTCTTGAGTGTGATAACTGTGGCAAGATGATTAGAACCGGACGTTTTTGTGCGGAGTGCAAGGCTAAGATGATAAATAACCTGGATAATGCCTATGAGAAGCCAAAGCCAGTGGTTCAAAAGAAAAAGGAAAAAGAAAAGGAACGTATGCGTTACCTTGATAAATAAGTTAGATTTATACAGGTGTGGGAAGTATAGAATTCGATTAGCTCTTGCTTGCAAAAGAGTTCAAAAAACGAGGAAGTATATGCTTCCTCGTTTTTTACGTTTTATCACATTAGGCATCCGCCACCCAAAAAAGCTCTCGGTGGACTGTGGAGATTTAATATACTCCTACAAAAGATATGGCAGGTGCTATTCTTGAATCTGTTATTTCTATTTTTATGCCCGTTAATTCTTTTCCACTTAAAGCAACAATCCTCTTGTAGCCTATTACCGTTCCATCATAGACTTCTTTATAGTCCTCCTCCTTAGCCTTCTCATATACTTTGAATGTTTCAACTCTTTGGCTTAGCAGTATATTTTCTTTTAATACCAAGTAAGAAGCCTTTACTCCTTCTTCCCACTTAAGCTCTATGCAAAGCTCTCTTTTTCCATCCTCAGTCTTAAAGTAAGTCTCGTAGTCATCTACTCTTACACTGCTTATATCCTCTCCCCTGTCTCCCTTTTCAGGTATCGAGATAATTTCTGCCTTATCAGCAAGATTATCCTTAAAGCTCTCCCTTATGAAATCTCCCAGCTCCGCAAGCCTCTTAGTGTCATTTTCGTGGAATCTTCCGTTTTTCATAGGGCAGACATTGAGTAGAAGGGCTGTATTACCTCCAACTGATTTTAGGTAAATATCCTTTAAGTTCTCAAGACTTCTTACCTTATCATCCTCTTCAGGATGGTAGAACCAGCCGGGACGGATGGATAGGTCAGTCTCAGCAGGATACCAGGCAAGTTCAGGCTCATTTTCCAGTACTTCCCTGCTTCCAAGCTCTTCATTGGTTGGATCTATCGCTCTTTTTCTAAATTCTTCGTTGTCTTCTTTCTGACTAAGCTCTGCTGTAAAAGCCGGAGATGTCATAAGCTTTGATACTACGCTCCATTCGCTTTTTCTCACTACACCGGCTTCATTGCCACACCAGCGTACATCAGGACCGCAGATGGATAGTACAGCCTCAGGCTGCAATTCCCTAACCTTAGCATAATATCTCTCCCAGTCATATACCTGTTTCTTGCCGTTAGGACCTTCACCGCAGGCTCCATCCATCCAGAAGGTATAGACATCCCCATAGTTTGTAAGAAGTTCAGTCATTTGATTGATATAGAAGTCATCATACTCCTTACCTGTACCGTATACGGCACAGTTCCTATCCCAAGGGGAAAGATATACTCCAAATTTAATGCCATACTTCTTGCAGGCATCTGATAATTCCTTAACTATATCTCCCTTACCATCTTTATACGGAGAGTTCTTTACACTGTGTTCTGTATACTTGGATGGCCAGAGGCAGAAGCCGTCATGGTGCTTGCAGGTAAGGATTAACCCCTTCATTCCGGCACTTACAGCTGCCTTTACCCAGCTCTCTGCATCTAAGTCATAAGGATTAAATATCTCAGGTGATTCATCCCCAAGGCCCCATTCCTTATTGGTATATGTATTTACTGTAAAATGGATAAATCCATAAAACTCTCTCTGCTGGTACTCCACCTGTCTTTTCGATGGAGCAACGCTTATAAGCCTCTTATCAAGCTCTTCGTATTTGTAACTCATATTCTCTCCTTTCAACTAATCAACCCTTAACAGCACCAACCATGATACCTTTTACAAAATACTTCTGCATAAATGGATAGAACAGGAAAATAGGAAGGGCCGCAAGTACAGTGATAGACATTCTTATGCCCTTTGAAGAAATTTCCTGCATAAGTACACTTGCATCTGCATTTGAAGTAGCATTTCTTAGCTGTTCTGCTATTCTCTGTGCTTCATTCAAATAATTGTAAAGAAGGTACTGCAAGGTCTTTAGCTCTTCAACGCCTCTTGTATAAATGTGGTTATCAAACCATGAGTTCCACTGGCCAACTGCCACAAATACTGCCACTGTAGCAATAATAGGCTTTGAGAGAGGGAAAATTATCTTTGTAAATATAGTGAGGACTCCTGCACCGTCAAGCTTGGCTGACTCCTCAAGGGAGGCAGGAAGAGACTCCACATAGGTCTTAATAAGAACTACATTATACGCTGAAATCATACCAGGTATGATGTACACCCAGAAGGTATTAAGCAATCCATAGCTTTTGATAACAATATAAGTAGCTATCATTCCACCGCTTATATACATCGTAAGTATGAGGAAGCGGTATAGGAATTTTCTAAAAGGCATATTCTCCTTTGAGAAAAGGTAGCCCAGGAAAGAACAGCTTCCAACGCTTAGTACGGTTCCTGCAACCGTTCTTGCGAACGAAATTCCAAGAGAAGGCAGAAAGCCATTCAACGTGAGTATCTGCTTGTAGTTTTCCAAAGAAAATCCCGATGGTATGAGTACAGGCGGAACCTCTCCAGCCTTTGACGGATCTGAAAGTGTATAAATAACAACATACCAAAATGGATATATACATATAAACGTTATAAAAAGCAGAAATATATAGTTAAATACCTGAAACACACGTCTTGAAGCAGAGCTCTTAATATGATTGTTCATAATCTCCTCCTATACTACCGCACTGCCGCGCATCTTTTTAGCTACCAGATTGGCAAAGGTTACTAAGACAACGCTGACTACGGATTTGATAATACTAATAGCAACACCGTATGAATAATCCATATTTTCAAGACCTATTCTATAAGCATAAAGATCAAGAACCTCGATGTTATCTGCTGTAAGCGAATTCTTAAAAAGGAGGTACTGCTCATATCCTGTATTTAAGAAATTACCTATGTTTAGGATAAAGAGTACAACAAAGGTTCCTATCATTGCAGGCATAGTTATATGAAGGGCACATCTGAAGTATCCTGCTCCGTCTACTCTTGCAGCCTCATACTGCTCCTGGTCGATGCCGGCTATGGCTGCAAGATATATGATTGAACTCCAGCCAAGTCCCTTCCAGAGTCCAAGCAGTGACTGGAAGATATACACCGCATTGCCGTCACCAAGGAGGTTTTGTCCCTCTGTTCCTATTCCTATCTTTAAGAGTAGAGTAGTAATAAGTCCATCTGATGAAAAAAGGGTAAATGCCAAAGAGAAGATAATTACCCAGCTGATAAAATTGGGAAGGGTAGTAAAAGTCTGTACTATCTTTCTTACAGGACCGTTTTTTACTTCGTTTAACAATATTGCAAAGAACATTGGAAGTGGAGAAAACAATATGCCAAGAATGGCAAATATAAACGTGTTGCCTAATGACCTCCACACGTTTGCATCCGTAAATATGAGCTTGAAGTATTCAAGACCTACAAATTCGCTGTCTTTTAACTTAACGCCCGGGACATAATCAAAAAATGCATATATCCATCCAAATATAGGTACGTAGTTAAACAATAACACTATTATCATAAATGGAATGGCATAGTATAAAAGTTTATAGTCTTTTCTTGGTTTTGCCGCAGTTAAAGCTTTTGATTTTGACATCAATTCCCTCCGTTTCATATACAAACGGCGCGTGTTTTAAGACGCGCCGTAATACTTTTTTACTTCATGCTGTCAAGGTTAGAAACTGCTGTGTTCCAGTTCTCTTTCCACCAGCTTACTGACTTTTCAACATTAGCTGCCTTTAAGTCTTCCATAAGCTTAGCCTTTGCTGCATCAAATTCAGCATCTGTCTTAGCCTGTACGAGGCTTGGAAGAGCTTTAATTGTAATTTCTTCCACGTTACCGTCGATACGGTTGATATCCTTTGTAGCCGCCTGAATTACCATTCTGATAGCCGACTTTGTATCTCTCATATCGATATTCTTGCCTTCAGCGATACCATTCTTAAGAAGGTCTGATGGAAGTGCAATCTTAAGTGTCTTACACATATCCTTTTCAGCTGCTGTAAGTGTGTCTGCAAGTATATCACTCGCAAGGAAAAGGTTAACCATACCGCCGTCAGCTAAAACATCATTATCTGCATATCCTACACTGCTGTACATATTGCTCTCGCCGATACCTGACTTTGTAAGCTCTTCAGCTCTTGCACCATCTGACTTGATTGTCTTTGTATCATCTTTAAGAACTGCCTTGCCGTCTTTAACTTCCCATCTACTCTCAACACCTGAGTTAGTATCTCTTGAAGCTTCAGGGCTCTGAAGATAATCAAGCACCATAACTGCTCTCTCAATGTTAGGTGAATGTGAAGATACGAAGTAGTACTTTCCGCTCCAACCTGCTTTGTTAGGCTCATTTGCCCAACCCATATAAGATGGAAGTAAAACAAACTCTTTTAATGTGTTAGGATCTTTCTTTCTCTCGTTGCTGTTGTAATCACCAAAGTACCAGTTGTTCTGACCACCAAGATACTGTCCCTTGCTGTATTTCTCTCTTATGTCCTCGCCCTTCGTGATAAATGCATCAGGATCAAGAAGTCCTTCTCTGTAGAGCTTGTTGTAGAACTTAACACCTGCCCAGAAAGGAGTAACCTTACCACCTTCATCTACATCGTAGATATCTGAAACAAGTTCATTTGTCTTTACATTCTGTACATAAAGTCCGCCCTCAAGGTTAACATATCCCTCTGAAAGGCAGCCCTTATGGAAGTAAGCGTGTAACTTAGCATCGTTGTAGATGGAGTATGCATAAGTCTCATCACCCGACTCTGTCTTTGGATATTTTTCCTTCATTTTCTTTAATGCTGCTATATACTCATCATCATTTGTAATCTTAGGAGAACCGATTTCCTTATATAAATCCCATCTTACTGCATAGCCAAAAGGAAGTATAGCACCAAATGTCTCCTCAACATTGTCTGTTGTAACATGAGGTGTCACAAAGTACTGTCCCTTGCTGTCATCGCTTTTGAAGTTCTTCATTACGTTGTTTCTGAAGTTAAATGCATCAGCGAAGATATTAGGAGCAATAGCCTTATAATCCTCAAGATTAACCGCATGCTTTCCTCTTAATACGCCGTCTATGTTGTCTTCGTTAATCTGAACGATATCTGTGGTGTTCTCACCTGATAAGTCAAGGTTTAAGCTATCCTTCTGATATCCCTTGAACTTGATTGAGCAGTTAAACTTCTTCTCAAGCTCTTCAACAGTCTCGGTAGGCCAGTTAGCTTCATCAGTATCCTTGAGATTAAGTCCTCCGATAGTAATGTCAACATGCTTTGAAGTATCAGCATTTGCATTTGAAGCTGTACTTGAAGCCTTTGCTGATGAGGTAGCTGCCTTAGAAGCAGAACCTGCTGCTGAACCCTTAGAATCTGTCTTTGTGCCGCCACAGCCTGCAAGCAGTGTTGTAGCCATAGTCACAGCACACAATAACGATAAAACCTTTTTCCCTTTCATAAACTCTCCTCACTTTCACTACTTTATTTAAGTATTACGGTCTTATTATAAACAATTTGCACAAAGAATACTTGATGTATTTTTGTAAAACATTGTATTTTTTTATATTTCCTTAAAACTTCTGTTTGTTTTTTTGACTTTAATTAATGTGATTTGACTTATTTAAAGGATAGTTAATAAATTAACAGGATTAAAACCTTATTTCAACCGTCAAAGTGCCTTTATCATCTTGTTCAAGCCATATATTACCTGTATCTTTGTACAAAATATCCAGCCTTTTTTTAGCATTTGATAGTCCAATATGCTCGGAATTACCTGTATTATTCCTTAGCATATCATTGAGGCTGTCAAGCTTAGACCTGTCCATATTTACGCCACTGTTACTTATGGAGACCTTCATCATCTCTTCTTTTCTTATATTGACAGTTATAACTCTCTTGTCAAGAGGATCACTTCCATAGATGAAGCAGTTCTCTATCATAGGCTGTAGTATCATCCTTGGAAAATCCTCCTTAAGAAGTGAATTGTCACAGATGACCTTATACTCCATAGTATTACCGTAACGAATATTCATCATAGATACATAGTTCTCACAAAATACCAGTTCATCCTCAAGCTTCCACAAGAAGTCAGGATTTCTAAGGATTGGAGTAAGAATCTTGGCAAGGATTTCAAGTGCGTTTGCCGCCACGCTGTTGTTGGTAAGAGCCGCCATCCACCTGATAGAGTTAATGGAGCCAAGCAGGAAGTGTGGATTCATCTGATACTGAAGTGCCAAAAGTTCTTTTTTAGTATTTTCTCTTTCAACTGCTTTGATATCAGAGATGTATTTTCTTAGTTTGACAACGAGGAGGTAAAACTCGTAGTTCAGGGTGTCAAGCTCCTCCCATCCCTGATGTCCGGGCTGCTTGATGTCAAAGTTTTCTTCCTGAACAAGTTTCATCTGATCCATAAGATACTGGATAGGCCTTGTATATCTCCTGCTCCATATAAGGCCCGCTATAAGTATGAGTATACAGCTGATAAAGCCGACAACTGTACCGAATCTTCTAATGTCCTTAGTATCCTTAAGGTAACCTTCTTTGGGAACAAGATTGTAGAGTTTCCAGTCAAAGTTCTTTAGTTCGTGCTCAATAGTCTGAAAGCCTGCCTTTCTCTCAAATTTCTTGCCAAGAAGAGCTTCTCCTGTTTCTGATATTACTATACCGTCATCATTTACAAGGAGGGCGGTACTGCCATTATATACCACCGATTCATAGGTTTTTCTGACGGATTTTTCATTCACACCGGCTACGATAAAGACATCCTTTTCTCCTCCACTTCCTTTTCCCAGGTACTTAATTCCAATAAAAGAAGGCTTATTAGCTATAAGACTAAAGGCTTTTTCGCCGTTTTCCTGAGTTTCATAATTTGATACCCAAATCATATATGGATATTTTTCTTCTGCTTTTTTCAGTGCTTTTTTAAGGCTGCCACTTACCAAGGTTTTACCGCTTCTACTTCTGTCTGATGTCGAGAATATGAAGCTTCCATCTGATTTTATTAAAGAGATAGCGCTTATATTAGGGTCTAATAACATCATCCCATCCAGTTCCTTTATTATCTGCATAGAAACTACACTTTTATCAACATCATTTTTGTAGTCGTCTCTTAAATACTCTAAAGGAATGGTGAGGCTTCCATATCTGTTGACCTCACCTTCAACCGTACTAAGCATCTTTTTTAGTTCTTTATCAGCCTGTCTAAACGCAGCCTCTGCTACCTTCTTAGTATTATCCTCCAGTTTCTTTTCAAAATACACATAGGTAATGCCAAAAAGAATGATAACTATAGCTATCACAGATACAAGTATTGAGAGTAGAGCTTTTATTCTCCAATTTATTTTCTTACTTTGCTTTATATTCAACTATTCTTCCTCCTCCATTTGGCAGGAGACACTCCCATTACCTTCTTAAAATATCTTGAAAAATACTCCTGACTTGGAAAGCCATGTTTTTCAGCTATAAAGGATATCTTGGCATCACTTACCTTAAACTCCTTAAGTACAGCCTTAAGTCTAACCTCGTTTAGATATTCCACATAGTTTTTACCTATTTCTTTCTTAAATAGTGCTGAAAAATACGTAGGCGATACCCCTGCCACACCAGCCACCTTGGCCAGGCTTAGCTGTTCTCCGTGGTTAGCATTGATATAGTCAATAGCTGTCTTTATGGAGTTATCTAAGCCCGAGGAATTGTTTACGTCATCTCCTGATTTCTCGTGTCTTGTAAACCAGTCCAGTATCTTTTCCCTACTTTGTCTCACACTGTTGGTATAAGAGAGTCTTATGCCAAGAAAGCTCTCCACCAGTTCATTAACCCTTTCCACCCTCTTTTCAAGATTTTCATTGTCTAGAGGGAGGAAAATGTAGAAGTTAACAGGCTTTTCAAACATAAGGGTAACACCCTCTTTGAACTGATGAATGAGAAGTTCGTTGATAAATTTAACAGCTGAGTCATTGATTTTATCCCTATCCTCAGCCTTTAATGAAAACTTACAGAGATATTTCATCTTCTCATTTTCATTCCAGATGGGCTCACTGCCTTCACCAAGGAGGTATTTCTTCAGTCTTTTTTCTAAGAAATTCTCATTATCAGGCTTATCCTCGCCACTTCTGCCGATGCTTATCAGATATTCCCTAGTTTCCTGAAGCAGTTTGTTGATTTCCTCCATATTTAGTGTGGCTTTAAGTACATAGCCGTTTATCTTAAGGGGTACCAGCCTTCTTATAACCTCAAAATCATCTATACAGGAAATTACTATAATGGCACATTCCTTGTCTATCTCGCGTATTTTCCTTATAAGCTCGTGACCGTCCATCACATCCATTCTTATGTCGGTAATGACTACATCAGGCCTTATCTTCTGAAAAAGTTCAAAGGCCTGGCCGCCATCATCTGCCTGTGCCACCAACTCCATGGAATAATCGCTCCACTTTATCGCATTTTGAAGCCCTATACGTACCAGTAGTTCATCCTCTGCGAACAAAACCTTATACATACCAAACCCCCATTAACAAATTACTTTTTTCATGATGTGCTTGTCAAAAGCTTTTGACTCCCATTGATACAGGCTTGCCACAGCTACGCTTAGCAAAACCCTTGCAAAAACATTTAACACTCTGCTTTAAGTCTATGTAAAAAGTATACTATAAATTAGATGATTTGCAAATAAAATGATGGCAGCAAAATACCCCGCTAATGTAAGCGGGGTATTAAACAGAGATAATATGTTGTTTGATCTAAATCAATCGATATCCTATGCAATTGGTTTGCTACAGCCAGGGTACTCTTGTTATTTGGTTCTAAAAATACTTATCTCTTTTTCATCCTTAAAGCCTGCCAAATCCACAGCACTGATTTTAATTTTATTTTGTCCGAGGTTCAGCGGTACTGTTATTTCTTTATCAATTACCACTCCTCCGTAAGCCATGGTCCTGTCTGTCTTATCTACAATGCCTACGAGTGAGTCACCATTGTAGAGCTTAAGTCTTAAGGAATCATCAGTGGAATGGAGCTTAATGGTTGCTGAAGAAGAGTCGAGCTTTCTCGTTAAGACTTCATAAGTAAGCACTGGGTCAGTCAAATCATAGAAGGCACGTCTTACTATGCTTGCCTTTTCTCCCTTCTTTGTAACCGTCTCTACCCTGATATTTACACAGAAGTCCTTTACGGGAAGTGTAGCTGAAAATGTGTAACCAAGGCCATTGTACGGTGAATTCCCACCGTATGAATATTTCTTAGCAAGGGCTTTAATATCATCGCCACTTAAGGCCACCTTTTCACCTACTACCTTGCCCTTATCATCAACAAGTGATACTTCTATGGTCTCTACCTTATCGTCTGACTTTACATTACCGATAAAGCCTTCAACCTTTACGGTTTTTTCATTGTTAGAAGGTATCACATCCATAAGGGCAGGGCTTTCAAGAAAGACTACAGGATACTTGGTCTTAGTGTTATTTACCCCGTTGTAGCCGTCATTATAGAGGTCATTTCCGTAAGGTGTACTTTTTTTATCAGCTTCACTTCCCTCATAGATTATCTCTATCTGAGTATCATCAGTTAAATTATAATGAATCTGAACTGAAAAGCCCCTGGCAAAGCTGTAGCCACTGGCTCCTGTATCAAGATCGAGTGCGCCCTTTAGCGGAAGAATGATATTTTCTCCGTCCTTTTTATGGAGGATGACTCCTTTAACCACAGGCTTTACTCCGTCCTTAAACCTAAGGTCAAGCTTAACATATCCGCTTCTCGTCTTAAGAATCTCATCTTCACCTATGGTAATGTCCTTATTGTCAAGCTTTATTTCCTTAAAGTTGCCAAGCCCCGCCTTTTTAAGATCAACCTTTATATCCTTTTCTTCTGCTTCCTCTGGCATGGCTCCTTTAGCAAAGCTTGTCACTATCTCCTTGTTGCTCTTAAGAGGGTCTATGGTAAAGCTAACTGCCCGTTCATTCTTATCATAAGAATAGTTATATTCTTTTTTCATTCCGGGCTGAACTCTGCTGTCTCTGATAAGATATTTTACAGAATGTCCCTCTCTTATGTATATCGTGCTTAGATGCCAGTTATCATCAGGCATTACAAGCTTTAAGCCTACCTTTTTGTCAAGTGTATCATACTTGTCATCGTCAAGGAGTTTCCCATCAGCGTAAACCTTAACCCCTCTGTCTTTCATTGAATCATAGAAGTTTAAGAAGCTAACAGAATTGTAGCTTGCACTCTCTCCTGTTTTCACTGTCACATTACGCTGATTGCTAAGGTAATCCTTAACTGTAATGTAGATATGTGAGGCATCGGCAAGGAAGCTTGAATCTACCTCTATTTCCTCATTCCTGCTGCCGTTTCTGTTAACATATATCTCCCTGCTCTCTGAAGGGTCTGAAGGAATCATATCATCTGAGATAACAAGCTTTCCATCTGTCACCTTAGGCAGTATTTTACCATCTTTTTCTGCCTCATCTGTAAAATTGAGAATAAGGTATTTGCCGAATTTAGGCTTGCCAAGCTTTAAGTCTTCTCCACTTATTCCATCTATTGCAGCAGGCTTATTGCCAATTGAAGAAGGCTTTTTCTTGCCCGGAGGTGCAGGGTCTACGCCCGGAGGGAGAGCGGGTCCGCTTTGGTTATTTCCCTCTTCTCCTACAAACTTAAGTGAATTAAGGTAAATCTGTTCTATGCCGCTGCCACTATCTTTTACCTTGAATTTAACCCTCTTTAGTCTGTTTTTCCCCTCTACACTTTTAACTTCAATATCGTCACTAAGCTCCGGCGCTGTAGAGTCTACCTTTAATTTATACCTGTATACCTGCTCATTGTTACCACCACCTGAATTGCCGGTATTTAGCTTAGCCTTTATCTGATATATATAATTGACTCCTTCTGTCGCAAGTTTGCCTCCTATTCTTCCATCCCACCAGGAATCAGGCATAATGTTAAAGCTTGTCTTTCTTCCGAGGCTGTTAAGCTTTCTTACCTTTAGAGACTTGCCTATTACCCTCAGTGTCTCATTGGTATCACCATCTATTATAGAATACTCTATCTCATCCATATTTCTAAGTGGTGCAAGCCTTACTGCTACATCCTTGTGATAAGCTCCTGAAGGCGAGAAATAGAGGGTATCATTTACTACAGGAAGCCTTAGTGTAGCACTTGTAATGAACATAGATGAAGCAGCATTAACCAGCTTGTTTACAAAAAACTGCACCTCTCTCTTATCACTACCATCTTCTTTTACCTGAAAAGCATCTATAGCCCTTTCACTCTCCCAGTCACCGTAAAAGCCAAGGAAAGGAATGCTAAGTGTACTCTCATCATCCACTTCTTTAAGCTCTATGAAGCCCTCTAAGAAGTTGTTTATCTTTATTTCATCTGCACCTGTATAGTCAAAGTCAAGTTCAATTGTATTACTTGATTTTCCTGAAACCGTAACTTCTCTTCCTTCAAAGCTCTGAGGAGAGTAGACAACCTCAGGAGTTTCCGTCCTATAGCCTTCAGTAACAGGCTCGTATACTGCCCTTGTACTAATGCTGTAAGTCTTTGGCTCACTACCAAAGTTCTCTAAGGTTAATTTAGCCTTGAACTTCTTTTCGCCTACTTCTTTTATTTCAAGCTTGCCGTCAGCCTTATTGTCATTTGTGCCCTCAGCCTTTACTACAACAGTAGTCTCGAGTGCATTCTTAAGGTCAAGAGCACCGCTTCCCTGCTGCCTTACGAAGTAAGGAGTATCTTCTTTGTACAGTACAGGCTTTGCTGTATTCATTAGCAACAGCTTGGTAAAGTCAGAAGCATTGTCTACATTTAACTGATTTTCCCTGATATACTGTCTGATAAGTGCACTGGCTCCTGCCACCTGTGGTGAGGCCATGGAGGTTCCTGACATGTTCTGATACCTGTCATCCTCCGCAGTTGAATAAATGCTGCCGCCAGGAGCTGTAATCTCCGGCTTGATTCTAAGGTCAGGAGTAGGCCCCCAGGATGAAAAGTATGAAAGCCTGCCCGCTGATGGATTCTCGAAAGGTATCTCATTCATAAAGATATCCACGGTAAATCTCATAGACATTTTATTAGCGTTGCTTATTTTATTGAATGTACTGCGCTTAATCCTTACCACAGTTATATTGCCTGCCTCATCACCAAGGCTTATATTTCTGCCTATCCTCTCTGCCTCTGATTCAGGATTGTAAAATACTATGGCTGAAGGCTCAAGCGCTACTATCTTTTTAAGTCTTTCTACAAATGCCTGTTTGCCTTCTGTGTCATTTACAAGCTCAATTACAGCAAAATTCCCTTTTATATTTCTCTTTATAAAAGGATCATCTTCCCTTCCTTCGGCTAGCTCTATCCATTTTCCCGTAAGCTTGTCAGCAGGTGCATTGGCTCCAGGCACTACATCAGCCTGTTCCTTAAACTCATTGGTTTTCTTTTCCTTCCAGCCTATTGCACGGGAATACTTTTTTAGATTGTCCATAGAGGCAACAGCAAATGAGCCTTCATCAAGTGCAGGATTGGCAATGAGGGCTGTATCAAAGTTTCCTTCAAGCGGTTTCACACCATAGTAATTACCATCGGTTATGGTTCCGTCATTTCCTGCAGCAACTGTAACTACCACACCTGCCCTTCTTGCCTTTTCAAACATCTCAGTCTCAGGGTATTTCTCTCCTTCTACAGAAAACCCTGCAGATGAACCGAGGCTCATATTGACAACATCAGCGCCGAGAGAAATAGCGTCATCCATGGCCTTTAACCATATATCCGTAAAGGTAGTTGGATACTGCAAATCATCCGAAAATACCTTAAGTGCGAGTATCTGTGCATTTGGTGCCACTCCGTAAAGGTTCTTCTCCTTATCATTGGCACCGACTATCCCTGATACATGCATTCCATGCATCACTCCATAGCTGTCATAGAGATTGGTATTGAAGTCATAATAATTGTATCCGTAAGGAATCTTTGGTGTATAATATCTCCCGTTTAGCCCTTTCTCTTCAATCAGCTTGTTTACCTCCGCCTCAGAAAGCCTCGCTTTACTCTCATCATCCAGAGTAAATGCCTTATGGTTATAGTCAATACCTGAGTCTATCACCGCTACTACAGTGCCTTCGCCCTTGTAGTCTAAGTTTCCTGCAAAGACTGCTCCTGTCATTTCACCTGATGAAGTAAGCAGTGGTCTTTCAAATTCCTCTGATATGTATACATTTTTTACTCCATCAATGTCATCAATCTTATCTATATCCCCTGCTTTAACATTAAGTGCTACACCATTAAATACAGTGTCATAGTTTCTTACATCCGAAGTATCTGCCTCAATATTACTTTTTTTAATCTCCGCAATCACTTCATCCTGCTCTGATTTAAGCTCCTTTTTCTTCTCTTCCTTAAAGCTCTCGCTAAGTGATGAGAGGCTCATATTTCTTTCATTAGCCTCATCAAGAACCGAATCCTTATCAAGCTCCACTATGACTCTAACCTGCTTATCTTCTTCAGCTTTAAGAGTATCTGATTTAGGCTCTATGCCTTCAGCCTTACTCATAATATCAGCCTGCTTAGCCTCTGCTGATACATTCTTTACTCTTGTAAACGCAGGATTTTTCGCTTCATCAGCTGCTTTTACATCCACTTTATAGTTAATTAAAGAAATAGCAAGGGCAGCAGATAAAACCGATGCTAATATTCTCTTTCCATTCTTCTTAATCATTATATCATCCTCACTTACTCTACTATGATGTAGGCCAAGAACTTAAGCTTGCCGTAATCCTTACCTCCGATTACTACATTTTCACTAGTCATACAGGTAATAACATAGTTTCCTTTGATTCCTTTTTTAATGCTCTCAAGGTCTTTGCCTTCCCAGGTGAGCTTATCTTCTATACCGGTATTTTCCCCGGTTGCAATAAATCCTATATAGCCACTCTCCGGTAAGGATATGGCATTCCCTGCCTTGAATCTTAGTTTCCCGTCAACATCTGTATATTCGCCAAAAACCGTATACTCTCTAATGATATTTTCTTTGTTTTCTTTGCCTGATGAGGAATTACTCCTTCCTGAATGTTCATTTACAATTCCTGCATTGCTAAAGTCTGTATTATCCACAGGCTTGTACTTATCAGTCTCTGGTATCTTACCAACCTCTTCTTCTTTAAGGTCTAAGTTCTTTTCCTCATTCACCTTCTTGTTATCTTTCTTTTTATTATTTTTATCCTTGTTACCTTTTTTACTCTTTTTGCTATTGTTATTCTTCTTGCCTTTTTTACCCTTTTTTGCTTTGTTCTTAGAGCCTTTCTTACTGTCCTTTTTTGCTTTCTTCTTTTTATTCTTTTTTAAGCTATTCTTTTTATTTCTGCCCTTACTCTTCTTCTTATTCTTTTTCTTATTTTTCTTCTTGTTTTTTTCCTTTTTCTTTTCCTTGTTTTCAGCTTTATCAGCTTTACTTTTATCTTGTTTGATAGAAGACGTCAATTCTTCCGGATTGTCTTTAGACTCTTTGTCTGATTTCTCTCCAGATGTCTCCTCAGGCTTTTCACCAGATTTTTCATCGTTCTTTGGCTCTCCATCCTTAACAACAACTGCCTCATTCCCTGCTTCCGCCTTTTTTGCAGCAAGCACCTGTGTATCTGCCAAAAATTGTGGAATTAACAGCATTCCACATAGCATAAATAACAAACTTCTCTTATTTTTCATCTCTCTTCCTTTCATGTATCAAAGTTAAACTTTTGCAACCCATTCGCAATTATAGCACCATTTAGAAAAATTGCAACCCATTCTCAAATCTTTTTTTATTATATTTTTCTCAACAAAAAAAGAGACCACTGTCTTAGCATAGTGCCAAAACGATGATCTCTTATTAGTGCTTAATTATTTATTAACTTTTTTTCTTCTTACAACAATGCCTGATGCAAGGAAGATGAGCATTGCTCCACCTAAGTAATAAACCATGGTATCTGAACCACCGGTTCTTGGGAGCCTGTTCTTACCGCCCTTTGTACCCTTAGGAGTACCGTCATCATTAACCTTTACATACTCGTTAGTTCCATCAGGTTTTTTCTTCTTTACATATCTACCCTTTGGAGTTCCGTTGTCATCAACTGAAACGAACTCATCCGGACTCTTTGGATCGTTCGGATTTGGGAAATTGTCTGATGGATAGGTAGGTGTATCGTTGTTAGGTATATCTGTTGTAGGTACTGTTGGTGTAGGATTTGGGTTAGGGCTTGGATTTGGACTTGGGTTAGGGCTTGGGTTTGGTGATGGGTTAGGACTTGGGTTAGGACCCGGATTTGGGGTTGGTCCCGGATTTGGATTTGGATTTGGGTTTGGATTTGGATTTGGGTTTGGGTTTGGACCCGGTACCGGATTAGGAGTTACATTCTCCTTATGATTGAGGACTACAATAGTGTCACCAACCAATCCAACATTTTCATCCTTTTCCACTACTGCTATCTCATCTACCACAGCCTTACCAGCTGCCTTATTGATTGCGGCTGTTGTCACAACCACTGTGTAAGTCTTATCAAGAGCCTTATATCCTGCCTTTGCAGAGGCTTCTTTAAGTGTGTACTTACCACTGGCAAGACCCTCAAATGTAACAATTCCTGCAGGTGTAGAGGTGGTTCCCTCTGCAATTACTGAACTTCCTGAAGTAAGTGTGAACTTCACTCCATCAAGACGTGACTTAATTTCATTGACTGTCACACCTGCCTTGGTTATTACATCCTTGTTTACATCATAATCTGCCTTAATGAGGTTAAAGCTTGTTTCATCCTTTAACTCACCTATTTTCTTGTTGGTAGCTACGATAGTTCTACCATCACTGCCACCTACAACACCGTCACCGAACTTTAACTGCTGCTCGCCTACAGGTGTGCCTTCTACTGCAAAGCCACCGATGGTAAGTGTCTTGCCATTAGGAACGGTGATTCGCTCAACATTGAATACATAAGTATTTTTGTCTACTTCATAGCCTTCAGCGCTAAGCTCTCTTAACTTGTAACCATTTCCTGCTTCAAGTGAAGCAAACTTAACTACACCTGTTGCATCTGTAGCTGCCTTCTTAACAGTGCCATTTGGATATGTGAGTTCAAACTCAACACCCTTGATAGGTCTTCCTGTCTCGGCATCAGTCTTTACTATCTTCGCTGTTAAGTTGCCTTCTGTAACGAAGGTATCGAGTGAGACACCTGCTGAAACTGTATATGTTGCAACTTCAGCTTCTGACTTCTTCTCACCGTTAATGCGAATCTGAACTGTATTCTTTATATCCTTAGGTGCATTCTTATCAAGAATGGTACTATATGAGAAAATAAACTTATTCATTCTCTCATTATTAGGTATCTTAAGTGTAAGAGCTTCCTTACCACCTTCCTTACCAAATGAAAGGAGGTCTGTTAACTTATCAGAATATGGAACGCTATTTCCGTCTTTGCCAACCATCTCAAGGCTGTAATATCCCTTGCCAAGAATTGGCTTGCCATTTTCTGAGAATACATTAAGTCCCTTCTCGAGTATGTCGTACAGGGTAATATCTTTCTTGTCTGCTGCGCTGTCATCCTTTGCAGCTTCGATTTCACTCTTGGTACCAGCATCCATAATAGATGGATTGTACTCTATGGTCCATCTTATGATTCCACCCTGCTCTACCTTATATTCCTTACTTAAGAATCTGGTATCATAGTCAACACTCTTGCTGCTTGAAAGGCTGTAATCCTTACCCTTACTTCCATCAAAAGTTACATCGTGAAGTGTTACTGTCACATCGTTGGTCACAGCACCCTTTGAATTGATAATCTTCTTCTCGTCTCCGTTCTCTCCGTCTCTTATCTGAGCTCTAAGGAGAATAACGTAAGGAGCGTCAAGCTTCTTAAGGGTAAATGTTGTGTCAAGTTTATATCCGTTTGATACATTTTCACTTGCTGTGAATACGTCATTTGCATCAACAGGACTTCCTTCAGCTATTACATAAGCATCATTGGTATAGCCTGCTCCTGTAAAGGCTGTTCTAGGTGTTCCCTTAAATACAAGGTATTTATCCTTATCATTAAGAGGAACTATCTTGAACTTACTGTCTATGCTGTCCTTTATAAATGCTTCAAGCTTACTTGTGTCTAATTTCTTTATGTTTTCAGCATTTACGCTAAGACGGAATATCACAGACTTATAGTCCTTTGCATATGCACCTGATGTACCATTTACAACATCATTTGCATTTGCAGCTGTGTAGCTGCTTTCGCCGCCTGCGATTAGCTTTTCAGCCGCTTCACTTGTGAGTGCATCCTTCTGAATCATTCTATGGTTGAAGTTTGCCCAATAATCACTGAAGCTTCCGTATTCTACGCCTTCTTCACCATTTTTACCAACCTTACCTGATCCATAAAGGTAAGCTAAGTTCATAACCTGATTGTATTTTAAGTTGCTGTCATTACCACGTCTTGCGCCACCGGTAAGTGAATCAGCGTCAAGTATATTAGTTCTGAATGAGAAAGGATACCACTTGTCACCCTCGTTATCAAGAGTCTTGGTACAATCTTCAAAGCCTGTTACTTCTAAGATTTTACCTACAGCCTTCTTCTCTGTGCCTTTTGTATAGTAAAGAGTATGTACAGTGGCCTTAAGTGCTCCGTTATTTAAGCTATCTGCAAATGAACCGTCCTCATAGCTCATTTTTGCAGTACCTGCCTGATATACAATATCAGCTACTTTCACTCCTGAAGCGAATTTCTTTTCGCCATTTTCAAGTGAGAAGTTCTCTCTGGCAGCAACCTTGTCAGCACTTGTGCCATTTATAAGCTTATAGTACTCATCTGAGTTTCCAATGCTTGTATCAATCAAAGTATCGTAAACATAGGTCTTGATACCTTTAGCCTTGTTCTCATCAACGGTTCCCTTGCTGACCTTTATATTCCAGGTAGGGTTAGATTCAATATACTTACCCTCTGCTCTTTTAATTATGCTCTTTTTACCGATGTCGAAGCCTTCTGTAAGGTCTACGTACTTCTTGCTGTCCTTACCCCACATAACTCTTGCATTGTTACTGAATCTGTCAATACCCTTTAAGCCTTCTACTTCTGACCAGATTGTTAACTTTGCTACAGTGTTTAGATCGCCTATCGCGTATACACCGTCCTGTGGCTGAGTTGTGATGTATTTTACATCAGTGCCCCAGGTCCCGGTTGCATAATCAAAATAGAGCCACTTATGTCCGGTTACATCCCACTTTCTTACCATTGCCTTATCAAAAGCCATTACCTTCTTTGAATAACGCCCGGTAAGAGGAAGTTCATCTCTAAGCTTTACATTTGTGAGATTCTTATCTGTTGCATCAAATACGATATCCCACTGTACTTTATGTTTGCCGTTTTCTACTTTAACGTCCTCATCAAGCTCAGCAAAGCTGTCTTTTGTCATTCCTTTGTCACTGAGGTGATCCTTTAAGAGTGCATCTCTTATTCCGTTTTTCTCGGAATAGCCTCCGTGATACTTAACTCCCCACATTCCGCCCCATCTGACAGTTGTGGTGTTCTCAGCAACTTTAACAGTATATTTCCCATCTGTTTCCTTCTGATACAAATATGCAGTGTTGTCTCTGGTAAAGCCATTTCTAAGATCAGTATAGTATGTATCTGAAGAATCCTTCATTAAGCTTGTACTAAACTTAACTATTGCCTTGCCTGGCGCATTCGCAGGGAATACATAGGTAAGTGCATTGTTGTTGCCTGCATCAGTCACGCCTGTTACATATTTAAAATCTGATGAAGTACTGCCGTCATCACCAAATATCTTGTTGCCGGGTGCGTTGTTTGCACCCGCTTCATAAACAGTAAAGGTCTTAGGTATATAGGCACCTACTTTTCCAATAGGATCTTCAAGTCTATAACCTGCTAATGAAGTCTGCTCTCCAGCAGCACCTTTTTTCTCAACCTTTACGGTCCAATCAACGTTTCCATTGTCGTAGTCTATGGTTCCGGTCTTTTCTACAACAAACTTGTTGTCAAACTTGCCAAGATATATCTTCTTCTCTGCAGAATAGATATAGTTTCCCTTTGCATCTTTGCCCATGCTGTCCTGATCAACATCAAAGTCCATCTTGATATTGGCCCTTAAGTCTGTTGCATCCTGTAACTCGTTGTTGTCAACAAGTAAAGTCATAACCATGTATACAGTTTTTGTAGCATTGTCAGCTACTACCTTCGCTGAAAACGCATTCTTAACTGTATGCTCGGTACCATTTACCATGAATTTGGCATCTAACTTGCCAAGGTCTAAATTGCCTGTTAACTTTACTCCCTTTTCTATCATAGGGATACGAATAAAGTCGTTCTTTTTCAGATATGGTCTTGCGTTGCCATCTGTAGCTACAGGCAGCTCAACACTCATATTAACTCTGAAGTTCTTATTTGGATTTATTATACCGGTTGGTTCATTTGACCCACTCTGAATAACATTGCCATCCTGCATCACAGTGCGATCCAGACGGTAGCTGTCTTTCCAGGTAAGCTCTTTCGCCCCGGCATCTGCAAGCACTCTGCTCTCGCTGAATGCTGTAGTCTGTTCTCCCCCTGCTTCCTTTGCAAATACGCCAAGAGGGTTGAAACTTGTAAGCACAAGTCCTAAAGCGAGTGTCACGCTTAGGGCACCTCTTTTAAGTCTGGTTTTTTCCCACATAACATTCTCCTTTACGTAAGTATTCTTAGTCCATGTATTTTATCGGCATTTTACCATCAAAACTTAACCCTTTTTATAATATTTTTTTAAATTTTTTTAAATTTTTTTTATAACAAAAGACCGCAGGAAAACAAAGTTCCCACGGTCTTGTAGTTACCATATTACATTTACTATTAAGGCTATCACG